>VGOD01000077.1 GCA_016876015.1 Chloroflexota bacterium
GCACTTTCGCGGCCGGACTGGGATGTGCGCGGTAGCCTAACAGTTCGGTATAGAAGTCCCAGAACTGCGTGCTGAACTCGGCCAGGAGTTCCTGATGGCGGGGCACGCACGGTGCGAGCTTCTTGTAATGGCGGCCTTCATGGATCCAGCACAACGCCAAGGCCTCCGTCAGCCAGTTGAATTGGGGCGCATCGTCGCACACCAGCACGCGGATGACCGGGAACTCGACTTGGTGATGATAGGCCGCAATCGCCGTCGCGTCCAGGAGGTGGCGCCGCTGTTGTGGGCCCAACGGCGGTTGACAGGCGTCCAGCAGGCCAGTGAACGCCGCTTCGCTGAGGTCTTGCTCCTGCGGCCAGGTCTGGGCGATCTGGATCACCCGTTGGGACAGGCCCAACACGTGGCACAACGCATAGGTCTCGGCGTTGAGCCGAAAGGTGAGGGGCCCCAGGTTGCGCAGCACCGCCAGGACGCTCAAACGGTCTTTGGTGGCCGTGGTGAAAAAGGCGGTGTAGAGCGGGTTACAGACGATGGTGCATTGCTGATTGACGCCGTCCACCCGCGTGCTGGTCTGGTCGCAGTGCTGCCACGGACTGCTGCCCAGCCCGGCGGTGTAGATGGCGGTCTTTTCGGCGTGGAACACCGCCTGCTCTTTGATCAGCAGGTTGGACAGTTCCCCGGCCGAGATCACGATGCCGACGTTGTGGAAGAACTCCAGCAGTTTCGGTTCGGTCACGTGGCAAGCGTGGTACTGCACCAACGCCAGGGCTTTGAGGCCCGGCCCGAATTGGCCGGCATAGCCCGGCGGCAGGGCGGCCAGATAGGTCTTCTGCGCACTCGGCGAGTAGTACTTCTCTTTGTGAAACAGGATGTTGTCGGTCTGGATGATGAGGTCTTGCACCACGACATCTTCATAGCCCTTGAACTCGGCGTCCGCCGGCAGGTGGGTGCGATCCACCCGCACCGTCTCTTCGCGGTTGATCGGGATGCGGTCGCGCTTCGGCCGCTTGTGCCATGCCCGCGGTTGGCGCCGTTCGGCTTCCGAGGAGTGATCACCGGCCGGCGGCGGCGGGGCCGGCTTGTTCGGCTTGATGTCCGGCCGACCCTGCTCACCCTTGAGCCGATTATTCTCGTCCCGCAATTGCTGAATCTCGTCGCGTAACTGTCCAATCAGCGTCTGCTGGTCTTCGATCAGATTGAACAACTGCACGATGGCGCGCCGCGCCCCTGCGAGATCTTGAATGCTGTCCAGGTCAATCTGGGCCAGCCCTGGCAGCGGCGTGGTCGCGACCGGACTAACCGGCGCTGGAGAAGTGTTTGATTCAGCCATGATGGCAGCTTATCATACTCGGCACGGCTTGTCTATGAGCAACGTCCTTGACAAGGTGTGGTAGAGGCCAAGCAACTCCCCCGGATTTTTGAGAAGATACCAGCCCAACAGCTCGCCGGCCTGCGCCACGCCGGCCTCATCCTCGGCGCTCAACGGCCGCCCCAGCGCCCTGGCGCACAAGTCGCGTGCATCGGCCGGCGTCAGCCCCTCGATCTCCCGGCGCAGGATCGCCGCTCCCGGCAGCCAGCGCGCCAGCTCGGCTGCCAGCGCGTCGCCGAACTGGGTCGTCACCAACAGCGCCATCTGCGGGCCCCCGGCGATAGGCGCCAGCCGCGCCGCATCCACCACATCGTCGAGGATCACCAGCGCCCGGCGGCCGGGTGCGCCCGCCCAGCGGCGCCAGCGGACCGTCCAGGCGTCATTCCCCCAGTCGGCCAGACCGGCCTGCCGGCAAAGCTCCTCCGCCGCGCCGTCGTGGTCTGCGGTTGTCCGCAGGATGCCATCCGGGAAAGCCGCAGCCAGCGCCGGCGCGTGTGGGCCAGGCCGGCGGCCAGGGTCGTCTTGCCGGCGCCGGTGATGCCGGACAGGACGACACAGGACGCTGCTCGGATCGCGACATCGCTGATGCCCTCAACCAACACCAGGTCGGAACCGCAGATGGCGTTGCGGTGCAGGTGCGCTCACGCGGGCGGCCGGGCCAACCGCCGGGGCCTTTCACCAAAGACTTCGTCAGCGATCTGTTGCAGAACCCGGTCTACACGGGGGTGGCGACGTACAAGGGGTCGGAGTTCAACGGCAAGAAGGTGGTCAAGCGCCGGCAGCCCCAGGCCATCAACCCGGTCGCGCTGCACCCGGCGCTGATCACCGAAGCTGAGTTCGAGCGGGCGCGGCAGGTTCGCCAGGCGCGGTCAAAGGCGCCGCAGGGGCGTGGGCGGACCGATGCGAGCCAACACGGCAAGAGCGCGCCCCGGCGGGCGGCGCGGGTCTACGTCCTGGGCGGCCGGCTCGACTGCGCCACCGGCGGCGCGCCGCTGCACTCGCAGGGCGGCAGCGACAACGAGCGGCGCCACCTGTGCTCCACGCGGCTGGGGCGTTCCGATGCCTGTGCGCAGCGCTCGGTCAAAGCCGACATCCTGGAGGCCGAACTGACCGCGCAGATGCGCGGCCTGCGTCTGACCCCAGCGCAGCGTGATGCGGTCATCGGCTACACCCTGGCGGCCGGCGGGTTGGGCGCCATTGTGGCGCAGCAGGAGACGCTGCGCAGCCATTTTGCCAGCATCCAGGCGCGCTACGAACGCGGCGAGTTGGGGCGCGAGATCTACCTGCGCGAGCGGCGGAGTTACGAGCGCGGTTTGGCCGCGCTGGCATTGGATGAGCGGAGCGACATCAACCTGGCGCAGGCGCGGGCGTTGCTGGCCGATTTCGCCGCCCTGTGGGACGCCTTGACGCTACTGGAGCGCAAACAAATCGCCACGGTGCTGTTGCGCACCGCCACCGTGGATGCCGGCCATGTCGTCGCCTGGCGCTGGTACCCGGAGTGCGCCGAGTTATGCGAACCCGCCGTCTAGAGCAGATCGCCTGGCCGCGGCGCCTTTGGGCCGACCGCCACACCCACACGGCCGGCGGGCCTGTCAGCTCGCCGGCGCTCCGGTCAGCGTGAACATCTCGCGCACCAGGCGCACGACGGCCGCACAGACCCGTTCGCGGGTGGCCGGGTCGCCGATCTTCATCAACTCCTGGGCCACGGCCTTGACCTCGGTGGCGTACTCGTTGGGGTCGGCCAGGCTCAGGTCATAGTAGGCGCGCGGCTGGTAGCCGGCTTTGGCCAGCATCGTGTTGGGCGGCGCGCCGAAGTAGTGCGCCAGGGCGATGCAGCTATCGGTGCTGGGGCGGGCGCCGGTCTTGAGCAAGCGGCGCACCGCGCCGGGATCCAGCCCGGCGCCCAGGCTGGCCTGGCGATAGCTACAATTGTGCTCGGTGAGCAGCCCTTCCAGGAAGGCAACGAAGACCTCTGGTTCGTAACCCGTGTGATCGCGCATGTGATGCAGCTCCTTGACAACACCTGACCGGCGCACTACAGTGGCATTACAGCCACTTCATGTGAGGAGGTCAGACCCGATGAATGCAGTTGGTTACATCCGTGTTTCTCTGGACGACCAGGTTGAGCACGGGCACAGCCTGGCGGCCCAGGAGACGCTGATCCGCCAGTTTGCCGAAAGCCGGGGCTCGCAGATCACACGCATCTACAGCGATCCGGGCATCTCCGGTCGCAGCGACGACAGGCCCAGCCTGGCCCAGCTCGAGGCCGATGCCGCGGCGGGTCACTTCGACGTGGTGATTGTGCATGCCATTGATCGGCTCTACCGCCGACTGGAACGCTTACTCAAGGTGCTGCAAGGGTTCCAGCAATGTGGCGTCGCCTTTGTGTCTGTCGTCGAAAATTTGGATTTCACCACACCCTGGGGCAAGCTCGCCCTGGCGGTCCTGGGCACGTTGGCAGAGATCTACATTGACCGCCTCAGCGCCGAGACATCAAAGGGCAAACACCAGCGGGCCAGGGAGGGCCTGTGGAACGGCTCGATCCCCCTGGGCTATTGTAGCGGAAAGTGCTCGAATTGCACAGACCCGAACGGGCCGAACTACTGCCCGAACTTCGGCGGGCCAGACCAGGGCGACGGCAAGCGGCTGGCGCTGCATCCGGTCGAGCGCGAGGCTGTGCGCCTGGCCTTTGAATGGTACGTGACCGGCGAGTTTTCCGATGGCGACATCGCCGAGAAGCTGAACGCAACGCGTCATCGGCTGCCAGACGGCCGCGCGCTGCCGTTGCGTCCCAAAAGTGAGGCGGGGCGCGACGGGCCGGGCGTCTTCACCAAGGATGGGCTGCGCGAGATCCTGGTGCGGGTCTTCTACACCGGCATGGTGCCCTACTACGGCGTTGACAGCAAGGGACAAAAGCGC
Organism: Chloroflexota bacterium; assembly: GCA_016876015.1. Classification (GTDB taxonomy): domain Bacteria; phylum Chloroflexota; class Anaerolineae; order CG2-30-64-16; family CG2-30-64-16; genus VGOD01. The sequence continues at coordinate 4,289 of VGOD01000077.1, forward strand.
AAACGCAAGGATCCGGTGGCGTTATACCCTGGCCAACACCCGGCGCTGGTCAGCCAGGAGCTGTTTGACAAGGCCCAGGAAATGCGCCGGCTGCTGAGCAGCAACCCGCGGCAGCGCGGCGCGGCGCCCGCGCGCCAGTACATTCTGTCGGGACTGTTGCGCTGTGACGGCTGTGGCAGTACAATGCGGGTGCAGGGCGGGGCGAACGGCCGGCAGTACTATGTTTGCTCCGGGCGGCTCCAGCACGCCACCGACTGCCGGCTGCCGGCGGTCCTGGCTGATGATGTCGAGGCGCAACTTCGTGATCTGCTGCTGACCCTGGCTGTGCCGGCCGATTGGGAGCGCCTGGTGCTCCGGCGGCTGGGGCATGACGTTGACCACATTGCCAGGCAGCGGGACGAGATCTGGGCACGGCTGGCCCGGGCGGCGGAACTATACCTGGATGGGCTGCTGTCGGAGGAGCGGCTGGCGCAGGAGAAACGCGGCGCGCAGAGCCAGTTGCAGGATTTGACACCCGGAGAACTAAGCGCGATAATGATCGTTGTAGGACAGCTAACCCGTCTGCAACAGCAGTGGGACGCGCTGCCGAACCTTGAAAAGAAAAGGCTGCTGCGAGAAGTTCTCACAGCAGCCTTTGTACGGGGGAATGCTCTCACGGCCGTGGAACCAACGGAGCAGTGTTACCCCCTCACAAAAACCATCCTCTGCCAGGAGGAGGGTTTTTACCACGGGGACGACGGGCGTCCCACACGAATGTGGCATCCCCAGTGCCGCGTTGGGCTGGTCTTTGTGTTTTATTGCGACTGCCCGCATCCTCTCGTGCACCTTTGGCTTCAGCCGCCGGTCATGGTCGCTGCACGTTCGATGGCCTGGCGCAATTCCAGGGCGGTGACCGGTTTGCCCACGTAATCATCCATCCCCGCCGCGAGGCAGGCTTCACGATCTCCCTGCATGGCGTTGGCGGTCATCGCAACGATGGTGATGTGCCGGCCGCTCTCTTCCTCCAGTTTGCGGATGGCGCGCGTTGCGGCGAAGCCATCCATCTCCGGCATCTGCACATCCATCAGGATCACGAAGTAGGCGTCCGGCGCTTGGCGATACGCCTCAAGGGCCAATCGGCCGTCCTCGGCCACACGCACGTCGTAGCCCAGCTTGTCGAGCTGGGCGAGCGCCACTTTGCGATTGGCGGGGTTGTCCTCGGCCAACAGGATCAGGCCGCGCGGCGGTTGGGCGGCCCCGTCGCCGGCCGCCGGCGCGGGCGTCCCCCGCCAGCGGGTCTGCCCCGCGCTGGGGCGGCCGGCCAGCACGGCGCTGACCGTCTCCTGGAGCTGCCCGCGGCGCAGCGGCTTGACCAGGTAGGCCGCAAAGCCGGCGGCCAGCGCCTGCTCGCCCAGCCCGCGCTCGTCGAACGCGGTCAGCAGGATCAGGGGCGTGCCGGCCAGGTCGGGGTCGCGCTGGATGGCACGCGCCACCGCGAAGCCGTCCATCTCGGGCATGACCAGGTCGGTGATGACCAGGTCGAAGGGGTCGGCTGCGGCCGCCCGCAACGCGTTGAGCGCGGCCGCGCCGCCTCCCACCAGGACCGGCCGGAGGTCCCAGGCCTGGAGATACCGCTGAAGGATTTGGCCGTGCGCGGTGTTGTCGTCCACCACCAGCACCCGCAGCCCCGCCAGGTCGGCGGCTGGGGCAGGGAGGGCAGGCTGAGATGCCGCGCCGCGTTCGAAGTGCGCCGTGAACCAGAAGGTGGCGCCTTGGCCCGGCTGGCTTGCTACCCCAATCTCGCCGCTCATCAACTCCGCCAGCCGCTTAGAGATGGTCAGCCCCAGCCCGGTGCCGCCGTAGCGCCGCGTGGTGGAGCCATCGGCCTGGGTGAAGGGCTGGAAGAGCCGCCGGCGGTCCGCTTCCGACAGGCCGATGCCCGTGTCGGCGACGGTGAAACGCACGGTGACGGTGTGGCCCTGGTCGCCGGCCAGTTCCGCTTGCAGCAGCACGCTGCCTCGCTTGGTGAATTTCAGGGCGTTGCTCAGCAGGTTCAGGATAACCTGGCGCAGCCGGCCGGGGTCCCCCACCAGTTGCGCCGGGATGGCGGGGTCCACAAAGGTCATCAGCGCCAACTCACGCTGGCGCGTCTGCGGCGCCAGCAGGTCGGCCGCGCCCTCGACCAGCGCGACCAACGAGAAGTCGGTGCAGTCCAGGATCAACCGGCCGGCTTCGATCTTGGAGAAGTCCAGGATGTCATTGATGATGGTCAGCAGCGCCTGGCCGGACTCTTGCAGGGTAGCCACGAAGTCGCGCTGCTCGTCGTCCAGTTGTGTGTCGTTCAGCAGCTCGGCCATGCCCAGGATGCCGTTCATGGGGGTGCGGATCTCGTGGCTCATGGTCGCCAGGAATTCCGATTTCAGGCGAGACGCCTCCAACGCCAGGTCGCGCGCCTCGGCCAACGCCTGGTTGGCGCGTTCGATCTCGGCGGCGTAGGCGCGAAGCTGCTCGGTCTTCTGGCTGCGCTCGATCTCACCGCCTATCCACTGCGCCATCAGCCGCAGGAATTCCTTGTCGGACGGCTTGAACGGCTGGGGGTGTGGCGCCGGGCTGGAGAAATTGAGGGTGCCGTAGACGCTGTCACCCACGACCACCGGCGTGCCCAGGTAGGCCTCCAGGTGGAACGCGGCGTAGCAGGGATGGTCCGCCCACTCGGAGGCGCCAGCGTGCTCGAAGCCGATGGGGGCGCCGGCGTGCAGCACCTCGCGGCAGTAGGTTTGACCCAGCTCGAACACGTCGCCGGGCCGGATCGCCCTGCCTGGCGCAAGCGCCTCGATGACCTGATAACGCTCGCCTTCGATGTGAGCCAGCAGCCCGATATCCAGGCCGAAGCGCCGGGCGCCCATGGCCAGCAGCGCCTGCACCTTCTCAGCGAAGGTCAAGGTTTGGGCGGAGGCGATGTCGTACAGCGCCCGGATGGACTCTTCACTCCGGCGCAGCGCCTCTTCGGCCTGTTTGCGCTGGGTGATGTCGCGCACCACGCTCTGGATGTGCAACGGGGTGCCGTCGGCGTTACGCACCAGCGCCACGTTGATCTCCACGCGGATGTGCGTGCCATCCTTGCGGCGGAAGGTGCGTTCGTAGACCGGCACCTGTTTGCCGGTCAGCAGCAGTTCCATCACATTGACCGCGCTGTCATACTCCTGCGACGCCACCACGTCGCGCACCGTCAGCGCCAGCATCTCCTCGGCGGTGTAGCCCAACAGCTCCGACGCCCACTGATTGACGGCCAGGTGGCGGCCGTCCAGGCCGATGATGAAGACGGCATCGTTGGTGCGCTCGAACAGCGCCCGGTAGACCTGCTCGCTCTTGCGCAGCGCGTCCTCGGCGCGGCGGCGCTCCAGCGCGTTGACGATGATTTCGCCGACGATCCTGAGCAAGGCGATGTCGTCGTCGGCCCAGGTCTTGGCGGTGCGCACGGAGTCGAACCCCAAGAAGCCGGCCACCTCGCGGCCCAGGGTCAGGGGCACGGCAATCAGCGACTGGATGCCCTGCGGCTCCAGGATCTCGCGTTCGGCTGTGGCCTCCGGGGGCAGCTCGGCGACAAGGGGGATATGGACGTTCTCGCCGCAACGTAGCCGATCCATCCACCAGGGGAAGATCTCGGTAGGGATGCCTTGCAGGTTGGCGAGCTGCGGCTCGATGCCGGGGGCGCACCATTCGTGGGTATTGTGCATGGTCGCGCCGGCGTCGGTGAGGGTGAAGACGTAGGCGCGATCCACGCCGGCGAAGCCGCCGATGGCGGCCAGCCCCTGGTGGATGGCGTCATCCACTTCGGCCGGCGCCAGCGCGATAAAGCGGGTCGAAAGGTCGGTCACCAGTGTCTCGAAGGCGGCCCGGTAGTGCAGCATCTCTTCGCCGCGAGTGCGCTCGGCCAGCTCGGATTGCACCTGTGCCAGTAGACGAGCATTTTCGGCGGCGCGCTGTTGGGCGGCTGCCTCGGCCTGGCGGCGGTCGGTGATGTCGCGCGCATAAATATTGACGTAGCCGCTGCCGGCCACCGGCGCGAAGATGCACGAGAAGACGCGGCCGGCGCTCTCGTACTCCAGCTCGGCGCTTTGGCCGCTGTCCAGCGTGCCGCCGATGACGGCTCTCCAGTCCTGCGGGATGCGCTGCGGTTCGCCCGCCGTCGTGGGGGGCAGCAGCGCCAGGCCGGGCCGGTTCGAGTAGAGCACGCGGCCATCGGCGGCCACACGCAGCACGGGGCTGGGGTTCTCGCCGGGGAAGCGCGCCAACGCCTGGATCTCCTCCTCGGCCTGGCGGCGCTCGGTGATGTCGCGCAGGCTGACGATCATCACCGGCCGGCCCCCCTCCTCGAAGCGGCTGATTGCGGCCTCCAGCGGGAACTCTTCGCCGTTCTTGCGCCGGCCGAATACCTGGCGGAACTCGCCCATGCGGCGCGCGGTGGCGCCTTCGCGAACGTAGGCGGCCAGGAAGCCGGAATGGCTGTCGCGGAAACGCTCGGGCAGCAGGGGCGCCAACGGCTGGCCCAGCACCTCAGCGGCCTGGTAGCCGAAGATGCGCTCGGCGGCTGCGCTGAAGAGGCGGATGCGCTGGTCGGTATCCACGGCGATGATGCCGTCGCCCGTCAGGTTGATGATGGTGCTCAGGCGCGCCTCGCTGGCTTGCAGCGCGGCCGTCCGCTCCTGCACGCGGCGCTCCAGCTCACCGGTCAGGCTGCGCAGCTCCTCGTTGGCGCGGTACAGCTCGCGGCTCTTCTGCTCCAAGAGCGCCTCTGCTTCGGCGCGGGCGCGGCGCTCGCGCTCCAGTTTGCGGGTCAGCAGTTCCAACTCGTCCATGGCCGCCACCCTTCCCCTCTTTATTAACCGATCTTCTCCAGCGTGAACTCGACCATCGTGCCCTGGCCGCCGGAAAGATCGGTGCGGCGGATCGCGATCCGTTCGCCGAAGTGCGCGGCGCAGCCGAGCATCAGCCCTTCGGCCACGTCGGCCATGGCGCGAGGGGAGCGGTAGATCATGGTCATGGCGCCATCTGCGGGCGGCGCGGCGACCTCGAACCGTGGCGGCTGGGCGTCGGCGTAGAGCTTGCGCACTTCGACGTGGATGGCGCCATCCAGGTGCGTCAGAAAGTCAAAGGTGGAGCGCAGGCCGGCGAACATCTCGGGATAACGGCGCACGAAGCTGCCAAAGGCGTGCCAGGCATAGACCTTCGCATCATCGGAGCCGACCACCACCTCGGGCCGGCCGTCGCCGTTCAGGTCGCCAACCCGGGGCGACGAGAAGACATCCGCGCCGGTCGCCTGCGGCCAGCCGGCCACCAGCTTGCCGTCGCCGTGCCACGCCCAGAGCTTGTCGTCGTCGCTGCCGATGATGATCTCCGGCTTGCCATCGCCGTTCAGGTCGGCCACAACCGGCGAGGAGCGCACCGTCCAGCCCGTGCCGCGGCGCCAGATCAGCTCGCCGGCCGCGTTGAGCAGGTAGACGTAGCGATCGCCCGAGCCGACCACCGTCTCGAGGCCGGGCACGCCGGGGACGATGTCGGCGACGGCTGGCGTGGACAGCACCAGGTCGCCCGTCTTATACGTCCAGCGCAGCGATCCGTCGCTGTTGAAGGCGTAGATGCGCTTGTCGGTGGAGCCGACCACGATCTCGGGCTTGCCGTCACCGTCCAGGTCGGCGATGCGCGGCGAGCTGTTGATCACCTGGCTGTTGAACTGGTCGGCCACATCGCCCAGGCTGACCGGCCAGCCGACCTTGAGCTGGCCCGCCGCGTCGAACGCGTAGAGCTTGCCGTTGGCCAGCGGCACAACCACGTCAGCCACGCCGGCGCCATCCAGGTCCGCGATGGCCGGGGTCGCCAGCACGCGGAAGCTGGCATCGAGGGTCACGGGCCAACCGGCGACGGGGCTGCCGTCGCCGTGCCAGGCGTAGAGCTGCCCGCCGGCCGATCCCGCCAGCACTTCCGGCTTGCCATCGCCGTCCAGGTCGGCCACGGCGACTGCGGCCTTCACCGCGCCGTCCACCGGCTGCGGCCATCCGGCCAGCGGTTGGAGGTCGGTCGTATAGGCCTCCACCTGGTTCTTCAGCAGATTGCCGACGATGATGTCGAGCTTGCCGTCGTCGTCCAGGTCGGCCAGGACAGGGCCGCCGAAGTAGCGGGACTCGACCGCTTCTGGCGCGATCACCCCATTGGCGGCTGCCGCAGCCGCGGCCGGCGGCCATACCCACCGGGCGTCGGCATTGGCCGTCGCCCACCAATCGGCCGCGGCCGTCCCACCGGAGGTGATGAAGTCCACGTACCGGGGATAGCCGAGCCAGATCCCCCTGGTCTCAACCGGCCACTTCCAGCCGGGCGAGAAGGTCTGTGCCAGGGGCAGGTCGTAGCCCACCAGGGGGGATGTGCGGTCGAATGCGGCGTTGACGGTCTGCGTGTTATCCAGGCGCCCCGGGATCAGCAGGTGAACCTCCTGGTTCGTGTTGTAGACGCCGATGTATGGGTCCCACGGCATGGGCGGCAGGCCGGCGTCCGGGTTGCTGGATCGGTCGTTCACGTAGACAGTGAGCGAGGCGGTGAAGCCCTGGATGACGCCGGTCTGCGCCGGTCGCGTGTTGGTCTCGAAGAAGCCGGCCGGCGGCGGCAGCGCGGTGCGCGTCTGGCTGAAGATCGTGATGTCGGTGTTCGCACCGAAGGTCGTGTTCTTGCGGACCACCGCGCCCCCTGATGGGTTGTCTACGGCGAGCAGGTAGAAGCCTCCCCCCTTGATGGGCAGCACGTGGGCGAACTTGTGGTAGTAACCAGCCTCGCGCGCCTTGGCCTCGTAATTGATCACCAGCGCGCCCAGTTGATCCGCCGCGTCCAGGCCCTTGCGGATGTTGATCCTGACGACGGAGTCGTTGTAGTCCCAGTCAGACCAGCCCACGTTCTTCAGGTCCTCGTACGCAACGTAGGTCGTCTCCTCCGTCCAGCGCAACTGGTCCCAGCCCACGTAGAGGATCACCAGGCCATAGTCGCAGAGCCGGGCCGCGTCGCAGACGCGGTAGCTGAAGCGGTCCGGCCCCATGTAGCCCGGGGCCGGCGTGTAGGTGAAGGTGCCGTTCCGGTGGTTGACCACCGTGCCGTGGGATGGCCCGGTTCCCACCGTGGCGCTGGCGGGGTCGAGGTTGCCGTTGGCGTCGGTGTCGTTGGCCACCGCGTCAGTGGTCGTGGCAACGTTCAGACCGATCTGCAGGCTGTCGTCGTTGGCCACCAGGGCTACCTCGGTCGGAGGGGGCGTGTTGGTCGCAGTGGGTGCTGGCGTGCTGGTGGCAGTCGGTGTCGCAGTGGGCGCGGGCGTGTTGGTGGCAGTCGGTGTCGCAGTGGGCGCGGGCGTGTGGGTTGCCGTCGGCGTGGGGGTCGGCGCGGGCGCGACTGTCGCCGAGGCGCTGGTCAGCGTCGTGCCATCCAGCAGCGAGCCGGAGGCGGTGGCGGATAGGGCGGCGCCAGAGTACGTGCTGGCGGTCATGACGTCATAGCCCACTTGCGTGACCGTGGCGTCAATTTGCGTCTGAAGCACCCAGCGGACATTGGTCGCCGTGCTCGGATTGGTCGGCTCCGCGCCCGTCCACGTGCTGCCGTTGTCGCTGCTGAACTGCCGGTCTGCATTCGGGAGCACGGTCGCGCTGCCGGAGACGTATGCCGTCTCGGGGGGGACGCTGACCGTGATGACCGCCGGGTTGCCGTTGCTGGGATAGCCGACCGGCGATGTGGGCGATGAGAAGGTGACCGTGTAGTGCACCGTCTCGTTCGCGCTGACCGTCGTCTTGTCCGGCACGATGGTCACCACCAGCGATGACGTGCCGCCGCTGGCGACGCCGATGCGGTTGAGGCTGTAGTCGCTGTTACACTTTTGCTGCGTGCCGCTGGCTGCTTCCTGGTAGGGCTGGATGGTTGCAGCGCAGGCGCGCAGGCCGATGAAGGTGTAGGCGGCGTAGTCGGCCGAGTTCGAGCGGTACCCGTTGAGCCCGGTGAAGTAGAGCTGATCCACATAGACCGAGGCGCTGATGTTGTTGAGTTTGACCTCACTCCTGACCAGCCGGACGCAGGTGGGATCGAAGTCCGCGTTGCCGATGGGCTGGAGCCAGGCATCGTAGGTCCCCTTGGGCCCCTGGCCGACCGTGCCCAGGGTGAAGCCGGTGATCTTCACTGTCACCAGGCTGCCGGGGGTCACCACGTTCGGCGTGACCGTCACGGCGCCACCGGTGGGCGCCAGCTTGTTGGCCGTCGCGCTGATCTGGCTCTCGGTTTGAATCTGGCTGGCGGCGCTGGCGCTGCAGCCCTGGGCGTTGCCCGCCGTGATGCTGTAACCGTAGTTGACGCCGAAGGTCGCCGGGTAGGTGATGGGCCAGTAGGCCGTCACGCTGGCGCCGGCCCCCAGGCCGTTCAGGAAATAGGTGGCCGGGCCCCCGTTTAACATGCTCAGGCTGGCGCTGGCGAAGCTCACGCTGACATCGGGGACGGTCGCGCCGCTGGTGTTCACGATGCGCGCCCCAAGCGTTGCGGCCCGCGGCCCTTCGACGCCGGGCTTGTTGCTGTCAACCACCGCATACGGCGCAGCGATGATCTGCACGGTCAGGCCGCAGGTCGCGTCCGGCGCGGCGACCGACGAAGGGCGCGCGGCCGGCGCGGCCAGTGCAGGTTGCGTTGCCAGCGCCAGGAGGATGGCGGCCAGGGCGATGATGGTGTGGCGCGCCTTGCCGATCACTTGCAGGGCGGATGTGAGCTTCCAGGTCGTAGATGACAGGTGTTTCATGGGCCTCTTTTGATGCTTGATTCAGTTGAGGCCAGTCTACAGCAAATCGGGCGCGAAGTCGCCTGGGCAGGTGGCCCGTTTTCGGCCAGGCCGCGCCTGGTCATTTGACCAGGCGCCGTTTCAAGGCCACGGACACGGCCTCGGTGCGGCTGCTGACCCCCAACTTGGCGATGATGTTGCTGATGTGGAACTTGACGGTGGAGAGGCTGAGCGCGGCGCGGTGGGCGATCTCTTTGTTGGTCAGGCCTGCGGCCAACAGCGCCAGGATCTCGCGCTCGCGGCCGGAAAGGTCATCATCGTCCGGCGAGGGCGCGGCCGGCGCGCTGGCAACCGGCCGGGACCCCGGCGCGGCCAGGCCCGGCGGCACCAGCGTGTGGCCGGCGTGGGCCAGGCGGATCGCAGCGACAAGATCTTCTTCGGCCACGTCCTTGAGCAGGTAGCCACTGGCCCCGGCGGCCAGGGCGGCCTGCATCAGGTCGCTCTCCTGGAAGCTGGTCAGCATGATCACCCTGACGTCAGGATAGCCCTGACGGATGCGCCGCGCGGCCTCGATCCCGTTCAGCCGGGGCATCTGGATGTCGAGCAGCACGACATCGGGCCGCAGCGCGGGGATCGCGTCCAGCGCCTCCTGGCCGTCGGCGGCCTGGCCCACCACGGTCAGGTCGGCGCGGCCCAGCAGATACGCGGCCAGCCCGCGACGGATCATGGCGTGGTCGTCGGCGATCAGGATGCGGATCGGTGAGGTGTTCGGCATGGTGCGATGTCCTTATTTGGGCCGCCGCCAGCTCAGGCGGATGCGCGTGCCGCGGCCGGCCGCGGCGTCCACGATTAACTGCGCGGCGATGGCCTCGGCGCGTTCCTGCATCCCGCGCAGGCCCAGGTGGCCCGGGGGCGCGGCGGCCGGGTCGAACCCGCGGCCGTCGTCCGCGATGGTCAGCGTCACCGTGTCGCCGTCGTCGCGCAGCGTCACCTGGGCCGCGGCAGCCTCGGCGTGCTGCGCGATGTTGTTCAGCGCCTCCTGCGCCACGCGGTAGAACGCCACCTGGACTTCGGGCGGCAGGACGGGCAGCGGGGCGAGCGCGAGCTGGACGTCGGCCGGCCGCCGGTGGGGCCGGGCGGCCACGAGCTGGCCCAACAGATGGTGCAACGCCACGCGCGTCAGCTCGGCCGGCCGCAGCTCCAGCAGCAGGGTGCGCATCTCGGCCAGGGCGGTCGCGGCCAGCGCCTCCAGCTCGGCCAGGCTGGCGACCGCAGCGTCCGGGTCGGCCCGCCAGACCTTGGGCAGTGTCCGCGCGTGCATGGTGACGGCCAGCAGCGTCTGCGTGACGGAGTCGTGCAGCTCGCGCGCCAGGCGCATGCGCTCGGCCTCGGCGGCCTCCTGCTCCGCGGCCTTGCGCTGGGTGATGTCCAGCAGCACCCCCTGCCAGAAGAGCGGATGGCCGGCGTCATCCCGCACGATGCGCGCCTCGTCGTGGAGCCAGACCGGCCGGCCATCCCGCGCCAGCAGGCGGTACTCGGCCACGAACGGCTGGCCCTCAGCCTGCGCGACCACCCGCTCGGCCACAACCCGGTCGCGGTCCTCCGGCGCCAGGCGCTCCAGCCACAGCGCGGGCGCGGCCAGCCAGTCGGGCGCCGCGTAGCCGAGCACCGCCTCGGACTGCGGGCTGACGTAGAGCATCTCGCCTGGCTCCCCGCGCCAGGGCGACACGTAAACGACCGCGGGCACGCCCTCCAGGAGCACCTCGGGCAACTGCGCCAGGCCGCGGACCTCCTCGGCCAGGGCCAGGTAGCGTCGCTCCACCGGCGCCAGGAACGCGGCCAGGAACGCGGTGGCCCGCTCGGTCGCGGCGATGCCCCCGCCCGCGGCCAGGGCCTCGGCCACGATGGCCTGGTGCGCGGGCAACACGGCCGAGGGGACTATCGTGCCCGCTGCCGCGGCCGCCGCGCCCAGCTCGGCCGCGCGGTCGAGCGGCGCCTCCTGCTCGGTTAGCAGCGCGGCGCGCAGGGCCGCCCGGTAGTCCGCCAGAAATGCATCCAGGGCCATCATGCCACAAAGATCCAGTTGACGAAGATGGTGGTCAGCACGCCCAGCCCCACCGCGCCGGCCGCCAGCAACATGCGATCCACCACTGGCCGGCGGCCCCAGCCGCCCAGCACGATGAAGACCGGGAAGAGGGTCAGCACGTAGCGGATCACGCTCATCGCCGCGCTGGAGATCGGCACCAGCACCAGGATCAGCACGTACAGCGCGTAGCCCTCGCCCAGCCGGCGCCAGATGAACGGCACCAGGGCGAGCGCGGCCACGATCGCGCCGACGTTCAGCAGGCGGCTCAGCCCGCTCTTGTTGAGTTGGAAATCGGCCAGCGCGGCAAACTCGCGCGCCAGCACGGCCACGGGGCCGATCTGCTGGCGGCCCCAGGCGGCCTGCGCTTCGACGAAGGCCAGTGGCCGGTCGAAGTTGAACTTCAGGAAGACGATGTAGAGCAGCAGGCCCAGCGGGATCGCGGCCAGGAGCAGCGCCTCGGGCCAGCGCGCCTTGACCCCGGCCCACAGCGCCCGCCACATCTCGCGGCGGTGCGCCTGTGCCAACTGCCACCCCTGGCAGCGCAGCCACTCCCATGTCGCCAGCGCCCACAGCACCACCCCCAGGTTGCGCGTGGCCGCGGCCAGCATCCCCGCCACGGCCGCGGCCAGCCACCACCGCCGCCGCGCCCAGTAGATGCACGCCACCGAGAGCAGCAGGAAGAGGCTTTCGGTGTAGACGCAACTGAAGAAGAACGCCGTGGGGAAGAACGCCAGGTAGGCGATCGTGCGGCGGGCGCCGTCCCTTCGACTTCGCTCAGGACAAGCACGCTCGCCCAGCTCCAGCTCCGCCAGCTTGTAGAGGAAGATGAGCGCGCCGAAGAGCGCCAGGTTGCTGACCAGGAAGCCGGCCAGCACCGCATTGCCGCCGGCCAGCGGAAGCGCCAGCCGCGTCACCAGCGGGTAGAGCGGGAAGAACGCGACGTTGCTCTGCTGCAGCGGCTGGAACCAGTAGCCCTCCCGCACGATCTGGATGTACCACTGGCTGTCCCACTTGGCCCACAGGCTGAGGAAGGGGCTGTTCGGGTCGGCGACCCAGTGGCCCGCTTCGGTGGGCAGGAACGCGTCGCCGACCAGGCCCGCGGCGAACACCAGCAGCCGGGAGGCGGCGAAAATCAACGCCGGGTAGAGCAGCCAGTCGAGGCGGGCCGCCTCAATGCGCAGCTTGGAGTTCATGGATGACGATCTCCGGCGGGCAGAAGAAGCGGGCGAACACGCCGGACGAGCCGGTCCCCGCCGACGTGTAGCCTTCCATCTGGCCGTGGCGCCACGCACCCACCATCTGGCTGCGCGCGCAGCGTACATTGACGTAGGGCGCAAAGCCGCCGGGGAGACAGATCTGGCCGCCGTGGGTGTGCCCCGCGAGATAGAGCCCGAAGCCGTGCGCGGCGGCCTCGGGGATCACTTCGGGCGAGTGTACCAGCAGGATGCGCGGGGCGCCGGGCGGCACCCCGGCCAACGCCTTCTCGAAGTCGTGCAGCCCGTAAAAGTGCGCGTCATCCAGGCCAACCAGCCAGAGGGTGTCGTCCCCCACCCGGAGCGGCGCGGCCTCGTTCAGCAGCAGGCGGACGCCGGCCTTCTCGATCAGCGGCGCCATCTCGATGAAATCGTGGTTGCCCAGGATACCGTAGACGCCGAAGCAGCACGCCAGGGCAGACAGCAGCGCGTCCAGCTCGCGGCCGAGCTGCGCGTAGCTGCCGGTGTCATAGAAGCGGAAGTCGCCGGTCAGCACCGCCAGGTCGAAGCGCTGCCCGGCAAGCGCGGCCGCGATGCGGCCCCCGAAACCCGGATAACCGTCGAGGTGCAGGTCGGAGATGTGCAGGATGCGCAGCCCGGCGAAGGCCGGCGGCAGGCCGGGGAACGCCACCGAACGTTGGCGCACCGCGAGCGCGGTGGCGTTCCGCTGGCCGAGCCGGTAGAGGCCGGTCAGGCGGAGGATCAGGCCGACGCTATCCATGGCGAAGGTCAGGTTCTCGAAGTGCAGGCCGCCTCGTCCCCTGCCGCGCAGGCGCAGGGTGCGATCCACCTGGGCGCGCAGGCGCGCGCCCAGGTGTGCATCGCCGATACGGTCGCGCAACGTCAGCAAATCGTTCTCGTCCATGACAGCAACCTCTCTTGCAGCAGGGGTACGGCCTTGCGCCTGTCCGCCGGGCGACCGCAAGGGTACGCCCCTACTGTCCGATACCGGTGGTGAGCTTGACGTTCTCGAAGGTCACCGGGCCGCCGTAGGCCAGCAGCGCGATCCAACCCTCCGCGCGCGGCAGCGTGACGGCCTGCGCGACCTGCTGCCCGTTCACGAAGGCATCCATGCGGCTCCCGCCCACCACCACGCGTAGTTGATACCGCCCGTTTTCGCTGAGCGGGAGTTCCGCGGAGCCGCGTCCCCGGAACGACGCGGCTTCATCATAGACGCCCCACATGATCGTGCTGCCGCCCTTCGCCAGCCGGATCATGGAGGCGCCGTTTCTGCGGTCGCGATCGGGCATGTTGAACAGGAACCCGGCGCCGACCTCGGGCTTGTCCGGCAGCACGATATCGGCTTCGAGGGTGTAGGTGGAGGCCGAGACGCCGGTGCTCAACAGGTAATCCGCTACGTCGGGCACCGTCTGCCGGAAAACGCCTCCATCGCTGGTCCACTGCCCGTTGACAACCCACTGATCCGTGAAGCCGCCGGCCGCGCCCACGATGGTCACCGGGGTGCCCGCGCCGTGGCCGCGGGCGACCGCGGTCGGCGTCTGGACGCGCGCGCCGGCGGCTTCAGCCGCGCTCACCCGGACGCTGCTGTAGGTGACTGCGCTCTGGGCGGTGATCAGCCCGATGTAGCCGAACGAGCCTTCGCCGCCGCTGGCGCCGGCCACGTAGGGCACGTCCTGCGCCAACGCGGCACCGTCCAGGTAGATGCTGTAGCTGCTCTCGCCGCAGACGACCCGAAACGTGTGGGCCGCGGTCTCCGGCGGATCGGCGTTGGCGTAGCCCTGGCCCACGAACTTGCCGCTGGCGTCGTAGTAACCCCAGAAGAGGCCGCCCGGCCGCCTGTCGGAATAGCGGACCATGTGCGCGCCGTTGAGCCGATCGGCGTAGGGCATGTTGAACAGGACCCCGCCGCCGCTGCCGGACTGGTGGGCCAGTGTGGCCTCGAGGGTGTAGCTGCGGAAGGCGTTGCCCACGTAGACGATGCTCAGGTCGAAGCCCACCGCGTCCTGTTGCGCCAGCGCGCCGCCCACGAAGCGCCACGAGCCGCCGATCGGTCGCCAATCCGATGCCGCGATGCTGCCGGTGAAGTCGCTCTGCAACGGCGCCGCGCGGCCGGTCACGCTTGTCCTGAGCGAAGCCGAAGGGAGGGTTGGACTGTTCGGCTGGAGCGTATCCCCGCCGGCGCCCTGGCCCCCGGCCGCGGGCCTGGGGGTGGCGGTGGCCGCGGGTTTGCGCGTGGCGGTGGCTGCGGCCGCGCGTGGCGTCGCCGTGGCTTTGCTGCCGGCCCGCACGATCGGGGTGGCCGTGGGCTTGCCGAAGAGCGGGAAGGCCTCCACCAGCGCGAAGGACGCGCTGCTGCGCGACGTGATCAGCCCGATGTGCCCTGCCGGGACCGCAGTGCTCCAGATGGCAGTGGTCGTGTGAAGCGCCACCCCGCGCGCCATCAATTGATCATCGAGGAAGATGTCGTATGTGCCGTTGGTGTTGCCGCTGACGATGCGCAGTTGGTGCGGCGCGGTTCCCGGCGGGTCCACATCCAGAAAGCCCTGCCGGGTGAAGCCGCCGTCGGCGTCGTAATAGCCCCAGAAGAGCGAATCGGTCTGATCGGAGAAGCGAACGGTGTGCGCGCCGGCGAGCGCGTAGGGGGAGGGCATGTTGAACATGACGCCGGCCCCGGCCCCGGCCAGGTGCCGGAAGGTCGCCTGGAACACGAAATCGTCGAAGGTGTGGCCCTCGTAGGCTATCGCCGCGTCCTGGGCGACGGGGTTGGCCTGCGCCAGCTCACCGCCCGAGACCCGCCACTCGCCGCTGATGGGCACCCACCCCGCGCCTCCCGGCTGCTGGTCGAAGTCCGAGACGTAGAATTGCTCGGTGGGCGGCTCGCCCTCGGCCACGGAGAGCTTCAGCGTGTCGAACGTGGCCGGTCCCAGCGCGTAAAACCCGACCAGCCCGTTGGGGTAGAAGAGCGGCCGCCGGTCAATCAACGTCTGGCCGTTCACCTGCACCAGGTACGTCTTGTCGTACACGTACACGTCCAGGCGATAGTTGTGGGCCGTCGTCTCCAGCGGCAGCACCACCTGGGCGACGAACTTGCCGCCCGTGTCTATGTAGCCAGCCGACAGCGCCATGGCGCCATCCTCCTGGCGTTCCAGCGTGACGCGGTGCAACTGCTCGACCAGCTTCGGGTACTGCGCGTTGAAGTTGACCCCGACGACCCGGCTATTCTTCGATAGCGTGACGTAAACGCTGAGGTGATAGGGCGTGCCGGGGGCGATCTTCTGCGGGATGAAGATCTGCGTCGCCCGGCCGGTGGCGGCCGGTGGGTTTGAGGTCTGGGCCAGCGCCTCGTTGCGGATCGCCCACGTGCCCCCTTCCAAGAACCAGCGCTTGATGTCCACGTTGGCAAAATCCTGGACGTAGGGCAGGGTGAACGCGGCGAAGCGTTCGCGCGGGCCGAGCAGGCGCGTCAGGCCCAGCCCCAGGATCGCCAGGATGGCGATGAGGGCGGCTCCCCCCACGAGCACGCGCAGGATAAGAGGCATGGTCAGCAGCCTGGCGCGAATATTTGCGACGAGCGAGCGCAAGCGATTGCGTCCGGCAGTTTCGTTGTTCATGGTATCAATCCTGTTGTTTGTTCGCGCGGTTCCCTACGGTTCATCCGGGCAAGAGAGCGCATCCGCTGAGTCAATCAGGCGCACATTCGCGGGCAATGTCAGGTTCTCGTAGGCCTCTTCCGGCACGATGGCGATCCCTTCGACCAGGAGCGGGTTGTCGTCCTGCTTGTCGAAGAAGAACGTCTGCGCGCCTGCCCTGGCCTCTACGGTTCCCAGGTCGAAATAGACGTTGCGCAAGTTGATGCCCACGATCTCGCCCGGCATCAACCTTCCGAGTTCCGCGCGGGTGTACTGGCTGATGTCCAGCGGCCGGCGGCCCGGGGTGAAGACCGTGCGCTGGTCGTAGAAGCCGAGCGCGCCGGCCGGCGACCTGAGCTCGACCTCGACTTCATAGCCCGCTTTCTTTGCTTGCACCCGAAGCAAGTTGTCCGTCGCGGCGCCGCGCAGCAGCACCCGGTACCGCCCCTCTTGGGGGAATTTGGCCTCGATGCGGAACTGGGTGGCGCGCGGGACGCCGATGAAGCTGCCTCTAATCGTACCGTATAGGCCGGGTGTGATCAAGTTCAGACGGTTCCATTTGCTGTCCGAAAAGAACTGGAAGAGGCGAAACATCGGCGACAGGTAATACGAGCTGGGGATGACGTCGGGATTGAACGCGAAGATGTTGCTGCTCGGGCCGAAAAACTGCTTGGGGTTGGCTTTCAGCCAGAGGTCCAGCGCGGCCAACTGCGGGTCGTCTGTCAGCAGATCCAGCGTCTCGTAGCCCACCAGGTCATCGGAGACGACCGCGTGCCGCAGGTCGTAGCAGCGGGTCAGGTCGAGCCGTCGGGAAAGCGTCCTGATGAAGTTGCCCCAGGGCAGGTTCAGGAACAAGGGGGTACGCTCAGGGTTGGGCGGGTCGTGCAGCTCGTAGACCGCGTAGCTCTCATTCTCGTACAGCTTCGTCAGGTAGTCCGTTAGCCTGTCTAGCTCCGGCAGCAGGATCTTCTCGATCTCGCGCAGGTACTCGGCGCCGCCGGTCGTGTTCGCCACCAGCTCCTTGTTTACGACGATGTAGCACAGGTCCAGGTCGCGGGCGATGTTCAGCCACCAGTCCTGCTGATAGTAGAGCGCGCGCAGCAGCAGGAAGAACTCATACTTGTTATCGGAATCGCCGGTCAGGCCGTAGTAGTAGCTCGGCAGGTCGAGGTAGTAGATATGGAACTTGTCAATGAACTTGTGCTCGACCCCGCTGGCGTCCACGATCACCTTGGCCGTTTCCGTGGGCGGCAGGACCACCACCTTGCCCGGTGGTCGGCTCAGCAACAGGCTCTTCACCTGCTGAAGCGACGTCACCGGATAGGGGGCCAGGAAATCGCGGAAATTGCCGGAGAGGAAGACTTGGCGATACTGCGGGCTGGCGGCGAGGGGCACGAGGCAGGCCACGGCCAGCAGCGGCGCGACCGCGTGGCGGAGCCACCGGGCGACTGGAAGTCGCTGCAACCTTCGCCAAGTCAGCCTTCGCTGACTCACTCCAGCCTGCGCAGGCAGGCTTTGCAGCGGTTGCTGCGGTTTCCAACCGCCGGACGCTTTACTCACCCCCTTCACCAGCCACGCCAGGCTGATTGGAATCAGGATGCACGCCATCATAAAGACGATCAACTGGAAGCGGTGCGGGAAGCGCAGCACCTGGACGATGGTGCTGGTGAGCCGGAGCACCAGGTCGCCGATGGCCGACTGCATCCCGTAGGCCTGGAGGCTGACGAACGCCAGCGCGCGGTGAAAGGTCGGCAGCCACGCCGGTTCCGAGTAACCCAGCGTCGCCCACATCGAGAAGAAGACGTTCAAGTATGCGACCGCGAGGAACTGGCGCCGCGGCCGGGTGTCGAACACGCGGCGGCGGACGGCGGGCAGCAGGGGGAGCAGCAGCAGGGCGCTGTAGACGATGTTCGGGTAGCGCGGCGTCTTCGCCAGATAGTCGCCGGTGATCATCTTGTCCATGATGCCGGCCATGTCGAATGCCAGGACGTGGCCCAGTGAGATGGAGGCGTCAGTGATGAAGTAGAAGTCGCCGGGCACCGTCTCCGCCAGGTTGGGCACCCCTCGCAGCGCGATGAACTTGACGAACATGGCATAGGGGAAGAGCGTGACCACGCCCAGCAGCACGAATGCCAGCCCGCAGCGGACGACGGTCAGCCGGCTCCACGCCGGCCACCGGCCGCGGAGCCGGTTGAGAAGCCGCGTCGCAGCGCGCGGCATCGGGGCCGCGTCCCGGCGCCGCCGGCCGAGCCGGCGCGCGTAGCCGAGCCCCGCGCGCCCAGCCCGGCCCAGCCCGCCGCCCTGAATGAAGGCCCAGGCCTCCATCCCCACCAGCGCCACCACCGTCAGCCCCAGGTAGATGGCGAACAGGATCAGGTAGTGTACCGCCGGGTTCAGCAGTGTGATGAGGCACGCCGCGACGATGGGGCGGTAGGGCCGCGCCTGGGCGAAGATCAGCCCGTAGGTCGTCAGGGCCGCGGCGATGGTGAACAGGCTGAAGCCCAGGATCAGGGTGTAGAAGTGCGTGATCTTGGCGTACGTCAGGATCAGGAACATGACCCCGACCGGCCCGGCCGTCACCGTGTAGATCGTCTTGCGTGAGAACATGGGCAGGGCGGCGGCCAGCAGCCAGCTCACGACCAGGTAGGCGGCGTACGCCACGCCGGGGATCACCAGGATGATCGCAAAGGGCAGCACCTTGTAGTAGCGCATCCAGGTGGTCAGGAACGAGTAGCGCACGCGGAACTCGTAGCCGTTGGTGAGCTGGTTGAATTTGCCTTCGGCCTGTTCGATCAACTGGCTGGAGGGGTTGAAAAAGGGGACCAGCTCATCGCCATTGATGACCGCGTCGCCGGCGAGGACCTGCGGGATGCTGGCGACGACCCCGCGGAACATGAAGAGCGAGCAGGCCAAATAGATCGCGCCGACCAGGAGGGCGATCTTGTGTTCGGGGCGGAGGCGGGGGACCCGGCCCGCCCCAGGCGGGCGAGCGTCGTGGGAGGTGTTCAGGTTCGTCGCTTCCTGTTCGACCGCGGCTGGCGGTCAAAAGAGTTGGAGAAGGGCTGGCTCCGGCGGTTGGAACGGGAAAATACACCGCATATGACCGCAGCAACCATTGCGAAGCCTGCCTGCGCAGGCTCAGTAGATCACAGTTTTCGCGCTCGCAGCCGGTCTGTGACCGGCGGTCGGGGGTCACAGACCATAGGCATCAAGCTAAGCCTTTCGGCAGCTCACCGCCGGTCTGTGACCGGCGGTCGGGGCGCGGCAACTGCTCGCGGTAGGCAGTGTACTTCCCGGTCGAGCAGCGCCGACGCCCCATTGCTGGCGACGGTCCCGCCAGAAGCGGCCAAACAAGCGGTCAAGGCGGGGTCGCAGACCCCTTACAAGCGCGCGATGAGACCAGAACGACCTTAGCTTGATGCCTATGGGGTC
>VGOD01000078.1 GCA_016876015.1 Chloroflexota bacterium
TCTGGCCGCCTCTGCGTCTTGGCGTCTTTGCGTAAGCTTTTCATCTGTCTTCCTACCGCGGAGGATGCACGCTCAGGTATTGCTTCAGGAACGGCTCCACCTTGTCCTCGCCCAGGATCTCATAGCTCTCCCAGCCGGGCGAGGCCGCGGCCGCGAAGATAGCCGCGCCGAGCACGTAGTCGTCCTGCTGTAACTGTGCATCGTACCAGGCCAACTGCTCCATGTAGTTGCCGGCCGCATCGTCGCCCATCCCCAGCCCGGCCCAGTAAGCGGCGAAATCCTGCCACCCCTTGCCGGCCGGGCCGGGCCGGTTCGCCACCAGCCCATCAATCCCCGCTTCGGTCAGCAGCAGCGGCAATGATAGCCCGTTCGGCTGCAAATAGCCGCGATAGACCTTGCGGTAACGCAGCGTGAGCCAGCCCTCCTGCGCAGGGTCGTTGCCCCAACCGAGCGGATCCTGCGGTGTACCGAACTGCATGGTCGGCGCCGAATACTCGTGCAGCCCCAGGAAGCCGCGGTGCTGGATGGCGGCTTCGAGCGCCGGCCGGAAGTGAGGCCACAACGCCAGATCGGGCAGCCCGACGCCGAAGTTGCCGATCACCGAGCGGACGCCGGCCGCGGCCAGCAGTCGCGTGCGCTCGGCCTCGAACTGCGCCAGCCGGGCCATCTGGCCGGCGTCGGCCGGCGTCGGCTCATTGTACGCCTCCCAGCCATCGAACGCAGCCAGCCGTCTTGACTCGGTCACAATCGGCAGCAGCTTCTCCACAAGGGAGCGCGCGGCCGCCGTGGGATCGGCCATCTGTCCGAGCTCGAGCTGCGGGAGATCAACGCGGCCCACGAGCAGGGTGCGCGGCGACGTGCGCTTGATCTCGACCGCGAAGTTCGGATCGTACTCCATCGTCTTGATCAGCGCGATATTGCCCGTGCGCAACAAGTCGAAGATGCGCGGGTCGTTGCGCGTGATGAACAGCCCCAGTTTGGTAGGCGGGCCGGCCGGGAAGGGGGTGGGCCTGGGCGTCGGCGTCGCGCTCGGCCTCGGCGTTGGGCTGGGGCTGAGGGTGGGCGTGGCTGTGGGCGTCCCCGCTGGAGAGGCTGTCGCACTTGGGGTCGGCGTTCCAGGCCCGGCCGGCGTGAGTGTGCGTGTCGCGGTCGGCGAGACGGTCGCTGCGCTGGCCGGCTGCGATCGCGGGGTGTGCGTGGCCGTCGCCCCTGGAGAAGGCGACGCGCCCGGAGTGGGTCGGCCGGCCCGCGGCCGGCAGCCAGAGATCAACGCCAGCAGCCCGATGCCGCTCAATGCGCTCAGCAGCGCACGGCGGGTGGGTCGAGGCCGCGGCCTGGTGGGTAAGGGGATCTGCACGAGTACTCTCTTCGTCCGGGTTGGGTTTATCCCAAGCGATATCCCAAACAGATTTGGGATATAATTTGGATTAGCGGGGAGCTGTCAGGCTTCTGAGACCTGTCAGCTCTTGCCAGGCCGCGACCTTGACCGGCGCATCCAGCCCCAGCAGACTCCGCAGCATGGATTGGAAGCGAAGGGGATCGCCGGTGGTGAAGAAGCGGCTGCGGTCGTCGAGTGAAGGCAGACGAGCAGCGCCATCCGATTGGCTCGCCGCCTGCTCGCGGGAGATGGGGCCTGCGTCCCGCGCCGCAGCGTCAGCGGTTTTGCTGCCTGGCGTGGCCAGCCAGCCACGTTGAGCCAGCACGCGCCCGGTCTGCCGCGCCACGGCCGCTGCGGGGTCAATGATCTCGACCGCGGGGCCTGTGATCAGCTCGATGAGCGGCCGCAGAAACGGATAGTGGGTGCATCCTAAGACGAGCTGATCTATGCCCACGGCCAGCAAGGGCGCCAGGTAGCTGTCGAGCGCGGCGGTCGTGGCCGCAGAATCCAACTCGCCGGCTTCTACCAACGGGACGAGCTCCGGGCAAACCTGAGTGTGCACGATCACGCCGTTGGCAAAGCGATCCAGCAGGCTGGCGAACAGTTCGCCCTGGAAGGTGGCGGCCGTGGCGATCACGCCGACGTGACCGCTGCGTGTGCGCTCGGCTGCGGGTTTGATGGCTGGCTCCATGCCGATGAACGGCACGGTCGGGAACTCGCGGCGCAACCAATGAAGCGCCGCGGCCGATGCGGTGTTGCAAGCGATGACGATGACGCGTGCGCCTTCGGCGAGCAGAAAGCGGGTGATCCCTTCAGCAAAGCCCTGGATTTGGGCAAGCGAACGCTGTCCGTAGGGCGCGTGCGCCTGATCGGCCAGATAGATAAGCGGGTGCGCGGGAAGCTGCCGCACGATCTCGCGCGCCACTGACAGGCCGCCCACGCCGGAATCGAACAGACCGATGGGCGAGGCTTGCGGCATGCTCGATGGATGCTCCAAAGCAACGGTCCTGGAAACGGTACGCGGACGAGTGCGGATGAGCGCGGATGGTCCTTTTTCATTCGCCATCCCATGGGGAGGCTTCGCACCCTGGCCTGCATGGCGCAGCCAGGGCAGGCTGGCGCCGGCCGCGGCATGAACAACTGTCCCGAAAATCGCCGACGTCTGGCGCATGAGGGCGGGCGACGGGACTCGAACCCGTGATCTCCGCCTTGGCAAGGCGGCGTTCTACCACTGACCCACACCCGCATAGGTGCGCTAGCAGCCCATAGGCAGTGGGTACCTTGTCAGATCAGGCCGTGCTTCACCAACACCTGGCCGACCTCCAGCAGGAAATCCTCGATAGTGGTTGGCTGGGCGCCTTCGGCAGAGAAGTCATGGCGCTCAGGATACTCTGCTGGATGCCGATGCCAGCGGTCTGCTTCGCAATCTCGGCCATAGAGCCGTCGCCCTTGATAAATGAGCGCCAGGCCGACAGTGTCATTCTGGATATTGCGATATATCTGCACCCACAGGTCAGGCCTGATCACCAACCTGTACTTGACCGCAAACCGGGTCTGATCGAGTCGGACGATCGCCTGCACGAGGCGGAAATGTCTGGCGCTGGCTTCGATCTGCTCAGCCAACGCATCAGTTATCACCGTTCGATCCCTTCAGCGCTGCGAGCATGTCTCGGATTGTCGCAACCCCGTCAAGCGCCAGCTCCCAGTCCCAAAAATCAGATTCTGCCTCGAAGGAGTAACCTTGCTGCTCCACCACGTGATTCCGGCGAAATTCCTCGAAGCTTAGGCTGTATTTGCGGGTCAATTGCTTGTCCACCAATTCATAGCGCGCCAATCGTCTGAGCAACTCGTTTTCTACCAGGCGCTCAAGTTTGGCGTCCAGGCTATCTCCTGGTTCCAGGCGCTCTATCAGGGTTACCACACGATCTGCGAGAACTTGCATCTGCCCCTCCTGACGACTGCTCCATGTTGAGCACGGCAGCAGCAGAGATGCTTTCATTATAGCACGACACGCCGGGTTTGTCATCTTCTGAGAAACGCCGTCCAGCGATGCCTGCTCTCCATTTTGCCTGCTGAGCCATCTGGCGCGATAATCTCACCATCCACATCGGAAAGGAACTACCCCAAAATGTCCAAACTGCTCAGCAAACCGGAATACGAGAAGTGGATCGCGAGTACGCGATCCGAACGAATGGCATGGTGGCGCGAAGCCCGCTTCGGGATGTTCATCCATTATGGCCTCTACGCGCTGGTGGGCCGCAACGAGTGGGTGATGTCGCTGGAAAACGTCCCCATCGCGGAATACGAGAAGCTGGCCGACCAGTTTAACCCGAGACCGGGCGCGCCGCGCGAATGGGCCAGGCTGGCGAAGGCGGCCGGGATGAAGTATATGGTGATGACCACTCGCCATCACGAGGGGTTCAGCCTGTGGGACTCGCAGGCCAATCCCTACAACTCGGTGAATTTCGGCCCCAAGCGCGACATCGTGGCCGAGTTCGTGGCCGCCTGTCGCGAGTTCGACCTCAAGATCGGGTTCTACACCTCGCTGATGGACTGGCACCATCCCGACGGCTGGCGCTGCGCGTTCGACATGGAAGCTCGGGCGCGCTTCAACGCGTACATCCGGGCGATCAACCGCGAGCTGCTGACCCAGTACGGGGTGATTGACATCATGTGGTTCGACGTGGCCCGGCCGATGGAGACCTGGGAGGGCTGGGACTCGCTCACGCTGAACCAGATGGTGCGCGAGCTGCAGCCGCACATCATCATCAACAACCGCACCCGGCTCGACGAGGACTTCGGCACGCCGGAAGAACACCTGACGGCCATGGATCGCGACTGGGAAGCCTGCATGACCTTCAACGGCATCAGTTGGGGCTACGTGGATTCGGCGCAGGCGATCCCCTACAGCTACAACGCACAACGCATCATCAAGATGCTCAACACCGTCACATCGGGCGGCGGCAACCTGCTGCTGAACATCGGCCCGACGCCCGACGGCGGCGTGCCGGCCGAGGCGGTCGCGCCGCTGACCACGGTGGGCAAATGGCTGGCGGAGAACGGCAAGGCGGTTTACGGCGTGAAGCCGAAAGCGGATTATCGGAATGCGAACGGAGTGAGTCACGCATCGTTCGACGGGAAGAACGTCTACATCTGGAACTGGATCTGGCCCACGGCCGGCGAGATGGCGCTGGGCGGCTTCGTATCGCCGGTGAAGGCCGTCCGGCTGGTCAAGGACGGCTCGCCGCTGGCGTTCGAGCAGCGGGGGCACCGCATCCTGCTGAAGAACCTGCCCAAGTCTTCACCCGACGTGCATGCGGGGGTCGCCGTGCTCGAACTCGAATTCGACGCCGCGCCCGAGTTCCACCGGGCGAGCTATTACCCGCAGTTGCATGGCGGGCAGGATTGGGCGGGAGAGAATAAGGTCTGATAGGAGTCAGGAGACAGGCGTCAAGCGTCAGGCGTCAAGACGATCGGCGTTCTTCATACATGACGTTTGACGTTTGACGTTGCACAAAGCGACGGAGGCCCCATGTTATCATTCCATCCCTTCGGCAACGACCCGGCCAAGATCGCCGGCTATCGTGCCTTTTGGAACCGCAGCCCGGTCAAGCGGCCGCTGGTCGGCTTCTCGATCAAGAGCTGGTTCCCCCTGCAGGAGTTTGCGGCCAGCGCGGCGTGGCAGGATTGCGACGTGCTGACGCCAGACATGGTCGAGCCAGAAGCGTTCCTCGACGACCAGGAGCGGCTGCTGGCCGAAGGCGAGGTGATGGGGGATGATATCCTGCGCGGCGCGTCCCCGTCGCAGGCTGTTCCGTGGCTCAACGGGATGCTGGGCGAGACCCTGCGCATCCTGCCGGGCACGATCCTCGGCGTCGAGCGCACCCTGCCGTGGGAGGAGTTGGCCGACCTGCGGCTGGACACGGAGAGCGCGTGGTTCCAGAAGTACATCGCGTTCATCCGGGCGCTCGTGCGCCGCTCGGCCGGCCGCTACCCGGTAAGCCACGGCACGCTCCATGGCCCATCGGACATCGCTGCCTCGTTGCGCGGTCATACCCAAAACGTCATGGACTTGGCCGATTCTCCGGAAGAGGCTCAGCGGCTGTTCTGGCGCTGCGGCGAGATCTTCTGCCAGATCACCGACGCAGCCTGGCGGGAGATTCCGCTCTATCACGGTGGCTATTACGACGCGCAATATCAGCTTTGGGCGCCTGGCCCCATCATCCGCCTGCAAGAAGATGCGTCTGGCGTCCTTTCGCCCCGGCTCTACAAGAAGTACCTCCAACCGGTGGATCGCATGGTCGCCCGGCGCTACGCCAACACCTTCATCCACCTGCATACCAACTCGATGTTCCTCTACGACCTCTTCCTGGAGGTGGCGGAGATACGGGCTTTCCAGGTGAATTACGAGCTGCATTCGGGTGGGCCAGACATCGCCGGCATGATCCCCGCGTTCCGCAAGATCCAAGAAGCGCAGCGTCCGCTCCTCGTGCGCGGCTCCTTCACGGCCGACGAGCTGCGGCAGTTGGTGGACGCGCTCGATCCCCGCGGGCTGTACATCTACGTGATGATCGAGTCGCTGGCCCAGGCCGAGCGGCTCAAGCCGGTGGTGGGGATGTAATGGCCCTGGCAGCATCTGGCCGGCCATGTCGGAACAGCGCGGCCTGCACGCCATCAACCTGTCGCAGCCGCACCTGAATGACGTGGAGAAAGTGTATCGCCACACGGCGGATAAGGGCATCAAGCTGCTGAACCTGACGCGGGAAGCGGGGGGAGACGTTCAGCCAGCCGACCGATAAGTTCAAGCTGGCCTTCATCGGCGGCTGGGTCTTCAACGACACCCGCTACCTGCGCAAGATGGAGGTCTACTTCGCCGACCTGGCGCTCTACCCGGACGAGCTGCGGCGGCTGCACGAGATCGTGGCGGGCGTCTACGAGCAGAAGATCCGGCTGGCGGCCGAGGCCGGCGCGGAGGGGATCTTCTTCTGCGAAGACATGGGCACGCAAAACTGTACAGCGAAAAAAGTTCCGGCCAAGGTTGTGCGCGGCGACTGAGCTGGCGTGATAAATCAATCCCCCACGAACCGCCCCGCCCCCGTGCGCGCGGGGCTGCGCTTTGGAGCCTGGTGGACATTCAGAAGCTCATGCCCACCGGCGACCGCGCGCTGATCGAGGCGGCGCGCAGATGGTGGATCTGCGCGCCGCCGGGAGGTCTAGCCGCGCCGGCCTGGCTCACGCCTGCTGCGGCCGGAAGGCGAGCGTGGGCTGGGGCGCCGGCGCGGCGGGCCGCTGCCGGGCCGCCCGCCAACGCGCGTTGACCAGGCGGGCGATGAGGGATCGCGGGATCAGCCCGCCCACGGTTTGTAGCAGCCGGTTGAGCGCGCCCGGAATGTAGACCGGGCGCCCGCGCAGGGCCGCTTCGAGCGTCCCGGCGGCGACGGCGCCGATGTTCTGCGTCGTGATCTGCCCCAGCCAGCCCTGGGCAGCGATCGCGTCCACGCAGTCGGGCGTGGTCGGCAGCCCGGCCGGGCAGAGCGCCGTGACGGTCACATCGTCGGCGGCCAGCTCGGCGGCCAACGCCAGCGAGAAGTCGAGCAGAAAGCGCTTCGAGGCCGCATAGGTCGCCTTGTATGGCATCGGGAAAAAGGCCGCCAGGCTGGCGACGTTGACGATGCGGAACGTCGTCGCCCGATCACGCAGTCCCAGCAGCGCGTGGGTCAGTTCGAGGCTGCCCTCGATGTTCAGTCGCAAGATGGTGCGGATGCGGGCGCGCGTCTGCTCGAGGAACAGCCCCTCGTGATCGAGACCCGCCACGTTGACCAGACCCCAGAACGACACGCGTTCCGCAGCGATCGTCTCGAACAAGGCCGCGCGCTGAGCTGATTCCGTCAGATCGCACGCCTGCCAGCGCACCGGCACGCCGTAGGTGCGGCCCAGCGCCGCCGCCAGCAGCGCCAATGGCGCGGGGCGCAGGTCGGTCAGATAGAGCGCGTAACCGCGGGCAGCGCACTCGACGGCAAAAGCCTTCCCCAGACCGCCGGTCGCGCCGGAGATCATCACATAGCTTGTCATAGTATCCTCCTTCTTCATGCCTGACATCCGCACATCTGCGCCGAGAGCGCCCATAGCCGCTGCGCCGCCGCGACATCGGTTGCTTGCCGGCTGGGCGGCTGGGGCCGGCCGTGCTTCCAATACACCTGCTGCGATTCCTGGATCGCCGCTTCCGCCAGCAGGAAGAGGATGCCCCGCGCCGCCTCGGCGGCCGGGATGCCGCCGGCGCGGCGGAGCGTCCAGAAGCGCTGCACCAGTGCGGGCGTGCCCTTCAGACCGATGTCGGTCTGCACCAGGCCGGGATCGGCCGCGAAGGCGCGCACGGAAGCGTGCGGCCCCAGGCGCCGGTTGAGTTCCGCGGTGAAGAGGACGTTCGCCAGTTTGGTCTGGTTGTAGGCCGCCAGACCATTGTAGTTTCGGCGCAACTGGATGTCGTCCCACTTTAGATCGGTGTGGTAGTGCGACGCCGAGCTGACCGTCACGATGCGCGCCTGCGGCGCGGCCTGCAGTAGCGGCAGCAACTCCTGCGTCAGCAGGAACGGCGCCAGATGGTTCAGCGCCCACTGCGTCTCGAAGCCTTCCGGCGTCAGCGCCAGCCAGTAGGTGAAGGTTCCGGCGTTGTTCACCAGCCCATCCAGCCGGGGCTGCTCTGCGCCCGCGACCAGTCGCCGGATCGCCTCCGCCAGGCGGCGCACCTCGACCTGTTGCGTCAGATCCGCCGTGCAATAGGTCACATGGCCGGTCTGGCTCAGCTTGCGCACGCGCAATTCAGCTTCGCGGCAGCGGGCGGCCGATCGGCCTACTCCGATCACCCCGGCGCCCGCGCGCACCAGCGCTTCGGCGGTCGCCAGCCCAATGCCGGACGTGGCCCCCGTCACCACGATTGTTTTGCCGATCAAAGTGGAAGTCATGATGTTGCTCCTCTTGCATCTGTCTGCGGGGCGGCCGGCTGTGGTCGCCTCATTTGCACGCAGTATCGCCGACGCGGGGGTGCAGCGTCATCGGTCGGAGGGTACATCGCGAGGTGTATCGTGATGGGCGCAGGGTGCATCGCGGCAGGGATTGGCCGCTTTGGCCCCGCCTCGACCCTTGTGGCATAATGGCGGGCGACAAAACTGATGGGAGTATGAAGATGGCAATCGCCGACCGCCGCGCGTACTTGCGCGATATCGTCAATCTGTTGCTGGCCCAATGGCCGAACAACCGCACCGTCAACATCGTCTGCCACGGGCACAGCGTCCCGGCAGGCTACTTCGCGACGCCGCTGGTGGATACGTTCAACGCGTATCCCGCGCTGCTGCACCGTGATCTCAAGCAGCGTTTCCCCTACGCGGTGGTCAACGTCATCGTGACTGCGATCGGCGGGGAAGGCTCGCCCAAAGGCGCCGACCGTTTCGCAGCGGACGTGCTGTGCCACCGGCCCGACGTGGTGACGATTGACTACGGATTGAACGACCGCCGGCCGGGGTTGGCCTGGGCCGAGACCGCCTGGCGAAGCATGATCGAGGCAAGCCTGGCGCAGGGGGCCAAGGTGCTCCTGCTCACCCCGACCTGGGACAACAGCGGCGTGCTCGACCCGGCCGGCGCCGCCTGGCGCGAGCTGTCCTGCCATGCCGCGCAAATCCGCCGCCTGGCCGCCGAATACAACGTGGGCCTGGCCGATAGCTACGCCGCGTTCGAGCGCCACGTGGCCGCGGGCGGCGAAGTGACCGATCTGCTCTCCTGGAGCAATCACCCCAACCGCCGCGGGCACGAACTGGTAGCGCAGGAGTTGCTGCGCTGGTTTGCGATTTTGTGATATGACCACAGCCCTCCAAGAGCCAACCCAACCCGTCACTCTCACCTTCCAGGTCTTGCTCGGTCTGGCGAGCGCCAGTGCGCTCCTGGCGATCATGGTCGTGTTGAGCGTCCTGCTGCCGGTGCAGGTGGCGCGGGTGGATCCGGCCGCCGCGGCGACCAACCTGGCGGTGGTGTTGCCGTTGGGCGCGTTCGGCGCGCTGGTGGGGAATCCACTTGGCGGCGCGCTGAGCGACCGCACCACGTCGCGTTTTGGCCGGCGGCGGCCCTGGATCGTGATCGGCGCGCTCGCGACCGCGGCCGGGCTGCTCATCCTGGCCGGATCGCAGATGATCGCGGGCCTGGCGCTCGGCTGGTTCATGGTGCAATTCTTCGGCAACATGCTGATGGCCGCCCACTCGGCCATTTTGCCCGACCGCGTGCCCGCCTTCCAGCGCGGGGCCACGCAGGCGATCCTGGGGCTGATCTCCCCGGTGATGATGATCGGCGGCGCGTTCTACCTGGGCCGCGTGACCGATTTCCGGGCCGGCTATGGCGTCGTGATCGCCGTGCTGCTGGCGTGCAACGCGCTCTTCGCCGCCTGGTATCGGGAGCCGCGGCTGCCGGCCGGCGCGCTGCCGCGGCTGCGGATCGGCGCGTTCCTGGCGTCCTTCTGGATCAACCCCCGCCGCCAGCCCAACTTCGCCCGCGTCTGGCTGGTGTGGCTGTTCCTTTGGACGGGCTACATCTTTGGTTCGGGCGGCTTCCTCTTCCTCTATGTCCAGAACGTGGTCGGCTCGGCCGCGCATTTTCCGGGCCTTACCGTGCAGGAGGCGATGTCGCAGATTCAGATCGTGCAGACCGCCGTGGGCGTGCCGCTGATGATGCTGGCCGCGTTCTGGTCCGATCGGCTGCAACGCCGCAAGGTATTCATCATCGCGGGCGGCGGCCTGGTGATCGCCGGATTGATCGGGATGGCGCTCTCGGCCGCCTGGGGCATCGTCCTGGTCGCCACCACCACCATCGGCGTCGGCTTCCGCTTCTTTTTCAGCCTGGGCCAGGCGC
Organism: Chloroflexota bacterium; assembly: GCA_016876015.1. Classification (GTDB taxonomy): domain Bacteria; phylum Chloroflexota; class Anaerolineae; order CG2-30-64-16; family CG2-30-64-16; genus VGOD01. The sequence goes on from VGOD01000078.1 coordinate 10,271, forward strand.
TGGCGACGCAAATCCTCCCCTCGGCGGCGGATCGCGGCAAGGATCTGGGCGTGCTCAACATCGCCTCGACCGTGCCGCAGGTCATCTTGCCGGGCCTCGGCGCGGCGCTGCTGAACAGCCTGGGCGTCACTTCGCCGATGGGCTACGCGATCCTGTTCTTGTCCGGCGCGCTCTCTACCGTCGCGGGGCTGCTCCTGTTGCCGCAGATTCGCGGCGTGCGCTGAGACCTGTCAGGTTTTCAGAAACTTGACAGGTCTATTCCAGAATGTGAGGTAAACAGACATGACAACGCAACTTCCCCACGGCCTCTGGCCGGTGATGCTGACCCCCTTCCAGGACGATGGCGCGCTGGATCTGCCCGGCCTGGATGCGCTGGTGGATTGGTATCTTGACGCGGGCAGCGCCGGGCTGTTCACGGTCGCGGCCTCCAGCGAGATGTATGAGATGCGCGATGAAGAGCGGTTGATCGTGGCGCGGCGCGTCGTTCAGAGGTCGAACGGTCGGGCGCCGGTCGTCGCGTCCGCGACGTTCGGCGGCGATCTGGAAAGCCAGGCCGACTTCGTTAAGCGCATGGCCGAGACCGGCGTCGCGGCGGTCGTCATCCTGCCGTGCCAGCTCGTCGCGCCGGATGAGGACGACGCGACGTTGCAGCGGCAAATCGAACGGCTGCTGGCGCTGACCGATCCGCTGCCGCTCGGCGTGTACGAGTGCCCGCGGCCCTACCATCGCCTCTTCACGCCGGAACTGTTGGCCTGGGCGGCGCAGAGCGGCCGGTTCCTGTACTTCAAGGACACCTGCCGGGACATCGTTAGCATCCGGGCCAAGCAGGCCGCGATCAACGGCACGCCCCTGCGGCTCTACAACGCGCACACGCAAAGCGCGCTCGCCTCGCTGCAGGCCGGCGCGGCCGGCATCTCCCCGATCGCCGGCAACTATTACGCGGCGCTCTACGCGTGGCTGTGCGAGCACTATGCCGACCAACCGGCGTTGGCCGCCGAGCTGCAAGCCGGCCTGACGGAGATGGAGCGGATCGCCTCGAACAAGTATCCGGCCGCCGCCAAGCTGTACCTGGCCCGGTCGGGCGTGCCCATCACCAGCTTTTGTCGGGTGCCGGTCGCGCCGATCACCGAGGCGGACGTGGCGCAGTTGGAGGCGCTGGGGGAGAAGGTGCAGGGGTGGGTGGGGAAGCTGCAAATTGCAAATTGCAAATCGGCAAATCACGAATGACGAATGGCGAATGACGAATGGCGAATGGCGAATGGCGAATGGCGAATGACGAATACGCACTACGCAATACGCACTACGCACCACACAACACGTTTGACGCCGCGCCGACGGGAGGGAGGACACGCAGGATGACATCTTCGGACATCTTGGATCTGCGCGCGCTGGTTGTTGGCGGCCAGCTTTACCGCCCGCCGGACGATGGCAACCGGGTCGAGGCGTTCATCCCGCCGCTGGGCGCCGAGAATCACGCGGCCAACCTGGCGGAGCTGCCGGACGGCGACCTGCTGTGCGCCTGGTTCGCCGGCTCGGCCGAGGGGAGCGGCGACATCAAGATCGCGCTGTCGCGGCTGCCGGCCGGCGCGGCCCGGTGGCAGCCGCCCGTCTGGGTTTCCGGAGATCCCCAACGCTCCGAGCAGAACCCGGTGCTCTTCCCCGCGCCGGACGGCAAGCTGTGGCTCCTCTACACCGCGCAGCTCACGCGCGGCTGCACGCGGGAGGAGTGGGCGGCCAGGGTGGCGGCCGGCGCGGCCAGCGGCGGCTTCACGATGCAGCACACCGCGATCATCCGCCGCCGCATCTCCGAGGATGGCGGGCAGACGTGGGGACCGGTCGAGACCTTCTCGGCCGATCCCGGCTCCTTCTGCCGCCAGCCGCTGCTGGTGCTGCGCAACGGCGAGTGGCTCTTCCCGATGTACTTCAGCCGGCCGGCCGCGGGCTACGGCGACGACCACAGCGTCGTGCGCATCTCGGCCGACGGTTTCCGCACCTGGCAGGAGTATCCCGTGCCCGACAGCCGCGGCCGGGTGCAGATGTCGGTCGTGGAGCTGGCGGCGGGCCGGCTGGTCGCGTTCTTCCGCAGCCGCGCCGCCGACCGCATCTACAGCAGCCGGTCGGCCGACGATGGCCGGACGTGGACGCCCCCGCAGCGCACGATCCTACCCAACAACAACGCTTCCATCCAGGCGCGCAAACTGCACAGCGGCCGCATCGCCCTCGCCTTCAACCACTTCAGCGCCAACGACGACCCGGCCCGGACGGTCTGGCCGGCCGAGCGGTATCCCGTCACCGTGGCGCTCTCCGAAGATGGCGGCGAGACCTGGCCGTACATGCGCCATGTGGACACCGGCGACGACTTCGCCGGCCCGGCCAACACGCGCCTCAACCGGGGCCTCGGCTACCCGTGCCTCCTCCAGACGGCCGACGGCCTGCTCCACGTCGCGTACTCCTACCGGCCGCGGCAGTGCATCAAGTATGTGCGGTTCAGCGAGGGGTGGGTGATGGATCAGCGGGATGGGGTGTTCGGGGGGTGAAGGAATAGATGCTTGCCCGACGGCCGGGGCCGCGGGGGAGAGTCCCAACGCGCGAACGGGCCGCCCCGCATCCGTTTGAGTCATTAGTCGCCCGTGGCATATCCAACTTCCGCCCGGACTTCACGCCAGATCTCAGCCAGGCCGAGCCGTTCCGACCAGGTGGTGATGTAGTCCAATTCTAGCTGTTGCCCAAGCGTCAACATAATACTGCCGATATCTCGCAGGTGCTTGGTCTGGCGACTGATGCTGAAATAGCGGAGCTTATAGAGGATCAAGTCCTCCGGCGAGTGAACCCAGGCCTCCCCAATCGGCGGACCAAGATCCACCAGTAGTCGGCGTTCGAGCGCAAGCGCCCGATGTGGATCATCCGGTCGCAAGAGAAACAACTCGGCTTTATAACCCGAGTACATGTGGATGGCATCCACAGCGAGATCGCTGCGTGAGAAGATCAAGATGTCGAGGATGATGTCAGCAGGTACAAGCATGTCGCGCCGCGCAAGCTCGTGCGATAGGTCAACAATAGACTCAATCGGCAATTCGATGACCAAATCGAGGTCGCGAGTGGTGCGAACGTCGCCCCAGGCCCACACTGCGACCGCTCCGCCGATCAAGTACTTGAGATGGACAGCCTCAATCGCATCGAGGACGAGCCGCACAAAATGTGCAAAATCGAGGCTATGGGGTCTTTGGGGATCTTCAGCCGGTACGCTCACCATGACTGCGCGCTCCTGACGATGCGCAGCGCCTCGGCCTGGCTCAATTCCGGCCGGCGCTTGCGCAGCCGATACGCGCCCGCGTCTTCGGCCACGCGAATCATCGAGAGACCCTCCTGACAACGTTGGGCCGGCGTCAGGCGGCGCGTGATCGCGATCTGCCGCAGATCAAGCTCCGCGATGGCGCCGGCGATCATCTGGCGCAAGGTTTCGCGATCCGGTAAGTCGGCCACGAAGTCGTTCATGGCGGTTATCATACTCGAATTGTGCTGGTCTGTCCAACTGTGTTTCTTACACAGCGAACACCTTCAACACTTCATCCCCGTAGTGGTTGATGACCTTCACCGCGATCTTGCCGGACGCAGGCCGCGCGAAGGGCCGGCTGACCGTGCGATAGAGCGCGGCCCACGCCGCCTCGTCAACCTCCGCCCGCAGCGCCCGCTTCAGCTTGTCATAAGGCTCCTCCGCGCCGGTGAAATACGCGTGCCGCACGAAGAAGCTCTCGCCATCGTAGTCGGTGTCTATGAACCAGCACGCGATGTCGTCGGTGGAGGCGTTGCGAATCTGGCCCGTGGTCGGGTCGTAAACGTCCACGCCCTTGATCTCGACGACAACCTGGTTCGTAGTTGCGACTTCAGTCGCAGCGGAACGACTGAAGTCGTTACTACGAGCGGCGCGAATCTCCACATCCGGCTCGCCGAAGACCATGAACAGGTTGCCCGCGCCGGTCTTTTTGAGCAACTCGTCGCCCATCGCCAGGTCGGGGTTCATTTTCGTCGGCAGTACCGTGAGCGCGCCGTAGCGCCTGACCTCCTCGGAGACGTGCGGGTCGAAGGCGAAGCCGCACACCACGAGCAGGTCGAAGCCGATCCCCTGCACCGCTTCCTTGGCGGCCTCCTTGACCTGCTGCGGGCCGACCGTGCCGTGCTCGGGGCCGATGGAGACCGCGACGCGCCGGGGTTTGCCTGCGGCGTCGGTGTACTCGCCGGCCGCGTGGAGCCACGTCCCGGCGTAGGGATCGAGCCGGTTGAAGGTGAGCCGTTCCGCTTTGCGCGTGTTCTGCACGCCGGCCTTCCGCAGGTTGTCCAGGATCATCGTGGTGAAGTCGGCCGCCGATTCATCCGCAGGACGCACATCGCCCGCTTCTGTGGGGAGCACCCGGTGCGGCGACAGGCTCTCCACCGTGAAGGGGCCGGCCACGCGCACGCGCTTGTTGTCCTCGTAGGGCTGGTCGTAGAGCGTCTCGGTCTCGGCGCGGCGGGCGATGGATGCGTCAATCTCGGCCTGGCGCTGGCGGCGGGCCTGCCACCACTCCTGTAGTAACGACTTCAAGTCGTTACTACCCTCGATCTCCCGCGGGATTTGCCACTCCTCCCAGTCCTTCCCTGCCAGCCGGTTGATCCTGGCCCGTAGCGGCTCAAGCGTCTCCTGCCATTTCGCATGGATCGCATCTATCTCCTCGTTGTTGGCGATGGACTTCAGGGTGACGTGCGGGACGCGCTTGTAGACGAAGCCCTTGCGGATGTCCCCCATCGTCATCAACGCAGCGGCTTTCGTCGCCTCGCCAAACGCGCCGGCGCCGCTGAGCTCCAGCTCCTTCCTGGCACCTTCCGGCGAATCGGCCAGCAGGTAGAAGGGATACCGGGCAGACATGAGCCGCGTGCGCGCCAGCGCCAGGGCTACACGCGAGGTGTCGCACGTGATCCAGCGCCGGCCCCATTGCTCCGCAACGTAGGCCGTCGTGCCGCTGCCACAGGTCGGATCGAGCACCAGGTCGCCGGGGTCGGTGGTCATCAGAAGACAGCGCGTAATGACCTGAGGTGAAGTCTGGACCACGTAGGTGAGTTCGACACCAAGTTGAAGCGATTCCCAACGATCTGTGAGAGGCACGACCGCAAAATCGTCAAGGTATCTTCGATATCGCACCACAGATCCCATAACCTCGACACGATTGTTTACTGCTAACCGAGCTAGACCCTCAACGGATGTTTTCCAGTGCGTTCCGGATCGAGGTACGTACATCTTGCCCGCGAAAGAGAATCCTTGTGGGCTGGAAGTGACACCATCCGACAATAAACTGGTCAGCTGGTAACGTTTCCCCTGTGGCAGCGGCAATATGCCGGCAATCTCGTCAGGCTTCAGGCGTCGAATAAGGCCATCATCCGCAACAAAGAGATCATATCGATCCAGATTGGTCTCTCCGAGTTCCCTGGCAACGTAGAGCTGCCGGTATTTTACGACATTGATATCCTTGGCATACCAAAGGAGATAATCCACTGTCGAGGCTAGCAGCTTAGTTGATGCGCCTCCTGTTTTCTGAAATTGAATGAGTGATACGAAGTTCTCACTTCCAAATACCTCGTCCAGCACGCATCGCACCAGGTGCATGTTCTCGTCCCCGATCTGCACGAAGACGCTGCCGGTCTCAGTCAGCAACTCGCGCGCTGCCACCAGCCGGTCGCGCAGGTAGGCCAGGTACGAGTGGATGCCCAGCTTCCAGGTGTCGCGGAAGGCGCGCACTTGCTCTGGCTGGCGGGTGGCGTCTTCGGCTTTGCCATCCTTGACGTCACGTTTGCGCGTGCTGACCTGCCAGTTGGAGCCGAACTTGATGCCGTAGGGCGGGTCCAGGTAGATCATCTGCACCTTGCCCTTCAGCCCCTCTTTCTCCGCCAGGCTCGCCATCACCAGCAGCGAGTCGCCCAGGATCAGCCGGTTGGCCCAGTTCTGCTCGTGCGCGTAGAACTCGACTTTCTGATCGAACTCCTCCGGCCCGCCGTTGAAGTCGGCGAACATGTTCAACTGGTAGGCCGCGGCCGCCTCAGCCAGACTGGAGCCGGGCTTGGCGGCCTGGGCCAGCAAGTCGTTGATGATCGCCTGCGGGTGGATCTTTTCCTGGATGTAGATCGGCACCGCCGGCACGAGGAGGTCCTCGCCATCCTGCTCGTCCTTGCCCTGCCACACAAGCTGCGGATCCAGCGATGGGTCGCGCGGATAGCGGAGTGTCATCGGTGCGTTTTCGTCCTCGGCGACGAAGTCGCGCAGCTCCTCGGTGGGGATGTTGGCGCGGCGGTCGGTGTGTTTGTGGGCGGTGATGGAAGTCGTTGATTTGGACATACGTTGGACCTTCCGGTATCAACCAATCGAGAGCTATTGGGCGGGCTTCACGATCACGCAATACTCCCTCGCGTAGGCCTGTTCCCATTTGAGCTCAATGCGATTAAGACGAACAGGTTGGGGTAAAGTGATCTCCAGCCATTGAGGGTCTCGGCCCTTTTCGCCGGCCCAACGAGTGATCTTGCCGCCATCTGTGGCGTTAGTGGCAATGTATCGGTCATCCTCTGTCGAAGAAACGCTAACCGCTCCACCTTTGAGCAAATTCTTCGTGGGATCGTCGGGGCCGTAAGCTTCCACTTCATATAGAGAGTATCCGAACTCTTCCATCGCCCTTTTCGTCATCTCAATGCGGATTTGGGTCGCCGTGATCGGTGACGTCAGAGTGAAGATGTCCGTACAGGATAGGTCACTCATGCCCGATACTACGGTTGCCATGTTCTCTGGACAACCGTAGCCTCGCCCGCTAACACAGCCAGCGCAACTTGCGCAAGGCGTGGATGTTGGCGTGGGTGATCGCGTAGGCGTAGGAGTGACTATCGGCGTCAACGCAAGGTTGATGACAGTAAACTTTTCATATCTGTCCAGTGCGGTGGTTTCCGCCCTGAGCACCCAATCATAATCCTGCCCCAACGCGGTCACGAACCTGCCGTGGAAGGTTTGAAAAGCCAGCCTGACCTCACCTTGCCGAAGCTGTTTCAAGACTTCGACACAATGCAATGGGTCTCGGGTGTCCGGGTCGACCAACGCAAACTCTTCCCATGCCAACCGCTCCACCACCTCTACTCTCAACTCCCAGTTCCGACCGGGTTCGTCGTTCAAGGCAGAGACAAATCTGTCGGCAATCTGAAGTGCGGCTTTGTCGTTCGCCAGACATAGCAAAATGAACTTCTGCCGATCACCTATCGGCGTATCCTGTGCTTTCAATCTTCGGTTCGGGGTGATGTCCATGTCTGTGACGTACCTGCCACTCCAGGTTCGCAAAGCCACCACCGCAGTCTCGACAACACGCGGGGTTGGCGTGCGCGATGGGGTGGGAGTAGAGGTGTGGGGCAGCGTTGGTGTCGGAATAGGCGATGACGTAGATGTGGGAGATGGGGTTGGGATAGACGTATGGGGCGGCGTCTGCATCGGAGTCCACGTGTGCGATGGTGTCGCTGTGAACGTCGCCGTCGGAGATGACGTGACCGAGGAGGTGGGAGAGACGGTAGGTGTCATGCCTGCCACGGGCGTTCCGCTGGGCAACCACCGCTCAGCCAGTTTCGCGGCAAAGGGTTCCCCCAGCACACCGATCAGTCCGATGAAAGCCACTGTAAGAGCAATCACCACTTCCATCTTTACTTGGCAACCTGGCTTCCCGTTCTTAGGCTCGATAAGCGGCTTGGCCGGGTCAGCACCGCCTGCTGCCGGTTGAGGCATAGAATTCGGCCCCCGATCAACTGGGGATTGCTCGGTTTCGCGCAACGGTTCATTTGAGAGGTCGTTCGGCGACAGCCGCGGCTTCAGGCTCCAGTCGGCCTTTGGGCGCTCCTGCCGTAGCTTCTCGATGAGATCAGATGTACGGTCGCGTTCTTCGAACCACAGGATGAGTGCTGCGACTTTTGCGTCCAGGCTTTCTCCCGCGAGGTTATCGAACTTCACGCCGAGGTCAAAGCACAGCGTCTTCAGTTCCTCCAGCCCGAAGTGCTCTGCGACGTTTGTGCGCAGGGCGTTTCGTTGATTCGGCGTCAGTTTGAACATGTCCGCTCTCTGTGTATGGGCCATTGCCAACACGTGGTAACGATCACACTAACCACCATAGCAAACATCGTAGTAACGGTAGTAACGACTTCAGTCGCTTCCGCAGTCGTTTCCACAATCAATCATCCCAACCCTTCCCAAAATCATCACCCGGACGATACGTTTTCCATGTCTCGCGCAGCCACTCGCGGCCTTGTGAACCAAGATAATTGGATAGGCTCGACCACGGCCATTCGTAAGGATCGGTGGTATACCCGTGCTTGACTGGATTGTAGTGCGCGTAGTTCAGGGCGCAGTAGAAGTGCGCGTCGTTGCGGATCATCCGATCGGCGAATTTGTACCACACGCGACGCTGCCCGGTCTGCCCATCGGCCAGGTTCCACTCGCGCGAAGTCGCCCCATGCAATTGCTTCAGCGCAGCCGAGACCAGGTCAAGGGAATCAACGCCGAGGAGGATGTGATAATGGTTCGGCAGCACAATCCACGCGTAGACCTCGGCGTGAATCTCCTCCATGATCGCCAGCAGCCGTGCCTCGAATTCGGTGCGGCGGTCGGGCGATGCCATGATAGCGACATGCTCGAAGTTCGCCGCCGAGATCAGGTACCGCCCCGCGTCGCGAAAAGGATGAGGCGGCGCGTGCAAGGGGTAGCCCAACTCGCGGCGGCGGGCCAGAATAAGCTCGCGTTCCTTTAGTGTCAATCTTCTGTACTCATAAAGCATGTTGTTTTCTTGCTCCGTAACGACTGAAGTCGTTGCTACGAGTGGAGTGAGATGCGCTGGTAGTGGCGACTTTAGTCGCTCCATCGCACGGAACGACTAAAGTCGTTACTACGAACGTACGATCTTGAGTTGGTAGTGGCGACTTTAGTCGCTTTCCGGTGTAGAACGACTGAAGTCGTTACTACGATGCTGTAAGTTAGCACGGATCGTATTCTCCGCATCCCACGGATCGCCGATCTCGATGAAATCCCACCGCCCGAAGCCGCCGTGATGGTTCACTGCGGGCACCCAGAGCGTGCGTGCGGTGGCGACTTTGGCGGCCTTGTCCTTCTTCGCCTCGCCGCTGACCTCGATGAGCAGGTTCAACAGATCGCCCGGCCCGTGTCCGTCGTCCAGACAGGCTACGAAGTCCGGCGTGTACTGGTGTTCCTCGCCGTTGATCGTGTAGGGAATCGTGAACCCCAGGTTGTGGTTCTTGACGTAGCGCACGACCTCGGGCATCTCTTCCAGCGTTTGAGCCAGTTTTTGCTCCCACGAGCCGGTGTCGGCGACGACGTGGGAGATGTGGCACTTGTCCGGCCGCGTGGCGTAGACCGGCCGGGTCGTGTCGAAGTCCACGAAGCGCGTGGAGCCGACCGTGTCGTACGGCCGCAGGATCGGCTTCAATCGGGCTGTGCCGTCGGTGGCGGTGACGATGGCCTTGTAGATGCGGTCGGCCGCGTCGTGCGCCGGCTCGATCAGCAGGAGCAGTTGCGGGAAGGTGTGATCCTTGAGTGTGACGCATTTGGCCAGCCAGCGTTTAGTGATCGCCAGCACCTGGGGGAAGAGCCACGGCCTGTCGTTACCGTCGTCATCCCGGAAGTACTTCTCCAGCACCAGCTTCGCCAGCAGGAAGGCGATCTCGTTGGGACGACGGCGCCGCAGGTCGTCCAGCCGATGCTTCTCAGTTGTGCCGACAATAGGCGACATTTCGGTCTCGGTCGGGATATCGCGGGTGCTGAGCGCCAGGCGCGATTCGGGCGTGAAGGTCGCGGTCAGCCGCTCGCCCGCGATGTCGTAGCGATAGCCCAGCAGCCGCGGGAAGACGATCTCGCAGGCAATTCGGTTCTCCAGCGCGCGTACACGTGTGGGCATCGGCCCCGGTTTGGGATCAGGGTTGCTGCCCGACGTCGGGATGAACGAGAAGGGCACGCCGTAGACCTCGGCGTATTCAGGAGCGAACCGGCCTTCGGCGTTGGTGGCGTAGCTCATGCGCCGCAGCGCGCGGCCCACCACCTGCTCGCACAAGAGCTGCGTGCCGAACGCGCGCACGCCCAGGATGTGGGTCACGGTCTGCGCGTCCCACCCCTCGGTCAGCATCGAGACGCTGACCACGCACTTCACCTGCTCGCCCAAGCGGCCCGGCTTGCCCACGGTGTTCATCACCTCGCGCAACAGGTCTTCGTCGGTCAGCGCTTCGGCGTCGCGGCCGGGGAAGCGGACGCGGTACTCGGCCTTGAATTCCTCGATCTCTCGCGCGGCGATCTTTTTGAAATCGTCGCTCATCGCCTCACCCGATTCGAGCTGCTGGCTGTCCACCAGGATCGTGTTGGGCCGCTGGAGCCAGCCGCCGCGCCCGTCGTCGTTGCGGAAAATGGGCAATTGACCGGCCTGGACGACGGTCCGGTCGCCGATCGGCTTCTCCCACCCGGCGATGTAGTCGTAGACCAATTTGGAGACGTTGGTGTTGTTGCAGACCACGATGAAGACCGGCGGGGTGAGACGACTAAAGTCCCAAAGGGATGCTGCGCGATCGTCACTACGAACGTTCGTAGTAGCGACTTTAGTCGCTTCCTCCCACAGCCGGTAATACTTCTCGTAGTTGCTGTAAAGGCTATGCAGCGCACCCTGGAGCTCCAGCGGCAGTTTTGGCTCGCCGGCCACCGCCTCGGTCTTGCGCCCCTTCCTGGGCAGGTCCTCGCGGATGCGCACCCACAGGTCGCGGTAGGTGGGCTGCTCGCCGACCATCGAATCGTCGGCCACGGGCACGCGCGGCACCTTCACGATGCCGGCTTCGATGGCGTCAATCAGCGAGAAGTCGGAGACCACCCAGGGGAAAAGCGTGCCTTCGGCGTAGCCGGAGCCGCGCAGGAAGAACGGCGTGGCCGAGAGGTCGTAGATCGTCTTGACCCCGAGCTTGCTCTTGACCGCCTCCAGGCCGGAGATCCAGACACGCGCTTCCTCGTTGCGGCGCTGCGCCTCCTGGCGTTCATCCCCGGTCAGCCTGACGTCCTCGCCATCAGGCTTGCGGCGATAGCAGTGGTGCGCCTCGTCGTTGATGACGATAATGCCTTTCTTCGTCCCAAACTCGCGGCACACCCGGCGCACCATCTGGTCGGGCGTTTCGGTGAAGGGGCTGGTCTCGCCCTTGGTCAGGATGGATTTGGTGAGTTTCCCGGCGGCCATCTTTTCGTGCAGGGCGAAGGCGTGGAAATTGGTGATGATGATCTTGGCCTGGCCCAGCAGCTCCATCTCCTGGGCAGGCACGACGTCACGCTGGCGGTAGTAGTTTTGCGGGTCATTGGGCAGCAGCACCCGCAAGCGGTCGCGGATGGTGATGCCGGGGGTCACGATCAGGAAGCTGTTGCCGAAGCGGGCGTCCTGTGGCGTCGCGGCCTTGTTCAGCGTGTGCCAGGCGATCAGCATCGCCATCACCACGGTCTTGCCGGAACCGGTCGCCATCTTCAGCGCCACGCGCGGCAGGCCGGGGTTGGACTGATCGTTACCCTCGCGCAAAGCGTTTGCGATCCAGGCGTCGCCGTACCGCGGCGCGACCTCGGTCAGATAGAGGACGGTTTCCAGCGCCTCGATCTGGCAGAAGAAGAGCTTCTTCTCGCGGTCAGGGCTGGTCCAATACGCCAGGAGGCGGCCGGTGGTGGGCGTGACACCCAGGTAACCGCCCCGGCGCCACTGCGCAACGCGGCTGCGGATCTGGTTGATGAGCTGGTTTTCCTGGATGCGCTCCTGGATCCACTCGGTCTCGAAGGCTTGCTGCCCGCCCTTTTTCTTGGGGCGTGCGATGGGTATGAAGTATGAGCTGGACCGCCGGCCATCCACGATGTCGTTGGTGATGCCCTCGTCGCCGAAGCGGAAATGGCGCGTTGGCTCCGCGAAAGGCGAATTGATGACCGGATTTTCGATCACGACTTGGCTCATTCAGATCCGTCCTTGAGAAACGAAAAGGCCGCGGCGCCTTGACCCTGGAGTCATTCGACAGACATCGGGCTATTCAAGATGTAGAGCGTATTCGACGGGCGATTTCTTTCACCGGGCGTGTATGTTATGGTCAGTGAGTATAGCATGACCCGCAAGTCCGTGCAAAAGGGCGCAACGCTGAGGCGATGTGCGGCATCGCGAATCTGCGGCATTCGTGTGACTCGGTGTACAATAGGGCCGACGCTGAACCGCCCCACGCGTTGATCGGGCATCCACGGATCGAGGCGGTGTCGTAAATCGCTGTAAGGAGAGAGTATGACGCGCTTCTGGCGACTGCGCGCGGGCAATCCGCCGGCCGAACCCGGCACCTGGGCCGCCGAGATGCGCGAGCTGTTGGCCGGGGTGCGGGATAGTACGTTCACCCTGATCCTGCCGCTGATCGTCGCGCTGGCGTTGATCGCCATCTCGGAGACGGCGCGCCTCGACGCGACCCGGGCCGCGCTGTGTGCGACGGCGCTGCTCTGGCTCGGCGGGCTGGCCTGGCTGCTGCGCAACCGCAGCCCGCATGTCGCGGGCTGGCTGCTGGTGATCGGCTGGGCGGCCGCGTGCATCACCCTGGCGGCCTGGGCGGGCATGAGCGCGGCGCTCTGGCTGCTGGCGCTGGCCGGCGGGCTGGCGACGCTGCTGCTGGGCGCGCCGGCCGGTGTTGGCGTGGCCCTGGCCCTCACGCTCATCTTGCTCGCCGCCCCGGAAGGGTGGTTCGGCGGCGAGTTGGCAGCCGGCCGGGCCATCCCCGTCGTGGGCCTCTGGGCCACGGCCGGCCTGGTCTGGCTGGCGCTGCGCCCCCTGCAAACCGTGGGCGAGTGGGCCTGGGCCGCGCATGGCCGCAGCCAGGAGTTGCTGAGCGACGCGCAAGACACGCAACTCCGGCTCAATCAGATGCTCGAAGAATTGTCGTCAGCCAACGCGCGGCTGACGCGGCTCAACCGCCTGGCCGATGGGCTGCGCGCCGAG
>VGOD01000079.1 GCA_016876015.1 Chloroflexota bacterium
GCAACTCGGTCACATCGCTGCGCAACTCGGTCACATCGCTGCGCAACTCGGTCACATCGCTGCGCAACTCGGTCACATCGCTGCGCAACTCGGTCACATCGCTGCGCAACTCGGTCACATCGCTGCGTAACTCGGTCACATCGCTGCGCAACTCGGTCACATCGCTGCGCAACTGCTCTTGCCCGGCGCGTAGTTCGGTCACATCGCTGCGCAACTGCTCTTGCCCGGCGCGTAGTTGCTCTTGTCCGCTCTGCAACTCGGTCACATCGGCCTGCAGGTTATCAAGCCGCTGTACCAGCTGGCCCATCAGCGCGTGGGTTTTTGGGAAGTCGAATGGATACTGCTCATTGTACGCATCCAATCGTTCCAGCAGACGCGCAAATTCATCCGGGCGCGAGAGCCTGGTCGTGACGATGTTGTACACCATATCGCCGAAATAGGAGTTGTGCTCCAGCACCTCTGGCAACAGGCGAATGATATAGTCCTTGACCTGGATCAGATCGCTATCGCTTAGCGCCATGACAATCTCCTCTCAACCCATCACGCTCATAGTGACCATTATACACCCGTTGACCCTGAAATTCAAGCCCGGTGAACGTGTCTGATCTGGTTCTCACGCAGCCATGCATACATCAGCACACCGCCAGCCACCGCCACGTTCAGCGATTCCGCCCTGCCGATGATCGGCAGTTTTGCCCATGCGTGGATTTGAGCTGCGACGTCAGCGGAAAGCCCGCGGGCTTCATTGCCCAGGACGAGCGCCACGCCGCCCCGCCACAGACCTGCACCCCAAGTCTCGCCCAGGTGCGGATCGGCGCCGACAGGCCGCAGGCCGCCAGCCTTGAGCCACGCGAAAAGGCCCGTCACATCTCTGGCGCTGATGATCGGCAGGTTGAACAGCGAGCCCATGCTGCCGCGTACAGTCTTGGGGTCGAACGGGTCAACGCAAGGTTCCACCAGAATGACCGCGGCCGCGGCTACCGCGTCGGCCGTGCGGATCAGCGTGCCGAGATTCCCCGGGTCTTGAAGCCGATCCAGAACCAGAACCAGCTCGCGCCCCGATAGCTCGAGCGAAGTCAGATTGGCTGCCGGCATGTGAAACGTCGCCGCTATCCCCTGCGGCTCTTCACGCTCCGATAGGGTGGCCATGACGCGTGGAGATACGCTGATCAGGTCTGCGCCTAGCTGCCCAAAGCGACCCAACAGGGCGGCCGCCTCTGCCCCTGCGAACTGCTCCTGACAGTAGAAAACTTCAGCCGGGACCGCGTCGCTGTCCAGCGCCATGTGCAATAACTGCAGCCCCTCCACCAGGAAGAGCGCGGCAGCCTGCCGATATTTGCGTTGTCTTAGCTTGCGCGCCTCGACGATGCGCTGGTTGGCAGGGCTTGTAATCGTGGGGGTGTGGGTCTCGCCTGCCAAGTGTCGCCTACCCGCCGAATGATGCCAGCGCGCGGCGCAGCCTTTCTTCTACGTCGGTCACGTCACGCGGCAAGCTTTGCACCGCGCGTTGAGCTTCAACGATGCTGTAGCCGAGGGCCGTCAGCGCGTCGATCACTGCGGCGTCGGCCTCGGTCAGCGCGGCCAGCCCCTCGGCCACCTCGACCGGACCGACCTTGTCTTTCAGTTCCAGCACGATCTTCTGCGCGGTCTTCTTGCCGATGCCCGGCACGCGCGCCAGCATGTCCGGCTGTTCCTGGCCAATCGCCATGCGGAGCGAATCGGGCGCCATGGCGGAAAGCAGAGAGAGCCCCAACCGGGGGCCGACGCCGGGGACGGTGATCAACTGCTCGAAGAGGGTCTTTTCTTCCTGGCTGGCGAAGCCCACCAGCGCGAGCTCGTCTTCGCGCACGATCAGATGCGTGTACAACAGGACCGCTTCACCCACTCGCGCGCCGGCCAGCACAGTCTGTGGGCAGGATACACGCAGGCCGATCCCGCCCACGCTCACGATGAGCGCATCGTGGGCTTTGGCGCTCACGCGGCCCTCGACCGTAGCGATCATCGGGAGTTCGGCGCCGGCGGCGTGCGGAACTTGTAGCCCATGCCGCGCGCAGTGAGAATCAGTTGCGGGTTGGAGGGGTCTTGTTCCACCTTCTCGCGCAAGCGGCGCACGCCTACCTCGACCAGATTCGTGCCACCGGCCAGATCGTAGCCCCATACCTCGCGGAACAGCGTCTCCTTGCTGACGCTCTGGCCGGGCCGACCGATCAGGTAGTGAAGCAGCTGGAATTCGATCGGCGTCAGATGGATCTCCTGGTTATTCAGCCAGACCTGGTGCGTATCGGCGTCCAGCTTGACTTCGCCGTTGACGATGACATGCGTGGGAAGCGGCTGGCGCGACCAATCAAGCCGGCGGAAGACGGCCTCGATGCGCGCCATCAACTCCTTGAAGGTGAACGGTTTGGTGATGTAGTCGTCGGCGCCCAGGTTGAAGCCTTTGACCACATCATCCACGCTGCCGAGAGCCGTCAGCATGATGATGGGCGCATCGGAGCGCCGGCGGATCTGTTCGCATGCGGTCAGACAGTCCATACGCGGCATCATGATGTCCAGGATGACCATATCGGCTGGCTGATCCTCAAAGGCTTCGACCGCGGCCTGGCCATCTTCCACCGTCTGCACCTCGTAGACACGCCCCAGCGACAGCTTGAGCAAGGAGCGCAGGTTGTCTTCGTCTTCGGCCACGAGAATCCTGCGCCGCGGCGATTGTGGAAGCGTACTGTCTGGGCTCATGCCATTCTCTCCTCTACCAGCCGGCGCAGGCGAACGCCGTGCAGGTGACAGATCGCCACGGCGATCGCATCCGCTGCGTCGTCGGGCCTGGGTATCTCGCTCAGGCCGAGCATGATGCGCAACATCTCCTGAACCTGCTGTTTGGCCGCGCCGCCGTAACCCACCAGGGCTTGTTTTACTTCGGCTGGTTTATATTCGTAGACCGGCAACCTGGCCTGCGCGGCTACCAACAACACCACTCCGCGCGCCTGCCCCACAGTCAGGGCGGTGGTCACGTTGCGGCTGAAGAACAGCTCTTCGACGGCTACCGCCTCGGCCGCCGACCCTCGGATCAGCGCGGACAACTGCTGATACAAACTATACAAACGTTCCGGCATCGGCTGGCCGGCCGGCGTCAGGATCGTGCCGTAGCGCAACAGCTGCGCCGCGCCCTCTGCATCCTCACCCACCAGACCGTAGCCGGTGGTTGCCGTGCCCGGATCAATACCCAGGACGATCACCGTCACGCCTCGATCTGCGCCAGCGCCTCTTCCGAGATGTCCAGGTTCGAGTAAACCTTGGCGATGTCGTCGAGATCCTCCAGCGTTTCGATCAGATTCATGACCTGAAGGGTATCGGCCGGCTCCAGCGAGACGGAGGTCTTGGGCATCATCAGAAGCTCAGCGGTATCAACCTTGTAGCGCGCATCTTGAAAAGCCTGGCGCACGGTCGGAAGATCGCTGGCCAGGGTGTAGATCTCAGCCGCGTCATCGTTGAAAATCACATCTTCGGCCCCGGCATCTAGCGCCAACTCGAAGGCCTTCTCTTGATCGCGGCCCTCCAATGCGATGCTGATGTAGCCCTTGTTCTCGAACAGCCAGGCGACGCTGCCCGACTCGCCCAGGTTGCCGCCCCCGCGACTGAGTGATCGGCGAATGTCAGAGACGGTGCGATTGCGGTTATCGGTCACCGTCTGGATCAGCAAGGCGACGCCGTGCGGTGCATATCCTTCGTAGGTCACTTCCTCGAGCGCCGCGGCATCCTCGCCGATGCCAGCCCCGCGCTTGATCGCGCGTTCGATATTCTCCCTGGGCATGTTTTCGGCCTTGGCCTTGTCAATGATCAGCCGCAACCGAAAATTGAAGTTCGGATCGCCGCCTTCGCGCGCGGCCAATTGCAGTTCGCGCGCCAGCTTGGTGAACATCTGACCGCGCTTGGCATCGGCCGCGCCCTTCTTGCGCTTGATCGTCGCCCATTTAGAATGTCCAGACATAGATCTGCCTACCCCCTCTCACCTTGCATGTGCGATTTAAGATCACGCGTTCCACGTTCGGTATTATACCACACTTCGCCAGTTTTTCATCGTTGCTGTGTGACCTGTACGACCGCCGCCAGGAACGCGCGAAAGAGCGGGTGAGGCCGGTTCGGTCGTGAGCGAAGCTCCGGATGAAACTGAGTTCCAAGCATCCAGGGATGCAGCTCGGGCGTCAGTTCCGCGATCTCGACCAGCCGGCCATCGGGAGAAAGGCCGCTGAACGCCATGCCCGCGGCGTTGAAGGCGGACCGGTAGCGATTGTTGAACTCCCAGCGATGCCGGTGGCGTTCCTGGATGCGGTCTTCAGGCGCATACGCCTGCCCTGCGCAACTGCCAGCCTGGAGCAGACACGGCCACAGCCCCAGCCGCATGGTGCCGCCCATCGCCTCGATGCCTTGCTGGTCGGGCATCAGGCTGATGATCGGATTGGCCGTCTGGGGGTTGAATTCGCTGCTGTTGGCGTCGGCCAGGCCCAAGACGTGGCGACCGAATTCGATGCACATCACCTGCATGCCCAGGCATAAGCCCAGGTAGGGACGACGATTCTCGCGCGCATAGCGCGCCGCTGCGATCTTGCCCTCGACCCCGCGATAGCCGAAGCCGCCCGCCACCACGATGCCCTCCGCGGATGACAGCCGCTCCAGCCCGCCAGGGCGCTCCAACTGCTCGGAGGGAATCCAGGCGATCTCGATGTCGTGATCGAGCGACCAGGCGGCATGGCGCAGCGCCTCGCGCACGCTCATGTACGCGTCTTCCAGCTCGACGTACTTGCCGACTATTCCCACGTGGAGGACCGGCTTCGGGTTGCGAATGCGCGCCACCAGGCGGCGCCACTCGCCCATGTCAGGCGCCGAGACCTTCAGTTCCATGCGGGCGGCAATGAAGCCGGCCACTCCCTCGTCTTCTAGCATCAACGGCACTTCGTAGATGCTGGACGCAGTGTAGGCCGGCACGACCGCGTTCGGCTCCACATCGGTGAACAGCGCAATCTTCTGCCGCACCGCCTCGCTGACCGGCTGGTCCGAGCGGCATACGATCATGTCGGGCTGGATGCCGATGCTACGCAACTCGCGCACGCTGTGTTGCGTAGGCTTGGTCTTCAGCTCGTTGCTGCCCGATATATACGGCAGCAGGGTCACATGGATGTAAAAAGCGCCGGCGCGACCCACATCCTTGCGCATCTGGCGGATCGCTTCCAGGAACGGCAGCCCCTCGATGTCGCCGACCGTGCCGCCCACCTCGATGATCACCACGTCGGCGTTGTTGTGGCGGCCGGCGTCGTGGATGCGTCGCTTGATCTCGTTGGTCACATGCGGGATGACCTGGATCGTCCCGCCCAGGTAGTCGCCGCGGCGCTCCTGGTTCAACACATGGTTGTAGATCTGCCCGGCGGTGACGTTGTTGGCGCGCGTCAGGTTCTCATCCACAAAGCGCTCGTAGTGGCCCAGGTCCAGATCGGTTTCTGCCCCATCATCAGTGACGAAAACCTCGCCGTGTTGATACGGGGACATCGTGCCGGGATCCACGTTCAGATAGGGGTCGAGCTTCTGGATCGTGACCCGCACGCCCCGGCTCTTGAGCAAACGGCCGATAGAGGCTGCGGTGACGCCCTTGCCCAACCCGCTGACTACGCCGCCGGTAACGAAGATGTACTTGCTCACGTTGAGACTCGGCTGACTGGTGTGGCAAACAACAGAGACACGGAGATAGCCCCCCGTGTCTCTGGTGAGTTCTGTATGGTCGTGCGACCGGCTATAGGGTATTTGCAACTCATCACTTGCGCCATCCTGACCTTGCCTGCAATGCGAACCGGACGCCCCGCGCCAATTCACCTGCGATGATAACACAGGCTGTAAGCTATGTCAACGCGCGGGACACGCTCAATTTGGCCTTCATCGCATGGCCGTTTCAGGTCAGTCTGCCTGACTCGCGGCCTCTCCTACTAGCGCGATCTCCAGCGCCTCGTGCAGCGTGCGCGCGCCGAGCACCTCCAGCCCGGCCGGCGGATGCTCTAGCTTGCGGGCGACCGATTTGGGCACGAGGACGCGCGTGAAGCCCAGCTTGGCAGCCTCGTTCAGCCGCCGCGGGAGTTGCCCCACGCTGCGCAGCTCGCCGCTCAGCCCTACCTCGCCCACCAACGCCAGGTCGGCCGCGACGGGCCGGTTGCGCGCCGAGGATGCGATGGCGGTCGCAATGGCCAGATCGGCAGCCGGCTCGGCGACTTCCAGGCCGCCCACCACATTGACGAACACATCCTGGTCGGCCAGGCGGATGCGCGATCGCTTGCTCAACACGGCCGCAATCAGCAGCAGGCGGTTGAAGTCCACGCCGTTGGCGGTGCGGCGCGGCTGGGCGAAGGTCGTGGCGCTGGTCAGCGCCTGGATTTCGACCAGGATCGGCCGCGTGCCCTCCATCGTGACCGCGATGGCGGAGCCGGCCGAGTTGGGCAGACGCTCTGCCAGGAACGCCTCGGACGGATTGCGCACCTCTGCCATGCCGCGTTCAGCCATCTCGAACACCCCAACCTCGTTGGTCGAGCCGAAGCGATTCTTGGCCGAGCGCAGCAGGCGAAAGGAGTGGAAGCGTTCGCCTTCGAGATAGAGCACCGTGTCTACCATGTGCTCCAGCACCCGCGGGCCCGCGATCGCGCCCTCTTTGGTCACGTGGCCAACCAGAAAGAGCGGGAAGGTTTGTGACTTGGCGAGCCGCAGCAGTTGGGCTGAGCAATCGCGCACCTGGGTCACGCTCCCCGCGCCTGATGGAATGGCGTCCGAGTAGATGCTCTGCACCGAATCCACGACGACCAGCCTGGGCTGCGTCTTCTCGATGTGCGCGGCGATGCTCTCCAGGTGGGTGTCGGCCAGCACCAGGATGTTTGGCGTGGTGATCGCCAACCGCTCGGCGCGCAGCTTGATCTGCGCGGCCGATTCCTCGCCGGAGATGTAGAGCACGGGGCCTTCGCCGCGACTCGAGGTCGCATCCTGCGCCTGGCGAAGGGCAACCGCAGAGCCATCGCCTGCCAGCGCCGCGCAGAGCTGCAGCAGCAGTGTGGATTTGCCGATCCCCGGATCGCCGCTGATCAGCACTACCGAGCCGGGCACGATTCCGCCGCCCAGCACGCGGCTCAGCTCGCCGATGGGCACCGGGATGCGCTCGTAGCCATCGGCCGGGATGTCGGGCAGCGGCTGCGGCGCGGCGGCCGCGCCGCTCGGTCCGCTGGGACCGCGCCGCGCGGCCGCGTCCTGGATGACCGTCTCGACCAGCGTATTCCACTCGCCGCAATCGGGACACTTGCCCTGCCACTTCGGCTGTGCACTGCCGCAAACCGAACAGACGTAACGGGTTTTGGTCTTAGACATAACACCTCACATTGCCAGGCCATTCACAGCCATTGTACTCCGGCGAAGGGCCGCCGTCAAGGAATGTTCTCCACTTGTCGCGCGCAGCCATAATGTGCTATAGTAGGCCCACCGGCGGTTGAAACCCGCCGGCTGAGGCAGGTAGAAACCGGCTGCAGGCCGGTTGGGCGCTGGTCCGGCGACGCCTGGCTTGACAGACGTTCCAGGCGTCTATAGAATGGTCTTCGCCCACAGAG
Organism: Chloroflexota bacterium; assembly: GCA_016876015.1. Lineage (GTDB taxonomy): Bacteria > Chloroflexota > Anaerolineae > CG2-30-64-16 > CG2-30-64-16 > VGOD01. The sequence goes on from VGOD01000079.1 coordinate 7,623, forward strand.
ACAGCGACATGACCGATCGGCGATCCACCCCTGCGCTCACAACCGCACTCGTGCGTCCGCCCGGGGCCAGCTTCGCGCAGACGCTCAGCCACAGCCCGGCAGCGCCCGACGTGCGCCTGGCCCAGGCGCAGCACGCGGAGTACTGCCAGGCGTTGGCGGCCGCGGGGTTGGCGGTAGAGGCGCTGCCGCCAGACGAACGCTATCCCGATAGCTGCTTCGTGCAGGACACGGCTGTGGTAGTGGGCGGCCGGGCGGTCATCGGCCGGCTTGCCGCGGCGAGCCGGCAGGGCGAGGAGGAGACGGTCGCGGACCGGCTGGCATCCCTCTTCCCGGCCGACCGCATCATCCCGCCTGGCACGCTGGAGGGCGGCGATGTGCTGATCCTGCCCGATCGGATCATCGTTGGCCGCTCAGGGCGCACCAACGCCGCGGGCGTCAGCCAGTTGGCCGTGGCGCTGGCCCCCCTCGGCATCCCGGTCTACTCGGTTCCGGTAGGCTCTTCCTTGCATCTGCTGACGGTCATGACTTATCTAGGCCACAATGTGCTCCTGGCAGTCGAGGATGCGCCGTTGCCGGCTGTCCTGACCGACTTGGATGTGGTTCGCGTGCCGCCGACAGAAGCATACGCGGCCAACGCGCTCGCTGCGAACGGCTGCGTGATTCTGCCAGCCGGCTATCCAGCCACAGCCGCAGCCCTGTGCGGCCGCGGCTTCACGGTGCTGCCAGCGCCCATGTCGGAGTTCGCCACGGCCGACGGCGGCGTCACTTGTCTGTCTTTGGTGTGGTGAGTTGGGGGTTGAAAGTTGGAGGTTGGAGCCCTGTCTCCTGTCCCCTGAAACACGGAGGTGAACTTTGCAGGCATTCGATTACGTTCGCGTCCAGAGCGCGGAGCAGGCGGTCTTGTTGCTGGCCCAAAGGGGCGACCAGGCGCGCGTCCTGGCCGGCGGCACCGACCTCTTGCCCCAGATGAAGGAGGGGCGGCGGCATGTCGCCCTGCTCGTTGATGTCAAACAAATTCCAGAACTCAACGAGCTCTGTTACGATCCGGCCGAGGGGCTGTGGCTCGGGGCGGCCGTGCCGTGCTATCGCATCTGCGACAACGCGGCCGTGGCCCACGCCTATCCCGGCCTGATAGATGCTGTCTCGCTGATCGGCGGCGTGCAAATCCAGGGCCGCGCCACCCTGGGCGGCAACGTGTGCAACGCCTCTCCCGCGGCCGATTCGATCCCGGCGCTCATCGTGCATCGCGGCGTCTGCCACGTCGTCGGGCCGGCCGGCCGGCGCCAGATTGCGGTCGAGGCGTTCTGCACCGGGCCGGGCCGCACGGCGCTCGGGCCGGGAGAGCTTCTGACGAGTTTCCATCTGCCTGCGCCCCAGCCTGGCTTTGGCGCGGCGTATCTGCGCTTCATTCCGCGTAACGAGATGGACATCGCGGTGGTGGGCGCGGGGGTGTCGGTGCAGTTGGACGAGGCCGGCGAGACCATCCAGTCGGCGCGGGTGGCGCTCGGCGCGGTGGCGCCCACGCCGCTCTTCGTGCAAGAGGCTGGCGCTGCGCTGGCGGGCCACGCGCTGGCTGATCTGGAGTCAGCCGGCGCTGAGGCCGCGGCCATCGCCCAGGCGGCCGCGCAGCCGATCAGCGACATGCGCGGGGTCATCGCTCAGCGCAAGCATCTATCCGCGGTGTTGACCCGCCGGGCATTGCGGATCGCGGTCGAGCGGGCCGCCGCCAGCCTGGCGAGGAGGTGACATGACCATGCGAACGAATGACGTATACGTGCGGGCAACGATCAACGACGAACAGGTCGGCTTCCTCTGCGAGCCGCGCCAGACGCTGCTGGAAGTTCTGCGCGACACTCTGGGCTTGACCGGGGTCAAGGAGGGGTGCGGCAACGGCAACTGCGGCGCGTGCAGTGTCATCCTGGACGGCGTGCTGGTCAACTCGTGCCTGGTGTTGGCCGTGGAGGCCGAAGGCAAGTCCATCACCACCATCGAGGGGATCGCGCGGCCGGATGGGCTGCACCCGCTCCAGCAGAGCTTTCTGGAGCACGCGGCGCTGCAATGCGGCGTCTGTACGCCCGGCTTCATCGTCGCGGCCAAGGCGCTGCTCGACCGCAACCCGCGACCGACCGAGCGCGAGGTGCGCTATTGGTTGGCGGGCAACCTGTGTCGCTGCACCGGCTACGACAAGGTCGTGCGCGCGGTCCTGGATGCCGCGGAGAAGATGGCCGCGTGAGAGAGAGAGCGGAGTCGAGAGGCCTGCCGGCCGCAGCCGGCGCCAACCGGCTGAACCCAGATGACCGCGCCTTCCACGGCTGGTATCGTTTCGTGCTCTCTTTCCCGCCCCACCTGGTGCGCGACTATTTGCGAGAGTTCGGAAATGGCGGGCGTTCAGTCGTCTTGGATCCCTTCTGCGGAACCGGGACCACTCTCATCGAGGCGAAGTTGGCGGGTCTGCCGAGCCTCGGTCTCGAAGCGAATCCGTTTGCGCACTTTGCCAGCTCGGTGAAGACCGATTGGAGCGTTAATCCAGATGCGCTTTCGGCGGCGGCCAACGACATCGCCGCGGTGGTTCGTGCGCGATTCTCGATCGAAGGAATAGATGACAACCGGTTGCAGCCATCGGCGCCCGATGGTCTGACGCTCAAGGCGCTCGATCCAGAGTCCGCCAGGCTGCTCATCAAGGACTCGATCAGCCCGCTGCCGCTTCACAAGGCCCTGACGCTCCGAGAGGCGCTCGAGGCTTATCGCGACGCGTCGTTCTACAAACACCTGCTGCTGGCGTTCGCGAACACGGCCGTCGGTTCGATCAGCAATCTGCGCTTTGGGCCAGAGGTGGGAGTGGATCGCATCAAAACTGACGCGGCGGTCGTTGGGCCGTGGCTGAATGAAATCGGCCGGATGGCGGATGACCTGCGCCTGGTTGCAGGCAATCACTATCCTGCTGCTGAAGCCTATCTGACGGACGCCCGGCAAGCCAGCGCGGTCCTTGCGCCCGCGAGCGTGGATGCAGTCATCACTTCGCCGCCTTATCCGAACGAGAAGGACTACACGCGAACGACCCGCCTGGAATCGGTCCTCTTGGGATTGATCCGCGACGTTGCCGAGCTCAGGACCTTCAAGGGGACCCTGGTGCGGTCGAACACGCGCGGGGTCTACCGTGGGGATGACGATGATCAGTGGATTGCCCATCACGCGGGCATTCAGCGCCTGGCCGACCAGATCGAGCAGCGCAGGGTCGAGCTGGGCAAGACCTCTGGATTTGAAAAGCTTTACAGTCGGGTCACGCGGCTCTATTTCGGCGGTATGGCGCGCCACCTGGCTCAATTGCGCCGGGCGCTGCGTCCTGGCGCACGGCTGGCCTATGTAGTCGGAGATCAAGCATCGTACCTGCGGGTGATGATCCGCACCGGCCAACTCCTGGCAGAGATCGCCCAGGAGTTAGGCTATGAGCTGCTGCGGATTGACCTCTTCCGCACGCGATTTGCCACGGCGACCAAAGAGCAACTGCGTGAAGAAGCCGTGATATTGCGCTGGCCCGGTTGGCGTCTCGTTTGACTATCTGGGAGGCAATGATGAGTGAACAAGGTACATCTGACATGACCCCCTCAACCTACAAAGTAATCGGCGGCCGGCCGCCCCGCCCGGACGGCGTGGACAAGGTCACCGGCCGCGCGCTGTTCGGCGCAGACATTCACCTGCCGGGGATGCTCCACGGCAAGGTGTTGCGTAGCCCGCACGCCCATGCCCGTATCCGCCGCATTGACACCTCCAAGGCCGCAGCTCTGCCGGGCGTCAAGGCGGTGGCGACCGGCGCCGACCTGCCGAGCGTCGGCGACAAGATTCAGGCGATGGGCGAAAGCGCCATCGGCTTGAAGTATCTCAGCGCCAATATCCTGGCGCAAGACAAGGTGCTCTATCACGGCCACCCGGTGGCGGCCGTGGCCGCGGTCAACGCGCACGTGGCCGAAGAGGCCGCGGCGCTGATCGAAGTGGAATACGAGGAATTGCCGGTCCTGCTGGATGTGCGCCAGGCCATGCAGCCCGATGCGCCGATCCTGCTCGACGATCTGCGCACCCAGGAGGCGGGCGTCAGGGGCGCGACGCCCACCAACATCGCCAGCCATCGCCGGCTGGCGCGCGGAGACCTGGCCCAGGGCTTTGCCCAGGCGGACGTGATCGTGGAGCGCGAATTCATCACCAGCACGGTCCACCAGGGCTACATCGAGCCGCACACCGCTACCGCGCTCTGGAACAGCGACGACACGATCACCATCTGGACGACCACCCAGGGCGCGCACAGCGCGCGCGACCAGACCGCAGAGGTGCTGCAAGTCTCCCTCACGAGTATCAAGGTCGTACCGATGGAGATCGGCGGCGGTTTCGGCGGCAAGGGCGCGATCTACCTGGAGCCGATCGCGGCCCTCCTCTCGCGGCTGGCCGGCCACAAGCCAGTGAAGATGGTCATGAGCCGCGCCGAAGTGCTGATGGCCTCGGGGCCGACCTCGGGATCTTTCATCCGGGTGAAGATGGGCGCGCGGCGCGATGGCTGGCTGACAGCCGCCGAGGTTTGGATGGCCTACGAGGCGGGCGCATTCCCAGGCTCGCCCGTCGGCGCGGGCATGGGCATCATCCTCGCCCCCTATCGCATCGAGCACCTTCAGATTGACGGCTACGATGTCGTGGTCAACAAGCCACGCGCCTCGGCATATCGCGCGCCAGGCGCGACCAATGCCGCCTACGCCGGAGAAGCGGTCATTGATGAGCTGGCCGAGAAGGTGGGGTTGGATCCGCTGGCCTTCCGGCTCCTCAACGGCGTGCGAGAGGGCGATCGGCGTGGGGATGGGCCGGCCTATCGGCGCATCGGCTATCTGGAGACGCTGCGGGCGATCCAGGCGAGCGAGCACTATCGGACGCCGCTGCAAGGCCCCAACCGCGGCCGCGGAGTCGCATCCGGCTATTGGGGCAACTGGGGCGGCAAGTCGTCCGTTTCGGCCAGCGTGAACGCCGACGGCCGTGTGAACTTCGTGATCGGTTCGGTTGACCTTAGCGGCACGCGCACCACCCTGGCCATGCAGTTGGCCGAGACGTTGGAGATCCCGTTCGAGGACGTCAAGCCGCAGGTGGTTGACAGCGATTCGGTGGGCTACAACGACGTGAGCGGCGGCAGCCGAACGACCTTCGGCTCTGGCTGGGCCGCGTATGAACTGGGGCGCAACTTGAAAGAGGAGATGATCGGTCGCGTGGCTGAGTTGTGGGAGGTCGAGCCAGACGAGGTCGCGTACGCGGAAGGCGTCTTCTCCGCGGACGGCCAGCGGCTCACCTTCCGGGAGGCGGCCGAGAAGCTGAACGACGATCGCCCCATCATGGCGAGCGCCGCCACCCACCCACAAGATGTCGGCCCTGGTTTTGGCGCTCACGTGGTAGACGTGGAAGTTGACCCAGAAACGGGCAAGGTGACGATCTTGTGCTATACCGCGGCCCAGGATGTCGGCAAAGCGGTACACCCGGATCATGTCGAAGGCCAGATCCAGGGCGGCGCGGCGCAGGGGATTGGCTGGGCGCTGAACGAAGAGTACGTGTACGACGGCCAGGGGCATTTGCTGAACGCCAGCCTGCTGGACTATCGGATGCCGGTCGCGCCCGACCTGCCGATGATTGACACGATCCTGGTCGAGGTGGCCAACCCAGGTCATCCCTACGGCGTGCGCGGGGTGGGCGAAGTGCCGATCATCCCGCCGGCCGGCGCGTTGGCCAACGCCATCTACCACGCGGTCGGCGTGCGTCTCACCCGCCTGCCCATGTCGCCGGCGCAAGTCCTACAGGCGCTGTGGGCGAAGGCCGGGTGAGGCATCAGCCCAGGGACGAGCAATGGCGACGGTTTGGATCCCCCCCCTCATGCGCGACCTGACCCATGGCCAGGAACGCGTGGTCGTGGCCGGCGAGAAGGTACGCGACCTGATCGAGGGCCTTGAGGCCCGGCATCCCGGCCTCAAGGCCCGGCTGCTCGAAGACGGCGAATTGCGCCGCGGCCTGGTCTTGACGGTGGACGGCATCGCCAGCCGGCAGGGCCTTCGTCACCGCGTCCTGCCTGACAGCGAAATCCACTTCGTGCCGGCGATTGGAGGGGGTAAACTTTGAGGAGAATACATTGAAAGCAGGAATCCTCTACGCAGATCGCGACATTCGTTTGGGTGAGCTGCCCGATCCACAGATCGGCCCGGACGATGTGCTGCTCGCCTCGACCCATGCCGGCATCTGTGGCACCGATTTGCACGTTTTCCGGGGGGAGTTTCACGCCCGGGTGAAGTATCCGGCCGTGCCCGGCCACGAGTTTGGCGGGATCGTCCAGGAGGTGGGCCGCAACGTGCGCGGCTTCAGGCCCGGCGACCGGGTCGTCGTGGATCCGATCATCTCGTGCCACGCGTGCCCGGCCTGTCTAATCGGCCACATCAACGCGTGCCGCACGCTCAAGCTGTTGGGGATCGAGTGGAGCGGCGGCTTCGGCCAATTCGTCAGCGCGCCGGCCAGCCATCTCTATCGGCTGCCCGACGAGGTGCCGCTGGCCCACGCGCCGATGGTCGAGATGTACGCGCTCGGCCACCATATTCTCCAGCGCGGCCACGTGCAGCTCGGCGAGAGCGTGGTGATCCTGGGCGCGGGCAAGCTGGGGCTGTCCATCTTGGATGTCCTGTGCCACAAGGCCGGCGCCAACCTGACGATCATCACCGACTACCAGCCGTTCCGCCTGGAGACCGCGCGACGCCTGGGCGCTGACCATGTGATCAACATCGCCGATGAGGATCCGGTCGGTCGAGTGCTAGACATAACCGAAGGCGTCGGCGCCGACTGCGTGATCGAGGCGGTGGGGCATTACCACGAGTTCGCCGAGCAGGAGGCGCCGCTGGCGCAGGCCGTCAAGATGATCCGCAACGGCGGCCGCGTGGTGACGGCCGGGCTGGGCGAGCAGCTTTCGGCGGTGCATTTCAAGACGCTGGTGATCAAAGAGGCGGAGATCATCGCCACGCGCGTCACCTGCGGCGAGTTCCCGCGCGCCATCCGGCTGATGGCGCGCGGGGCGCTGCACCCGAACCTGCTCATCACCGACCAGATACCGCTGCGCGACATCGGCGCGGCGTTCGCCAAAGTGGACGGCGAGGACCCGGCCACGATCAAGGTGGTGCTGGACGTGCAACAGGTTTGATGGGGACGGTGTGCGGCCCCCGCGCGAGACCTGGCAGGTTCTATCGGTCTCAGGGGTGATCGTGGCGGATCTAGCCAGGCGAAGCCGCCTTCCGGTACTGCTCCGCGCAATACCGGCGGATCGCCTCTTGCGCCTGCTCCGGCAGCGGAGACTCGACATTCGCGGTCAGCCGCTGCACCTGCTCGTGCGCACGAGCCAGCAGCGGCTCGCCCACCTCCGCGCCGCCCGCGTGATCGAAGAGCGGGTGGGCGAAAAACTCTCGCTGGCGAAGACAATACAGGGTCAGGTCGTCGGTCAGGTAGCTGCCGCCTGGCCCGGTCCGCCGGATGCTCTCCAGCCCAAGACGGCGCTCATCGAAGCGGATGCCGCGCTGGAGGAAGCGGGCCGCCTCCAGCCAGGCCGTATGGATCACCATCATCTCGGCCGACATGCCGATGGCGTTGTAGGTGGAGCCGATGCCGTTGATGGTGTTGGCGCCGGCTCCGAGCGCCGCCAGCATGAACAGGATCCCCTCCGCGCCGTTCTGTTGGTCATAGCGGAAGGTCATCGAACCGCCGGCTTCGACCGCAATCGGCATGTTGTACGACTTGCCGAGCTGCGCGCCGGCGATCTTCCAGAGCACCTTGTCGAGCGTGTAGTACAGATCGTGCCCAGAGCGCATGTCCGCGGCCGACGGCCCGAAGGCATACAGATAGGGATGCCCGCGGCGCACGATCTGGGTCAGCGCGGCCAGGCCGATCAGCTCGACGTTGCCCAGAAGCAGCGTACCGGCCAGGCTGTAGGGGCTGCTCATGCCAGCCATAGGGCAGACAGTCGGGATCACGGGGAAATCGTGCGCACAGGCCTGCAGAAGGAACTCGACGTTCAGACCGGTGACCACCATCGGCGATAGCACCCCCACGGCGACGCTCAGCAGCCGGCTGCCGTCTAGCTCCTTGCCCTGGGCGGCGGCTACGATCTTGCCAACCTCCAGGAAGTGGCGATAGCGCTCAAGGTCAGTGGCGAAAACCCAGGTGTGCTTGGCATGGCCCAGGACATGTTCCTCGAATGCCCGCAAGCTGGAGGTCGGCCCCTCCACGTCAGTCACCGGGAAGTCCATCAGGCTGACGAAGGCGACCTGTTTGAGCTCTTGCGCCAGGGCTGTGTGCAGGCGCAGGTCGTCGAGCCGGGGCCGCCGCGGGGCCTGCGTCTCGTAGTCCACGATCCAGGGGTCGGTGACAATGGCATGCAAGTGCTGATGCTCCCGGCCTATCGTGTACTCGGCGCCGTCCGCCCCGGTCACGGTGTATTCGACCGGGACGCCAGCCAGCAGCTCGGCCAGCAGAGACCGCGGGAAGCGGACGATCCCGCTCGCCAGGTCCACCCCCGCGCCCGCCTCCTGGCAGCGGCGCAGCAGATCCGCATGTTCCACGCGGAACCCCACGGTTTCGAGGATGTCCGCGGTCTTGTCCCGGATTTCTTCGATCTGGCTATCGGTACAGGCGGCGATGAAGTTCATAGATCACCTCTTGGATGCGTCCTGCCGCGTGGCGGTTTTCATCCCAGGATGCTGCGCGTGTTATGGCAGAAGATGTCCTCCACCTGCCGATCTGACAGGCGTTGGCGCCAGGCCGCCTGCTTGAGAATGCGCAACGACTCCAGCCCGATCAACACGGGTTGCAGCGGCAGGAACCAGACTGTGGACCAATCCAGAGTGTCCTCGTACAGCCAGAGGAACCCATCCCCGATCGCCACGCACCGCCCGCGCAAATGGCTGACAGGAAAGTCTGTGCCGTACAACAGCCGCTCGTGGCCCAGCGCCTCGATGATCGCCTCGCACGCGCCCACGTCGGTGACGGCCGCCATGTCACACCAGAGGTTGGACAAACCCCGCAGGGCCTGAATCCCCTCGATGGTGTGGTAGGGGTTGAAGCCGCGCGCCGCGTGCGCCAGGATGAGCCGCATACGCGGATATGTCTCGCAGTAGCGGCGGATCCAGTGTTGGTTGCTGGGATCGGCGACCGCACGCCGGCGCACCATGTGCAGCGTGATGCACAGTCCCTCTTCGTCGGCTACCCGCACCAACCGTTCCGGGAGGTAGTCTGGGATTTCGGCATCCCAGCTCGGATTTTTGCCGCTGTGGACGTGATAGCATTTCAAGCCCACTGCCCTCAGGCGGCGCACCTCCGAACGGACGTAGTCGGGATCCATCTGGGGCGTGATCAGGAATGCGTTGCGCCACCCCTGCGCTGACCTGGCCTCGCGGGAGACAAGCTCATTCTCGGCGGTCAGGCCGGCCTCTGTCGCGCCGACGGCGCCGGGGATCAACAGTCCGCCCGCAATCCTCCGGCCGGGGAGAAGGCCGGCCATGTAGTCCCGGTAAATCGCCAGGTCAACGACCGGCGCATCCACCGTGCCGAACGCGGTGGTCAGGGCGGCCGGCGGCAGATCATCCCTGGCCCACAAGTGCGCGTGCGCGTCGAAGACCACGTCAGGGACGAAGCTGTCCAGCTCGCGGGTGAAAAGCTCGCGATCTACATCGGTGACGTGCGTGATCCTGGGCATGTGCTACTCCAGCGTCGCCACGGTCCCGTTCTTGTACGACTCCAAAGCCGCCGTCAGCACGCGGTGGTGCCGATGGGTCTCTGCGGGGGTGGCGCAGCCGAACGGCTGGCTCATCCGCTCACGGTTGATCAGCTCATCGCAGAACGCCGCATACATCTGCAGGATGCTGTCGGGGAAGCCAAACTCGAAGATCGGACCCGTGATAGCCGGATAAGCCGAGACATATCCCAGGTCGAGCGCCTCCCAGCTCTGCGGTTTGCCCGACCGGAAGGTCAAGGTGCGCAGGGTACGCGGGTACTTGGTGGTGAATTCGGCCGAGAACTCCGTGCCGTGGATCCTGATGAACCAGGTGTTGGTTTCGCCGGGCGCGATGCGTTTGGCGCTTAGCAGCATCGGAAACCTCTGCTCGCGGCTGACCACCTCGCATGTCAGGACAGCATTGTCCCACGTGTCGCAGGGAACCAAATTGCCCGCCCCATCGGGCCGTTGCGTCACGATCTTGGAGAGCAAACTGTGCACGGTCCGGGGCATCCAGCCGAAGCGGAGCGGGATGTGCAGAACGTGCATCCCCAGGTCGCCCAGGCAGCCATACTCGCCGTTGAACTGCGCCTGCCGCTTCCAGTTGATCGGCTTGTTGGGATCGAGATCGCTGGAATGCCAGAAGCCGGCCTCCACCTCGATGATTCTGCCGAAGCGGCCCTCTTGCAGATATTTGATGATCTGATAAGGGCCGGGATAGAACGGGAACTCCGAGGAGCAGCGCGCAAAGACCTTGGGCCTGGCAGCCAACGCAGCCAGGATGCGCTCGTTCGCGGCCAGGTCAATGCCGAACGGCTTCTCGCCCAGCAGGTGTTTGCCGGCCGCGATGATATCCGTGTAGATCTGAGCGTGTAGATGATGCGGCACGGCGCAATAGACGGCATCCACATCGGGGCTCGCGAGCAGATCGCAATAGTCCGTCACGGCCACGGTGACGTCCGGCAGATTGTCCTGGAACCAGCACAGGCACGATGGCCTGGCGTCGGCGATCGCCACGAGCTTCGGCCGCATCTCCATCTGCGGCAGATGCGCCCAGCGCTGGGTCGCGCTGGCGAATTCGCGCGCCATCAGCCCGCAGCCGATGATGCCGAAGCGGATGGTTCTCTCAAGCATATTCTTGCTCTTTCTCCCCATGCAGCGGTCGGAACCGCTCGATCATCTGTGGGTTTCATTTGCGATCAGAAGGCTTACGACGTTGCCCAGTAGAATATATCACGACTCACCAGGGCTGTCAAGAGCGTTCGTAAACGTAACACACCTGCCGGACCGCCAGGGCTGATGCCCATTGACAGAAGGGGGCTGACCCGCTATACTTCTCCTGGTTTCACAGACGCATCCCGCACTCGGTTGCGCAAGCGTTCCCCCATGGTGCGGCTGGTGGGCGCGACGCTGGTGACGCTGCTGACCGTGCTGGCCGCGGTGGGCTGGCTGGCGACGCCGGCCTACGCGGCGCAGTACCAGCCCGCCCTGCCCGATCAGCGCACGCTGCGCTTCACGCCGAATCAGGCCGGCGGGTATGATGTCACCCTGACGCCGCTGCGTTTCGAGCGCGACCCTTCGGCGGGCTCCCCGCAGACAACGCGGGACTACGCAGGGCAAGGTCTGGGCGCCGACCTCGGCCTGGTGGATCAGCGCACCGGCGAGGGGCACGAGCACCAGGGCAGCTATGGGCACGTGGCGGCGTTGCGCTTTGCCTTCCCCTTTTACGGCCAAACGTACGACCGGCTCTACGTCAGCGATGACGGCGCGATCGGCCTGGGGCGCCGGCTGGACTCCTACTTCAGCTACGCCTACCACTAAGGCGGCGGCATCCCGTTCCTCTTCCCGCTCCTGCTCGACCTGCACCCGGAGGCGGGCGGGGGCGTGTTCGCCCGGCAAGAGCCAGACCGGCTGATCGTCACCTGGCAACGCGTGCCGGCGTTCTATCACGGGGAGGATGTCTACACGTTCCAGGCGGTGCTGCACACCAGCGGCGTCTTCGAGTTCAGCTACGACGGCCTGCCCGCGGCGTTGGCCTATCTCCCCGACGACGAGCCATCGGCCCGCGCCTGGGTCATCGGCGCTGTGCCGGGGACGGTCACGGAATCGAGCCTTCAGGCGGTTAGCTGGCTGGATGCGAGCGACCGGCTAAAGCCTCTAGTCCAGCACTACCTGGGACGATTCGACGGCGCGGCCAGGGTGCAGTCGCCCCAGTACGTGGGCTTCGGGCGTCTGGCATCCGGCGCCACCCTCAGCGGCGGGCCGGCGGGCCTGGTGCAGGACTACTACCTGGACTTCCGGCGCCACCTGCACACCCTGCTGTTGCCGTTGGCCTACCTGCTGCTCGGCGCCAGCCTGTTGACCCTGCTGGCCTTCCCCTCGCTGTTCCGGCTGAACCTGGTCAAGCCCCTGGAAATGCTGCTGGCGGGGGTGCGCCGCGTCAACGCCGGCGACCTGGACGCGACGACGCCGGTGCAGTACCGCGACGAGATCGGCTTCCTCACCGAATCGTTCAATACCATGACTGTGTCTCTGCGCACCGAGCGCAACGAACTGCAGAAAACCGCCGAAGCGCTACGCGGGCTTAGCGCGACGCTGGAGACGCGCGTGGCCGCGCGCACGGCTGACCTGGCGCAGGCCAACACGCAGTTGCGAGAGGAGATCGCCGAGCGCCAGGCCGCACAGGCGCAGGTGGTGGCGCAGGAGCGCACGCTGGCCGCAGCCGAGGAGCGTGAGCACCTGGGCCGCGAGCTGCACGACGGCCTGGGTCAGGTGCTGGGCTACCTGAACGTACAGGCGCAGACGGTCGAGACGCTGCTGGATCAGGGCAAGACGGACATGGCGCGCACGAACCTGCGCCAGATGGCGCACGCCGCGCAGCAGGGGCACGCCGACGTGCGCAGCTTCATCCTGGGCTTCCGGGCAGCCGGCCGACGCAGCTTCGGCGAAGCCTTGCAGGAGGCGGTGGCCGGGTTCGAGCGCCAGGCCGGGATTCCGGTCGCCCTGGAGCTGGCCCAGCCGTGGGACGAGCGCTGGCTCTCGCCGGTGGCCGAGGTGCACCTGCTGCGCATCATCGGCGAGGCGCTGAACAACGTCCACCAGCACGTCCAGGCGCAGCACGTGACGCTGACGCTGGCGCAGGCGGGCGATCGGCTGCGGGTGACGGTGGCGGACGATGGTGTTGGATTTCGGATTGCGGATTTCGGATTGCCGATTGCTAATGATGAGGCGTCAATCGCCAATCGAAAATTGTCAATCGAAAATCCGCAATCGGCGTTCGGCAATCACTTCGGCCTCGCCAACATGCACGAGCGCGCGGCCGAGCTGTGCGGCGCGCTGACCATCGAATCCGCGCTGGGCCGGGGGACGCGGGTGATCGTGGAGTGCCCGATCCAGACGCCGTGCGCTACGACGGCTGCGCCGGCCCGACCGCAGCGCGTGCTGCTGGTGGACGATCACCCGATGTTCCTGGATGGGCTGGCCGGCCTGCTGACCGCGCACGGCATGGCGGTGGTGGGGCTGGGGCAGGACGGCTTCGAGGCGCAAACGCTGGCGCGGGCGCTGCGGCCCGACCTGATCGTGATGGATTTGCAGATGCCCGGCTGCGATGGGCTGGAGGCGACGCGCCGCATCAAGGCCGAATGGCCGGGGGCGACCATCGTCATCCTGACCGTTTCGGCTGCGGAGGAGCACCTCTTTGCCGCGCTGGAGGCCGGCGCGGCCGGCTATCTGCTCAAGAACCTGCAGGCTGAGGAGTTCCTCGGCCTGCTGGCCGGGCTGGAGCAGGGCGCGCCGCCCATCGCGCCCGAGCTGGCGGCCCGCATCCAGGGCGAGCTGGGGCAGACGGTCAGCCAGCGCGGGCAGACCGCGGCGCTCAACCAGGAGCAAACCAACATCCTGCGGCTGATGGCGCAGGGGTTGACCTATCGCCAGGTCGGCCGCCAACTGCACCTGAGCGAGGCGGGGGTCAAGTATCAGATGAAGCAGATCCTGGAGCGGCTGCACCTGGCGAATCGTAGTCAGGTCGAGGCGTATGCGCGGCGGAGCGGGTTGGGGGGCGAGGGTGACACGGTGACACGGTGACAATTCGTCAATTGCCTTGTCTACCTGTTTCCCGGTCTGTTTGTTTCCTTCCCTACTCCCAATTCCCATGCACTGGCCAGATAGCCGTTTGACGTATACACAGCGGTTATGCTAGAATGACGTGGTAAGCGCGGAGATCAACGATGAGCGAAACACAATTCGTCGTGCCGCTACAAGGCAGTCCCATCAATCGGTACAGGCACCATCACATCTTCGAAGAAGGCGTCGTCACGGACTTCGTCATCCAGTATGAAGCTGAAATTGACGGCAAATGGCACGAAATCGTTCGATACGACACTGCGCACGATCGCCCACACAAAGACGTGTTGCATCCCGATGGCACGGAGACGAAAGAGGAATTCCCGTACTATACCAACGCCGAAGTGATGACACTGGGGCAAAACGACATTCGCAAAAACTGGCGAAGATATCGCGAGCAGTACGAAAGAGAAATGAAGAGGCAAAAATGAGCAGCCTATTTGAGGAAAAGTACGATGAACTGTTTGCCGAGTTCAATCACTACATCGTCGAACATCCGGAGTTTGCGAAGCGCATCCCGCATGACGCCCTCGTAGTGCTGCTAGATAAGAATGATCCGCTGTTCAACTATGAGAACCTGCGCCGCGCCAAAAGCTACCTCCAGCATGATGACAATCTCAATCGCTCCGTCGTCTACATCCAGGTTGGACGGCTCGCGCCAGTCAAATCGCGCTTGCGAGATTTGCGCTTGATGACGCGCGAACCAAGCTACGCGATCTAGCCGCACCCTCGCCAACCTACACAAGCAACGGCGCCGGATACTTGTGGACGCATGACGCGCACTCTTCCCCGTATCCTGATCTGCGGCGCTGCGGTGACTCCCTTTTGACAACGCGGCGGGCAGGGGAGTATACTGTGATTGGTAGAAGCGCATCGGGCTACCTCCGGCGCGCGGGGCGTCACCCTACAGCCAGACGGACGGTGGTCAATCGTGAAGGCAACCCAGTACTTTTCTGTACACGCGCCAACGCCCGGATCGGGCCATCATCCGAGACGAGTGGATTGTGCATGTCATCCAACACCCTTTGCGCGAAGAACGCCAGGCTGATGGACGGATCCGGCGCTGGGCGCGCATCCCTGAAATGAACAACCGTGCCCTGCGGGTCATTTTGCTTGAAGATGGCGAGACCGTACACAATGCCTTCTTCGACCCGATTTCAAGGAGTAAGCTATGCGCATCTTGTATTTTGCTGACACCGATACGACGCTGGTCGAATTCAGCGCCGCCCCGCCAGTCGAAACGCGCGAGCTCAACGAAAACATCTACCTCGACCTGGATACTGCCGGGCGGGTGGTCAGCTTGACCATCGAGCACGCCCAGCAAACCATCGGGATGGAGGAGTTTTCTTATCAGCGCGTTCCCAGCCCGGTTTACGCTTGACGTTCAACCTGCTTCAGGCGATAAACGAATACCAGGGCTTCAACACCGGGGGCCACGAGTCCACAAGGACTCGTGGCCCCCGGTGTTTGTTTGCTCCCCTGCGACAGATTGCCCTCTGATTGGCTCCCCGCCGCGAAAGTCTATACTTTTTTGCTTGACTTCCCCCCGCGTTTTCGTGTATTGTAGCGGCATGACGCCCGATACGCCTCGCATCCTCATCTGCGGCGACTCGCTGCTGCGGCGTGCAGACCCTAAGGAATCCTGCAAAAATAACTTAAACAATTACTGTACAGAGCGAGGTTTGATCCTATAGTTCCAGTCACCATGAAACTCATCGCGTTCGACAGCGAGGGCAGCAAAGAGCTC
>VGOD01000080.1 GCA_016876015.1 Chloroflexota bacterium
GCTGGGCAAGACGGTCACGAACGGCGCGTTTGGTTTGTTTGCGGTGGTGAAGACCGATGACGTGGACAAGCTCAAGGCTTCGCACGAGTTCGCCAAGTATCTGACCGGCAGCCAGGTGGCAAAGGATGTGGCGGGCTGGCAGTTGGCGCCGGGTCTGCGTCGCAGTAACACCGGCTATGCCACCAATGCGAACCGTGGGATGATCGCCAAGCTGGTCGAGTTCGGCGTGTACGAGGCGCCGGTGGCCACCTCCGCGGAGATCGGGCAGCGCTATGGCGCGGCGCTTCAGGCCATCATCTTGGGCAAGCAGTCGCCCAAGGAGGCCATGAACGAGATCGCGGCGGACTACCAGAAAGAGCTCGACGCGCTGAGCAAGTAAGCGTCACTGAGGACGCGCCAGGCGTTTCGCAAGCGCCTGGCGCGTGAGGAACCGACTCTGGACGTGCCAGGCATTTCGCAAGCGCCTGGCACGCGAGATGCCCCGTTACCGCGTTCGTCATAGGGAGTTGGCAGTATGAGTTCTGCCTTTGCGCCCGCTGTGTCGTGGCCAGGCCGGCTGCTCAAGTTCTGGCGCCGACATAAGTGGAGCTATTTCTTCATCGCTCCTAGCATGATCCTGTTCCTGGTCTTCATCGGCTACCCGGTGCTCCAGGCGTTTCTGCTGGCTTTTCAGAAGGTGGACCTGCGCGGGGGCGCATGGGTGGGCCTGAAGAACTTCCAGGACCTGCTTGCCAGCAAGCTTTTCTGGGCGGCCATGCGACACACGCTCGTCTATGCCTTCTTCGTGGTGGCGGCCTGGATCACCAGCTCGCTGCTGGTCGCCTCGTTGATTCAGCCCCTCTCGAACCGCGCGCAGTCCCTCTTTCGCGGCGCGTTCTACCTGCCCAATGTCACCAGCATCATCGTCATCTCGCTGGTCTGGATTTGGATCTTCGAGCCGGACTATGGCTTCTTAAACTACCTGCTCACGGTGGTGGGGGCGCCAAAGGTGCTGTGGCTGCAGAATCCCGATATCGCCTTGTGGAGCATCGTGCTAAGCACGGTTCTGGTGGTGCCGGGCAGCGGCGTGGTGCTCTATTCCGCGGCGATCGGCTCGATCCCGCGCGAGTACTACGAGGCGGCCGAGGTGGAGGGCGCGAACTGGGTGCAAAGCCTGATCCACATCACCTTCCCGTTGTTGCGACCGACCACCCTCTACCTGACCGTGATTTACACGATCGCTGGTTTTCAGATCTTCGAGCGGGTGTACATCATGACGGGCGGCGGGCCGATCAACGCGACGACGACGATCGTTCAGTTGATCTTCCAGACAGCATTCAGCGACTTCAACTATGGCCGCGCCAGCGCACAGGCGCTTATTCTCTTCGCGATCATCGCTGCTTTTTCGTTCATTCAGTTCAAGTTCCTGAGCACCGACGTCGAGTACTGAGTCGGCTTATGCAAGGAAGCCCGCCCATGATGGCCCAATCAGTCGCTGGCCGATGGACGATCGGCCTCGTTCTGGCTCGCGCGTGGCGCCGCGCCCCGCACCTGGTCGTGCTGTTGCTGTTGACCGGCGTTGCGGTCGTCAGCCTCTTTCCTCTTTATTGGCTCTTCAACACCGCGCTGACGCCGGCCAGCTCGACCGTGAAGCTGCCGCCCGACATCATCCCCACGAACGCCACGCTCGATAACTTTGCGGAGATCATTCGCGTGAGCGGGCAGGGCCGTTTGCGCCTGCTCGGCCCCGAAAACCCGACCCGCATGTCGCGGCTGTTGCTCTGGTTCATCAACACCGCCTTCATCGCGCTGGTTAGCACGGCCGCCCATGTGTTGTTCGATTCGATGGCGGGTTATGCGTTCGCCAAGCGCAAGTTCCCCGGCTCCAACGTCTTCTTTTGGATGATCCTGGCCGCGCTGATGATCCCAGGGCAGGTGACGTTGGTCCCGCTCTATCTGATGATCACCAAGATGAAGCTCATCAACAGCTACGTTGGCGTGCTGTTGCCCGGCCTGGCCGACGTCATCGGGATCTTCCTGCTCAAGCAGTTCATCCAGACGTTGCCGCACGAGCTGGAGGAGGCGGCGCGCATGGATGGCGCGTCGGAGCTGGGCATCTATGGCCGCATCATTATGCCGCTGGCGGCGCCTGCCCTGGCGGTGACGGCGATCTTCGCGTTCCAGCGTTACTGGAACGCCTTCCTCTGGCCTTTGATCGTCCTGCAGAGTCCCGATCTCTTCACACTCCAGGTGGGGCTGTCATTCGTCCACACCAGCGAATTCGGCACGAATTACGGCTTGATGATGGCTGGCGCGGCGCTGGCTGCCATCCCGATGATCGTCTTCTTCTTTGCGTTCCAGCGCTACTTCATGCAAGGCCTGCGCATCGGCGCAGTGAAGGGCTAATTCCACAGTAGGACCTTGATTGCGCGCTCGCGTTTTGGTATAATGCGGGCGTGGATAGGGGAGGTTGGGCGTGAGCACTGCAGAGCTTGGTGAAACGAATGTATCGCAAGGTTTGACCCTGGCGCGCCTGATGCGACGCATCGCGCGCAACTACCTCCTGCGGCGTGTCGTGGTGGCCGCGATCAAGGTCTTCGTCGTGGTTACGCTGACCTTCTTCCTGATCCGCCTGATGCCCACGAACCCGGTCGAAGTCTATATCAACGAGCTGATCACGCAGTACGGCATGTCCTTCGATGAGGCGCGCAACCAGGCCGCGGCCCTGCTCGCCATTGATCTTGACGCCCCGTTGTCGCAACAGTACCTCCAGTACATGCGAGGTCTGGCCCAGGGCAACCTGGGCACTTCTTTTCGGTCGAAGGGCACGCCGGTGACCGCGATCATCGCTAAGTTCCTGCCCTGGACCCTTTTCAGTGTGGGCGTCTCGCTTCTGATCAGTTTCACGCTGGGGATGCTGCTGGGCATGTGGGCGGCCTATCGCCGCGAATCGCTGGGCGATCATGCCATCACGACGTTGTCGTCTATCTTCAGCTCGGTCCCGAACTACTTGATCGGGCTGATGCTCGTGGTGTTCTTGGGCGCCCAGTGGAAGCTGCTGCCCATCACACAGATGCGCGGCTCGATGTCGCCTGGTATGCAGCCCGGCTTCACGTGGGCGTTCCTCAAAGACATCTTCTTTCACGCCGCGCTGCCCATCGCCACCTACGTGCTGACCACCGTCGGCGGCTGGACCCTCGCGATGAAAAGCAGCACTATCGCGACGCTCGGCGAGGATTACATCACGGTCGCCAAGGCCCGCGGGCTGCCCGAAAGCCGCATCATGACGAGCTATGTCGGCCGTAACGCCTCACTGCCTCTCTTCACCTCTTTGGCGATCAGCATCGGCTTCATCGTCGGCGGCTCCACCTTGATCGAGTTCATCTTCGTGTACCAGGGCGTAGGCCAGCTTCTGCTCAACAGCATCGTCCAGCGCGACTATCCGGTGATGCAGGGCATCTTCCTGATCATCACCATGACCGTGATCCTGGCCAACTTCCTGGCCGATTTCCTCTACAGCCGGCTTGACCCGCGCATTCGCGTGGCAGGAGACAAGTGAGATGGTTGCTTTTTGGCATGGCCTGGGAACGACGCTGCGCTTGTTGACGCGCAACCCGGTGGGCTTCATCGGATTCCTGGGCGTCGTGTTCTTCATCGTGCTATCGTTCGTCGTTCCTCACTTGGTGCCCTTGGATCGCACCACCAAGATAGACCAGGTCTATGCGGCGGCCTCTTGGCAGCATCCATTGGGCACCGATTTCTCCGGCCGTGATGTGCTGTCGCACGTCATTCATGGCGGCCGCGATGTGTTGACTATCGCGTTTCTCGCCGGCGCCATCTCGACGCTCATTGCTGTCACCTTGGGTTCGCTGAGCGCGCTGGCGGGCGGGACCGTGGACAGCGCCATCATGGGTCTGGCCGACATCGTGCTGACGATTCCGCAGTTCCCGCTACTGATCGTGTTGGCGGGTCTGCTGCGTTTCAACAGCGTCGTGATCCTGGCGGTCATCCTTGGCTTGCTCTCGTGGCCCAGCCTGACGCGCGCGATTCGCGCCCAGGTGCTCTCGTTGCGCGAACGCGACTTCGTCGAGGCGGCGCGCGCCCTCGACCTGGGGACGCGCCACATCATTCTGCGCGAGATCATGCCCAACATGGCCAGCTACCTGGTCGTCAGCCTGATCTTCGCCATGACTGCCGCGGTCTACGCGCAGGTCGGTCTGGTGTTCCTGGGTCTGGTTCCCCTGTCGGGCACGAACTGGGGCGTCATGCTGCAATTGGCCTGGACCAAGGGCGCAATCTTCTACCCCAAGGCCCTTTGGTACATCATGGGGCCGGTGTTGGCCATTGCGCTCTTCCAGTTGGCGTTGGTGTTCGCCAGCCGGTCGCTGGAAGAGGTTTTTAACCCACGGCTGCGCACGGGGGTGTAGCGGTGGAAAGGGAGCTTCGCGAAGCGCCCTTCGACAGGGCGCAGTGAAGACGGGAGATAGACGTCCATGCAGTCAGGCAGCAGGTTGGGGAGCGATCACATCCGAGATGAAACCACCCTGGCGGTGCGCGACCTGTGGGTGACGTACCAGGCGCGACGCGGCGCGGTCAAGGCGGTGCGCGGGGTCAGCTTCGACATCCGACTCGGCGAAACGATAGCCTTCATCGGCGAGAGCGGCTGCGGCAAGACCACGCTCGGCCTGGCGCTGATCCGGTTGCTGCCCAAGACAGCTACCATCGCACGCGGGGGCGTGACCTACGCTCGCAATGGCGTGGACGCCGACGTGTTGGCGATGGATCCGAACGCACTGCGAGAGTTTCGCTGGAAGGAGTGCGCCATGATCTTCCAGGGCGCGCAGAACGCGTTCAACCCCGTGCTGCGCATCCGCGATCAAGTCTGGGACACCGCGCGCGCACATGGCGAGAGCGACTCGCAGCGGATTCGCACGCGCATGTTGGAGCTTTTCCGGCTCGTCTCGCTCGACCCCGAGCGGGCGATGAACGCCTATCCCCACGAGTTGAGCGGCGGTATGCGCCAGCGAGTGCTGCTGGCTCTTGGCTTGCTGCTCGATCCGCAGCTCATCATCCTGGATGAACCGACGACCGCCCTCGACATCCTGACGCAACGCTCGGTGATCGAGGTGCTGCGCAATCTGCGCCAGCAATTGGACTTCTCGCTGATCCTGATCTCGCACGACCTGTCGCTGGCGGCAGAGCTGACCGATCGGGTCGGCACGATGTATGCCGGCGCGCTGGTGGAGGTGGCCGACGTGATGGACACCTACTATCGGCCCTATCACCCCTACACCATCGGTCTGATCCGCGCGGTGCCGACACTCAGCGGCGCGCGGCGCGACCTGATTTCGATCCCCGGCTCGCCGCCCGACCTGATCGAGCCGCCGACCGGCTGTTCGTTCCATCCGCGCTGTCCCTATGCCACCGCGCCCTGCGACAAAGCGCAACCGGGCTTGGAGACCGTGGGTTTGAATCACCAGGTGGCCTGTTGGAATTGGCAGACCGTGATCGCGGACCAGGGCGCACGACTGGCCACTGAAGCGGCCCGCAGGGACTGACGAGAGGAGGCGAGGGGACGATCATGGCGCCGATCATGCAGTTGGTGAACCTGTCGCGGTCGTTCAAGGTGGGGCGGGCGACGGTGCACGCGGTGGATGACGTGACGCTGAGTATTCACGAGGGCGAGGTGGTGTGTCTGGTGGGCGAGAGCGGCTGCGGCAAGACGACGACCGGCAAGATGGCGGTCGGCCTGCTGCGGCCGTCCAGCGGCGAGGTGCGATTCCGGGGTCAGGACATCTGGAAGATGAACACGCGCGACTTTCGGGTCTACCGTCAGGCGGCGCAGATCATCCATCAGGACCCCTATTCGTCGCTGAATCCGACGCAGACAGTGGCCGACATCATCAGCGCGCCGCTGCTGAGGCATGGCGCAGCGCGCAGTCGTCACGCGGCCCGCGACCAGGTGGCCGAGTTGCTCCACAGGGTAGACATGACGCCGCCCGATGATTACCTGGATAAATACCCGCACCAACTCAGCGGCGGCCAGCGGCAGCGCGTCTCGGTGGCGCGCGCGCTCACGGTCAACCCCAGCTTCATCATGGCCGATGAAGCGGTTTCTATGTTGGATGTGTCCATTCGCGTCAGCCTGCTGAAGATGTTGGGCCGCTTTCGCAGCGAGATGGGCATGACGTACCTGTTCATCACGCACGATCTGGCGGTGGCAAAGTTCTTCGCGTGGGATGGCCGCATCGCGGTGATGTACCTGGGCCGCGTCGTGGAGATCGGGCCGACTGCGCGGCTGATCGGGCATCCGCAGCACCCCTACACCCAGGCGCTGCTCTCGGCTTTGCCCGAAGCCGACCCGGTGGCCACGCGACAGAAGGAGCGCGTGCAACTGCGCAGCATGGATGTGCCCAGTCTGATGAACATACCGCGAGGCTGCTCCTTCCACCCGCGCTGTCTGCTCTTCGAACCGGGCTTGTGCGACGTGGCGGCGCCGCAACTGGTGGATATCGGCCACGCCACCGAAGTGGCGTGCCACGTGCTGGCGCGGCAGCACGGGCTCCAATGAGTCCTGAAGTCGGGCTGGCGGCCACGCGACTGGCGTTCTTTCTGCTCATTGGCGCAGGGCTGGCTTTGCTCTTCACGTCGCGCGACAGCGCAGAATTCGTGGTGTTGGTTCTCGTCGTCGCTATCGGTCTGGTGATGCTGGGCGCGGTGGCGCTCCTGGCTCGCTTCAGTGGACCGCGATCTTGACCCTGCCATCCATAGTGGTATCATGTAGCCATGCCTGGCATCTCAGAGAACGTTATGACGCGATACGGCAAACTGCTGGTTCGCATACGCCGTGGACAGGCTGACACGAATATCGCTTTTGCAGAACTGTGTGGCCTGCTTCGTTACTTGGGTTTTCGGGAGCGGATTCGAGGCGATCACCACATCTTTACACAGACAGGCGTTTTGGAGATCCTCAATCTTCAGCCGAAAGGAAGTCACGCAAAACCGTATCAGGTGAGACAAGTACGTGAGATCATCGTGCGATATGGGTTGGGAGGTGAGGATGACTCGGTATGAGCTCATCATCTATTGGAGTGATGTGGATCAAGCATATATTGTGGAAGTTCCAGAGCTGCCTGGATGTATGGCCGATGGAAGTACATATCAGGAAGCGGTGAGCAATGCAGAGACGATCATTCGCGAGTGGATCGAGACTGCTCAGCAACTGGGGCGCGTTATCCCAGAATCACGCGGGCGTCTGGTGTACGCATGATTTGACAGAGCTGGGTCAGCCGCGATCTTGACCATGTGATCGACAGTGGTATCATGTAGCCATGTCTCGCATTGAAGATATCGTTGCTGAGATGCGCCGGAATCCGAAAGGGGTCCGTTTCGCTGACCTCTGTCGGGTGTGCGATTTCTACTTCGGCGAGCCTCGCCAGCGCGAGAGCAGCCATCGCGTGTACAAGATGCCCTGGCGAGGCGACCCTCGCGTCAACGTGCAGGATGATCGGGGTGTGGCGAAGCCTTACCAGGTGCGACAAGTGCTGAAGGCCATTGACAGGCTGGAGACGAGGCGTGGATCTGAAGATTGATCGCTTCACCTATCGTGTGACCTGGTCAGAGGAGGATCAGGAGTATATTGGTCTCTGCGCGGAGTTCCCAAGCCTGAGTTGGTTAGCGTCATCACCGGAACAGGCGCTCATGGGTATCCGCACTATTGTCACCGAAGTCATCAGAAACATGGAAGCCAGCGCCGAACGCGTGCCAGAGCCAATAGCAATACGTAGGTACAGCGGGAGGCTGATGGTGCGGATTCCGCCCGAATTGCATCGCCGCCTGGCGTTGGAGGCCGCTGAGGCTGGTATAAGTCTCAATCGGCTTGCCAGTGCGAGACTCGATGAACGATGAAACCGAAATCGGAACTGCGAGCTGTCATCCTGGCTGCCGGCCATGAGGCGATCGGTCCCGCCGGCCGGCCGTTGGTGCTCGAGACGTTGGGCGAGCGGGCGATCCTGGACCAAGTCGTCGAGAACGCCCTGCAGCTCGTCGCGGCCGAGGACCTCTATGTCGTCGTCGGCCCACGGCGCCAGGAGATCGAGGCGCGTCTGGGTGAGCGTTTTCATTATGTCGTCCAGGCTGAACCGGCCGGCACGGGACATGCGGTGCTCCAGCTTCAGCCGCTGCTGCGTGACTATGACGGCGACTTGCTGATCTTGTACGGCGATACGCCGCTCTTCCGGCCGGCTTCGATTCGGGGGCTGCTGAATCGACACCGTCTGCGCGACGCAGACCTGACGTTGTTGACCGCAGTGGTGGATCGCCCTCTGCCCTACGGCCGCATCATCCGCGGGGCCGACGGCCGGATCGTGGACATCATCGAGGAGGCCGAGGCGTCGGCCAAAGTACGCCGGATTCGGGAGCTGAACGCCGGGGCCTACGTGGTACGCGCCCAGGCCATTTTTCCAGTCCTGGCGCGACTCTCGCCCGCCGCGAGCGGGGAGTATCGGCTGACCGACTGCGTCCACCAACTGATTCGCTCTGGTCTGGAGGTAGAGAGCTATCAGATCTATGACCAGGATGAGGTGCAGGGCATCAACTCGGCCGCCGATCTGGCTCAGGCCGAGTTCATCCTGCAGAAGCGGCTCTTTCGACCCCGGCGTCACGAGGAGGAGAACCAGGTAGCGTTTGGCACCGGCGGTTGGCGCGCGATCATCGGCGAAGGCTTTACGTTGCACAACGTCCGGCGGCTGTCGCAGGCGCTCGCTAATGCGATCACGCGTCGCGGCGAGGAGTCACGCGGGGCCCTGATCGGCTACGATCGGCGTTTCCTGTCGCAGCAGGCCGCCGAGGCAGCAGCCGAGGTGTTCGCCGGCAACAACATCCCGGTCGTATTGCTCGCCGAAGATGCGCCGACCCCGCTCATCACCTACGCGACAGCCTGTCTGGGCTCGGCTTATGGTCTGGCGTTCACCGCCAGCCACAACCCGCCGGAGTGGAACGGCCTGAAGGTCTTCCATGCCGATGGCTCGCTCCTGCTCGACGACGAGACGCGCCAGATCGAGGCCGAGACCAACGCCCTGAACCCGGCGGATGTCATCAAGCTGGAGCTCGACCTGGCGCTGGCCGCGGGCGTGGTGCGCCGCCGCGATTTCACCAATGAGTACGTGGATGCCGTGGAGAAGTTGATTGACCTGCGCGCGATCCGGGAGGCGGGCCTGCGGGTGATCGTTGATCCGATGCACGGCGTCGGACAACTTACCCTGGGGACGATCCTGACAGAGGCGCGCTGTCGCGTGACCTTCATCCACGAGCGGCACGATCCGCTGTTCGGCGGCCGGTCCCCCGCGCCGAACCTGGAGGCGCTGCGCTTCCTGCGGACCCATGTGGCCGAAGGGCGCTATGACCTGGGGCTGGCGACCGATGGAGACGCGGATCGCATCGCCATCGTTGACGAGCAGGGCGAGTATGTAACCGTCAACGAGATTCTACTGTTGCTCTATTGGTATCTGCACGAGGTGCGCGGGGAGCGCGGGGGGGTGGTGCGCAACATCGCCACCACGCACCTGCTCGATCGGCTGACGCAGCGGTTCGGCGAGCCGTGCTACGAAGTTCCCGTGGGCTTCAAGCATATCGCCGCGGCCATGCGCAGCCATGACGTGCTGCTGGGCGGCGAGTCGTCTGGCGGCCTGACGATTCGGGGACACATCCTGGGCAAGGATGGCATCTTTGCATCGGCGCTGGTGGTGGAGATGCTGGCCAAGACGGGCCAGACCGTCTCCCGTTTGCGCGAACGCGTGTACGGACTAACGGGGCGTCTGTATGACCGGGAGGAGAGCCTGCCAGCCACGCCGGAGATGCGCCTGACCGTGCCGCGCCGTTTGCAGGACGCTCCTGCCGATCACCTGGGACCCTATCCGGTGTCACGCGTCTCTCACGCGGATGGCGTGAAGTTCTATCTGGCGAACGACGGTTGGGCGCTGCTGCGCTTTTCAGGCACCGAGCCCGTGCTGCGCCTGTTCGCGGAGGCGGAGTCGCCGGAGATGGCCGCCGATCTGATGCAGAAGTTGCGGAGGTTGGCGGCCGCGTGAGGCGGCCCACCATCATGAAAGGAGGTGGTTCCTGGGAAATGCTGACACGCTCGCACGACGATCGGTTCAATCAACCCTATCAACCGTTAGAAGGAGGACAAAGATGTTCAGGCTATCTCGCGTACTGGTTGTGATGGCAGTTCTGGCTCTGGCGCTGGCCGCCTGTGCGCCTGCACCCGCGCCCGCGCCGCAGCCGACCCAGCCGCCCGCCAAGGCCCCGGAGGCCACCAAGGCCCCTGAGCCGACCAAGGCGCCGGCCAAGGTCGGCGGTGAGTTCCATGGTGCGTTCCCCTATGCGGTGCCGCCCACCGGGCACCTCAACTCGTTCACGACCAACGGCATTCCCAATGGTATCTCCATCTACTGGGACCTGTTGGAACTGCCCGGCGCCCGCTACTACTGGGCCGAGAACAAGTGGATGCCGCTGGCGGCCGAGAAATGGGCATTCCAGCCGCCTGACAAGTTCGTCCTGACGCTGCGCAAGGGCATCAAGTGGTCCGACGGCAAGGACTTCACCGCAAAGGACGTGGTTGCCACCTACAACTTCGGCCGGCTGTTCAAGTGGACCGAGTTCAAGTATGTGGACACCGTCAAGGCGCTGGACGATTACACCGTCGAGTTCCACATGGCGACTCCGTCCACGGTGATCGAGCGCTACGTCTTGATCAGCCGCTATCGCTCCGCCGCAACCTACGGCGCCATCGCCGATGAGGTTCAGAAGCTGGTGGACGCCAAGAAGGGCGCCGACACTGACGAGTGGAAGGCGCTGGTGCAGAAGGCCACCGACTTCCGGCCGAAGGAGTTGATCGTCAACGGCCCCTTCAACCTGGACATGGCTTCGATCACCGAGGCGCAGTTGACCCTGGTGAAGAACCCCAAGTCCTACCTGGCCGATAAGGTGAACTTCGACAAGATCGTGCTCTTCAACGGCGAGACCCCGGTCGTCACGCCGCTGGTGCTGGCCGGCGACGTGGACTATGCCACGCACGGGTTCCCCACCGCCACCGAGAAGCAGTACGTTGACATGGGCATCCGCATTCTGCGTGCGCCTGTCTACTCCGGCCCAGCCATCTACTTCAACCAGGACATCTATCCGTTCAGCAAGCCCGAATTCCGGCAGGCGATCGCCTATGCGGTCAACCGCGATGAGAACGGCAAGGTGTCTCTGGGTCAATCCGGCAAGGCGGTCGTCAACATGGCCGGCTTCAGCGACATCCTGGTGCCCAACTGGTTGACCAAGGAGCAGATGGACAAGCTGAACAAGTATGCGTATGACCCGAAGAAGGGCGAGGAGATCCTCACCAAGATCGGGTTCAAGAAGGGCTCGGACGGCATCTGGCTGGATGACCAGGGCAAGAAGCTGGAATTCGAGCTGAGCGTGCCCGCCGAGTTCGCGGACTGGTCGGCCGCAGCCGAGAACCTGGCTGAGCAGCTCAACAAGTTCGGCGTCAAGACCACGGTGCGCGGGGTCAACTTCCAGCAGCACCCCACCGACGTGAACCAGGGCAAGTTCCAGATGGCGATTCGCGCCTGGGGTTCAGCCAACCCGCACCCGCACTTCTCGTTCGTGCAGGACCTCTTCACCCACAACTACATCGGCTCCACCGTGGGCAAGGGCATGAACTTCCCGATGAAGCAGACAGTTGATGGGAAGGAACTGGACCTCGAGAAGATCGTGGTCGAGTCGGCTCAGGGCCTGGACGTGAACGCCCAGAAGGAAAAGATCTTCACGGCCGCATCGGTCTTCAACCAACTGCTGCCGATCGTTCCGCTGTGGGAACGCTATGGCAACAACCCGCTGCTGGCCAAGCGCATCACCGGCGTGCCGGACGACGCCAATCCGATCTTCAAGAACGCAGTCTACGGCGACAACTTCATGGTCATGATGATCCTTGACGGAACGTTGAAGCCGAAGTGATAAGTGGCCAAAGCGGCCACCAAGTGCCAGGCGCTTCCGAAGTGCCTGGCACTTGGTGAGAGGGCCAAAGGGGCAAGAGACCCGGTTTCTTGCCCCTTTATTGTGTGATCGCAGCCGGATGGCTTGCCGTCTCTGGCTCAACTTTGAGGTTCTCCATGTCTGATCTATTGCTCCTTCCGCAGCCGCGCGGGGCGACAGCCACGGGCGGCTGGCTATCCTTGCTTGACCAGCGGCTGATCATCCTGGACGGCCCGGACGCGGCCGCGTTGCTGTTCAGCGCCAGGCGTCTGCGTGATGCCCTGGCCGAGAAAGCCGGCATTCACTGGGAGATCGTCGCAGGCAACACCGTTCCGCATGACCAGGTCGCCGTGACTCTCAGTGTGGTCGAGGGCGGCACGCGCCATCCCCAGGGCTACGAGCTGACGATCACGCCGGAAGGCATCCACGCGGTCGCCAGCACGCCAGCCGGCGTGTTCTATGCGGTCTGCACGTTGGTGCAGATCATAGAGACCGGGTTTCTGAGAGAAACCCGGTCTCTCCCATGCTTGCGGGCATCCGACTGGCCTGACTTCCCCAATCGTGGGGTCATGCTGGATGTGAGCCGCACTCGGGTGCCGACCATGGCGACGTTGTTCGACCTGGTGGATCTGCTGGCCTCGTGGAAGGTCAACCAGCTCCAGTTGTACACCGAACACACCTTCGCCTATCGCAACCATCCTGAGGTGTGGGCCGACGCGTCGCCGCTGACGGGCGAGGAGATCCTGGCGCTGGATGCCTTTTGCCGGGAGCGTTTCATCGAGTTGGTTCCCAATCAGAATTCGTTCGGCCACATGACCCGCTGGCTGACGCACGATCGCTATCGGTCGCTGGCTGAGGCGCCGGACGGCTGCGACACCCGTTGGGGGCGCTACGACTACCCGCTCAGCCTGTGCCCGGTGGATCCGGGGAGCATCGAGCTGGTGCGCAGCATCTTCGATGAGTTGGCGCCGCACTTCTCCAGCCGGCAGTTCAACGTGGGCTGCGACGAGACGATTGACCTGGGCAAGGTGCGGAGCAAGGAGGCCGTGGAGAAGCTCGGCGCCGGCCGCGTCTACCTGGACTTCCTTCTGAAGATTTATCGCGAGGTGAAGGCGCGTGGCCGCACGATGCAGTTTTGGGGCGACATCATCATGGAGCACCCCGAACTGGTTCCCGAAGTCCCGCGTGACGCGATTGCCCTCGAATGGGGCTACCAGGCCGATCATCCGTTCGATGCGCACGGCGCGATCTTTGCCGCCTCGGGCGTGCCGTTCTACGTCTGCCCTGGCACATCTTCGTGGAACACTATCGCAGGGCGCACGGCGAACGCGCTGGCCAACCTGCGCAACGCCGCCGAGAACGGGCTGAAGCACGGCGCGGTGGGCTATCTGAACACTGACTGGGGCGACGCTGGCCACTGGCAACCGCTTCCGGTCAGCTACTTGGGTTTCGCCTACGGCGCGGCGGTTTCCTGGGCGTGCGAAGCCAATCGGGAGATGGATATCGCACAGGCGGTCAGCGCCTATGCGTTCGATGATCCGACCGGAACCCTTGGCCGCATCGCGTATGATCTGGGCAACGCCTACCAGAAGACCGGGGTGGAGATCCACAACTCGACGGTGATGGCGCGGCTCCTGCAGGTCGCCTATGCGCAGTTTGCGGCTAACCCGCAGCGTTATCCCAATCTGACCCCCGCGGGTCTGGCCGCGGCCGTGGCCGAGATTGATGCGGTCATGGCGCGCTGGCCTTCGACCGGCCCAAAGCGTGATCTGATCCGTCGCGAATACACCTGGGCGGCCGACATGCTGCGCCACGGCGCGCGGCGTGGCATCTGGATGTTGGGCAAAGTGGAAGGGCAGGAGGATGGAACGTTGCGCATCGCGCTTGCCGCCGATGCGCAACGCTTGATCGCTGAATATCACGAGCTCTGGCACGCGCGCAGCCGGCCGGGCGGCTTCCGGGAGAGCGTGGGGCGGATGGAGAAGATGCGACAGGACTACGTGGGCTGAGTCTGCCCGATCATCCGCCAGGCTTGGCGCGCCATCTCGGCCAGCAGATCGAAATAGCGCGGTCGCAGCTCGATCGTGAGCCAGCCGCTGTAGCCCGCTTGCACGAGCGCCGCCAGAGTCTGCGCCAGGGGAATCGCGCCCCAACCGGGCGGCAGGTGATTGTCTGCTTCGCCAAAGATGAGCCGTTCGGCCAGCGACTCGCACCGGTCGTCCAGCCGTCCAAAGTTGTCGTGCCAGTGGACATGCCTGACGAACCCCGCAACCTGGCGGATTTGCGTCAGGAAGCCGGTGGACCAATAGGGCGCGGCCAGGAACGCGTGTCCCACATCCAGACAGATGCCCACGTTGGCCGAGCCGATGGCCTGGACCTGTTCGGCGATCAGGTCCAGGCGCATCCCCTGGTGATACGCCACGAGCTGATCGGCCGCCTTGCCGTGACGCCTGAGCGCGGCGATCTCCCACAAGTGAGGATCGCGGTTCTCGACGGTGATGGTCACGCCGAGCCTTTCCGCCCGCTCCGCCAGCCTTCTCAGCGCCTCGGTTTCCACGCGCCACGACTCGGCCAACTCGTCGGCTTCTGGCAGTGGGCCGGCATCCTGATCAGCCGGCCGGAGCGCGAGCTGGGCGCTGTGATAGACCATCACGTCGGCGCCGATCCGATGGGTAACATCCAGACAGGACAGGAACACCTGCTCATGGATTTCGTTCCGATCGGCGAGCCGGAGCGAGCAGGGCGCATGGACAGTGTAATGCAAGGGCTTGCTCTGCAGCAGGCCGGCGAGCCTGCTGAGCTCAGCGTCGTCGGTTCTGCCGCCCTTGATGACATTGCAGGCGGGCAGAGACAATTCGTAGGCATCGAAGCCGGCGCTGTGGGCTTGCTCGATCTCGCGCTCGAGCCGGTCCAGGCGTCCGTCAATCGCCTCGTCGTTGCAGTTGATGCCGATTCCTTTGATCATATCTGACCTCGTGATATTCTGGTAGGGGCGATCCCTTGCGGTCGCCGAGGGCAGGTGCAGGCTATTGCCCCTACACGTGCACGGTAGTATAGCCCGCTCCCAATCTGCCGTCAAAGGAGACGACCTCGACGCGGTTGACCGGTCAGAGGGCGCGTGATAGAATAGCCGGCGTTCGCAATCCTGGCGCGCAAGCGTGTGAGCTATCGCTTCTTGGATAACATCCTGCTTCTCACTTTCATTATCATCCTCGTTTTCGGCGCCATTGGCATCGGCTCGCCGCTGATGACGCTGTACCTGGAATCGTTGGGCGCGAACTACAGCCGCATCGCGCTCATCCTGGCCACGACCGCGAGCGTAAGTCTCGTCACCAGCTATGCCTGGGGTCGCCTCTCCGACGCCCTGGGACGGCGCAAGCCTTTGATCGCGGCGGGGCTCGCCGGCCTGGCCCTGGCCTACTTCCTGCTGAGTCAGGTGGTCTCGGCTGATTGGGCGTGGCTGGTGCGCCTGGGCGAGGCCGCCAGCAACGCGGCCTATTCCACGACCAGCCTGGCGTTGATGGGCGATCTGCTCGCCACGCGCGACCGCCGCGGCCAGCGCATGGGCGTCTATCGAGGCCTCGGGTCGCTGGCGTTTGCGGTGGGCGCGCTGTTGGGAGGGCGTCTGGCCGACCATTTTTCGCTGCGCCTGACCCTGCAGGTGTGTGCGTTGCTGTACCTGGCGGCCGCGGCCGTGGCGTTGATCCTGCGCGAAAGCCGGTCCGCGACTGTGAGGCGATCTGCGCCGCGCATTGAGGTGGTCTCTGCGCCGGCCAGCGCGGGGCTGGGCAGCCGGCGATCAGCGTTGGGATGCAAGGACCGGGCGGCAGGCTGGCGCGGCTGGCGTCCTGGGTTGCCGCTTTTGTTTCTGGCTGGCGTCTTTCTGTGGACCATGACCTGGTACGGCCAGGCTTCGATGTGGCCCAACCACATGGCCGCGCTGGGTTACGCCAAGACCGAGATCAGCAGTTTGTGGGGCCTGGCCGCGCTCATCGAAGCGCCCGCGATGCGCTTTGCCGGACAGTGGTCCGATGTGGTGGGCCGCGGCGCACTGCTGGCGGTCGGCGGCTTCGGGGCGACGTTGGTGCTATGCGGCTATGTGGTGCTGAGCCAAATCCTGCCTGCGCTTGCCGGGGTGCAGGTCTTACGCGGGGTAGCGTTCGGCAGCTATACAGCCAACGCCATGACTTTCGCGGTCGAGTGGGGTGATGAGACCACGCGCGGGCGTAACAGCGGCCTGCTCAGCACGGTCAGCGGCGCAGGCCAGTTGGCCGGGCTGTTGCTGGGCGGCACGTTGGCGCAGGCCGGAGGGTTTCGCATGATGTTTGGGGTGTTCGCAGCGACGGCCGCCGCGGCCGGCGCCTGTTTCCTGGCGCTGCGGGCGCGCGCTCAGGACGGCCGACCGGTCGGATGAGAGGGGATTTCACGCCCATATGCAGCTATCACTACTCCGTTCCATCTACGGCGACGGCGCAGCCGAGCAGGTCAGCCGCTATGCCGAGGCCCTGGATGTTTTCCGCACGGCCTATGGCCCTGGCGAGGCGCTGATCTTTCGCGCGCCCGGCCGCGTCAACCTGATCGGCGAGCACACCGACTACAACCACGGCTACGTGCTGCCGGTGGCGCTCGACCGCGACATCCTGCTGTTGGCGCGGCCGCGGCCAGACCCCGCGGTGAACCTGGTCAACGTGGAGTCGAGCTACGCCGCCGTGAGCTTTACCATCAGCCCGGCGATCCCCTCTGCCGCGGCCGGCCATTGGAGCAACTATATTCGGGGGCCAGCCCAGGCGATGGCGCAGCATCTTGGCCGCACCCTGCGCGGGTTCGACGGGCTGATCTCGGCCGCGGCTCCGTTCGGCGTGCCGCGCGCCGCAGGCCTCAGCTCGTCATCCGCGCTCACTGTGGCGGGGGCCGTGGCGCTGGCGCACATCAACGACTGGCGGCCTGAGAAGACAAGGCTGGCGCAGTTCTGTTCGGAGGCCGAGTGGTATGTCGGCACGCGCGGGGGCATCATGGATCAGTTCATCGCGCTCCTGGCGCAGCGTGGGCAGGGGCTCTTCCTGGACTGTCGGCCCGACGCCGAAGGCCGCTACACGACCAGCCCCGCGCCCTTGCCGGCCGACTACCGCATCCTCATCGCCAACAGCGGCGTGCACCACGACAACGTGCGCGGCGGCTTCAACCAGCGCGTGGCCGAATGTCGGGCCGGCGTCGCGCTGCTGCGCCCGCGCCACGCCGACATCACCCACCTCCGGGATGTGCAGGATGCACCCTGGGCGCAGCTCGACCCACACCTGCCGGAGACGATCACCGTCGCCGAGCTAGGGCAGCGCGGGATTCGCCTGGGCGATCTTCCCGGCCTGGCCGCAGACCTATCGCTGCGCGTCAAAGCCCGCTGCCGTCACGTCTGGACCGAAAACGGTCGCGTGTTGGCGGCGCTGGCGGCTATGCGCGGAGGCGATGCGACGGCGCTCGGCCGGCTGTTGGACCAGGCGCACGCCAGCGCACGCGACGACTACGAGATCAGTTGCCCAGAGATCGAGAGCCTGGTGCGCGCCGCACACGAAGTGGATGGCGTGGCCGGCGCCCGCCTGACCGGGGCCGGCTGGGGCGGCTGCATCGTCGCGCTCGTGCGCGCAGGCGCTGTGCCCGACTTCGAGACGCACGTCGGCCGCCGCTATCACGCCGAGACCGGACGCCAGGCGAGCATCTTTGCGTGCCGCGCGGGGGCGGGGGCAGGATGGGTGGGGGCGGGAAGGTGAAGCGTCAAGCGTCAAACGTCAAACGGCGGGCATGGAGCGTATTGGGTGGGCGACGGATTCTATCACATGAGGTTAGTCGCATGAGCAAACCTATCACTGCTGCGTTGTTGGGCGCGGGGAGTCGAGGATACTTCAGTTATGGGCCATATGCGCTGGCGCAGCCCGATGATCTGAAGTTCGTGGCCGTGGCCGAGCCGCACCCGGTTCGCCGCGAGCGATTTGCCAGCGCGCACGGTATTCCGCGAGAGCGCCAGTTCGTCACCTGGGAGGACCTGCTGGCGCAGGGTCAGATCGCCGATACGCTCTTCAACATGACCCAGGATCAGACGCACCATCCCTCGACGATCGCGGCCTTGAACGCCGGGTATGACGTGCTCCTGGAGAAGCCGATGGCGGTACGACTGCCGCACGTCGTGGACCTGGTGCAGACGGCCGAGCGCCGGGGCAAGCTGTTACAAGTCTGCCATGTCCTGCGCTACACGCCGTTCTTCTCGACCTTGCATGACATCGTGGCGTCGGGCCGGCTGGGCGAGATCGTCACGGT
The DNA here is from genome assembly GCA_016876015.1 of Chloroflexota bacterium. Classification (GTDB taxonomy): domain Bacteria; phylum Chloroflexota; class Anaerolineae; order CG2-30-64-16; family CG2-30-64-16; genus VGOD01. The sequence goes on from VGOD01000080.1 coordinate 18,310, forward strand.
TGAGCATCGCGAGAACGTTGTCTATTGGCACATGGCGCACAGCTTCGTGCGCGGCAACTGGCGTAACTTCGCCGCATCCAGCCCGATGATCCTGGCCAAATGTTGCCACGACCTGGACATCCTCTATTGGAACCTGGGCCGGCAGGTGAGCCGGCTGCACTCGTTCGGCTCGCTGCTGCACTACCGGTCAGACCAGGCGCCGGCCGGCGCGACGTTGCGCTGCACCGACGGCTGTCCGGCCGCCGACCGGTGTCCGTTCGACGCCCGTCGCATCTACCTGGACCTGAACCGGCGCGGGTGGCCCGTTTCCGTGATCACCGAGGAGACCGACAGCCTGGGGGCGCGCCAACACGCGCTGGAGACGGGGCCCTATGGCCGATGCGTGTATCATTGCGATAACGACGTGGTAGACCACCAGACGGTCAACATGCAGTTCGAGGGCGGCCCTTCGGTTGTGCTGTTCATGCACGGCCACGCGCACGAGGAAAGCCGCACCATGCGGTATGACGGCGCGCGCGCTACCCTGCGCGGCAAGTTCGACTATCGCGACGGCTGGATCGAGATCCACGATCACCTCACCGGCCGGCGGGAGACGCTCGACGTCCCCGCGACTGTCAGCGGTCACGGTGGCGGCGACTTCGGCATCGTGCGCTCATTCGTGCGCGCCGTGCGCGGCGAAGGTCAGCCGCTGACTACAGGCCGCGAATCGCTGGAGAGCCATCTGATGGCGTTTGCGGCCGAGGAATCGCGGCTGAACAGCACGGTGGTGGCGATGAACGACTTTCGTCTGCGCGCCGAGTTGGGGTGAGTCCACAAGGGCAATCGTTACACGTCGCGCCCAAGGCGTCATGCCGCGCCGCATCAAGTCTTCACGTTTGACGTTTGACGTTTCACGTTTGACGTTTGACGTTTCACGTTTCACTCATCAGAGGCGTTACTGCATGGAATTCCAAACGTTCGATTTCGCAGATTCCACTCACCTCGCAGCCGCAACCGCCATCTGGAACGTAGCCTGTGGCCCAGGGCTGGCAATCACAGAACGGGCGATGCGCTACAACACGCGGCCGGTGGCCGGCGGCGTGCTGGCCGGCCGGCTGGCGCTACAGGATGGGGCGCCGGTCGGCTTCGTGTTGGCCAGCGCGTTGCCTTCCGAGCCGAGCGTGTCGTCCCCGGAGGTGGGCTGGGTGGATGCCATCGCGGTGCATCCCGAGCGCCAGCGGCAGGGCATCGGGACCGCGTTGCTCGCCTGGGCTGAGGAATGGTTGGCGGCCCAGGGCTGCCAGCAGTGGCGACTGGGGGGCGGGATGCGACCATTCGCGGCAGGGCTGCCGGTCGAGCTCGACAGCGCGGAGTTCTTCCGCCGGCATGGGTATTCCAGCCGTGCTGGCCGCGATCGCGCCTGGGATGTGGCGCACGACTTGACGCGCTATATCACGCCGGACACGGCCCGCAAGGCCGCTGAGATCCAGGCGCGGCCCGTGGCGGCCGGCGAAGAGACGGCGGTCATGGCGTTCTTGCGTCGCGAGTTTCCCGGCCGCTGGCGCTTCGAGTTCGAGGTGCATATGCAGGAGGGCGGCCGGCTGTCGGACTACGTGGCGCTCTGGTCGCCACGCGGGATAGACGGCTGCTGTGTGCTCACCTTCGAGGACTCGCGGCGGCCGCTCGATCGCTTTTTCCCACACGCCCTTCCGCGTCCCTGGGGCCAGCTCGGCTCCATCGGCGTCAGCGCCGATAGCCGCGGCAAGGGCTATGGCGCGGCGCTGCTCGACGCCGGCCTGCGCTGCCTGCGAGACGCTGGTGTCGCTGGCTGCGTGATTGACTGGACCGGCATCGTGGACTTCTACGGCCGGTTCGGGTTCACGAAGCATCGCGAGTACGCGATGTGGGGGAAGGAGCGGTGAGGGGGGCGTAAAACGTGAAGCGTCAAACGTCAAACGTCAGGCGTGAAGCGTGAAGCGCAGATCAGCAATCCAAAATCCAAAATCCAAAATCGCCAATGCAACGCAATCTCTCTGTCGCCGAATCCATCATCCGCGCCTCGCTTGGCCGCGTGTTTGGGGCCGGCCAGGTCGAGGTGCGGCAGGCCGGTCAGACGCTACTGTCGCAGGCCTACGGGTGGCTCGATCCTGAGACCCGAGACCGGCCGGCCAACCAGGACACGCTGTTCGACCTGGCCTCGGTGACCAAGCTGTTTGTAGCCACGGCCTTCATGACCCTTGTGGAAGAGGGCCTGGTTGGGTTGGATCAGCCGGTCGCGACGGTCATGCCGGAGTTCCGCGGGCGCCGTCCGATTCAGCCCTACGAGAACCCTCTCGAACCAGGCGGCCTGGTGGCGGTGGATGCGATCGCCCCAGCCGCGGACTGGCCAACAGCGGTGGACGCAGGCGTCGTGACCTTTCGCAACCTGCTGGCGCACAACTCCGGCCTGCCTGCCTGGCGGCCTCTCTTCCGGCAACCCACGGCCGAAGCCGGCCGCCAGCTCGCCCTCACCACCTTCTTCTCCTATCCGCCCGGCGCCCGCTCGATCTACAGCGACATCGGCCTGATCCTCATCGGCCTGGTCATCGAGCGCCTGACCGGTCTGCGGCTGGATGCCGCGGTGTATCGCCGGGTGACAGGGCCGCTGGGTCTGGAGTACACGCACTACCTGCCGGCCGGCGCTGCTGCTCCCACTGAGTTCTGCGCCTGGCGGGGACGGCGCATCGTCGGCGAGGTCCACGACGAAAACGCTGCCAGCCTGGGCGGGATCGCTGGCCACGCAGGGCTCTTTTCGACCGCACGCGACGTGGCCGCCTTCGGGCAGACGTTCCTGGCGCATGGCGCGGTCCTGAGCGCGGCCGCCATCGCCGAGATGACCCGCGTTCAGGCGCAAGACGGCTCCATTCGTCGCGGGCTGGGCTTTGCGCTCTGGTCCCCTGACCCTGAAGCCAGCGGCAATCCGTTCAGCCAGGCCGCATTCGGGCACACCGGCTTCACCGGCACCTCGCTCCGGATTGACCCTGGGCGCGATCTCGTCGTCGCGTGTCTGACCAATCGCGTCTACTACGGCCGCGATGCGGCCGGCATCCTGGCGTTCCGGGTGGCGTTGCATCGGGCGATCGTGGAGGCCTTATGATCGTCGTTGGGCTCATGTCGGGCACCTCGGCCGATGGGGTGGAGGTGGCCGTGGTCGAGCTGGCAGGCGCGGCGCCGGCGCTGCGTTGGCGTCTCTTGAAGCACGTCAGCATCCCACACCCGCCGGACCTCCGAGAGCAAATCTTCGCAGCCTTTCGGCCAGAGACCGCCACAGTGGATCATCTGTGTGCGCTGAACTTCCGGCTGGGACGCATCTTCGCCGCCGCTGCTCTGCAGGCCATCGCGGCCGCGGGCCTCACGCCCGAGCGCGTTGACCTGATCGGCAGCCACGGCCAGACGGTCTGGCACATCCCCACTGGGCCAGACGCCTCGACCCTGCAACTGGGCGAGGCTGCGATCATCGCCGAGCTGACCGGCATCCCGGTCATCAGCAATTTTCGCACCCGCGACATGGCGGCCGGCGGTCAGGGCGCGCCGCTGGTTCCCTATGTGGACAGGCTGCTGTTCTCGCACCCCACGCTGGTCCGGGCGATGCAGAATATCGGGGGGATCGCGAACGTCACCTATCTCCCCCCTCTTTCAGAGGAAAATCAGACCCTTCGGGTTTCGGAAACCCGAAGGGTCTCCCGCGGGGGTGAGGGTGAAGTGATCGCCTTCGACACCGGCCCCGGCGCCATGCTCATTGACTATGCGGCCGACCGGGCCACCGGCGGCGCGTGGTCGTACGATCGGGGCGGCAAGCTGGCTGCCCAGGGCCGGGTGGATGAGACGCTGTTGGCGGCGTGGCTGAATGAGCCGTACTTCCACCTGCCGCCGCCCAAGACCACGGGCCGTGAGCTGTTCGGCGTGCAGTTCGGCGCGCAGGTCTGGGAACGGGCGAAGGCGGCCGGTCTGACCGACGTGGACATCGTCGCCACGTTCACCGCGCTCACCGCGCGCTCGATCGGCCAGGCCTATCGTGACTTCCTGCCGCGACTGCCCGATGAGGTGATCGTCAGCGGGGGCAGCGTGCACAACGCGAGCCTGATGGCGCTGCTCCGCGGCGAGCTTGCGCCGGCGCGCGTCCTGATCTCCGACGATCTGGGGCTGCCGGCCGAGGCCAAGGAAGCGGTCGCGTTCGCGGTCCTGGCCTACGAGACGTGGCACGGCCGGTCCGGCAATCTGCCCTCGGCCACTGGCGCGCGGCGCGCGGTGATTTTGGGGGATATCACGCCGGGCGGCGAATGGCAAATGGCACATAGCAAATGGCACATAGCAAATGGCGATTTGCAATCCTGCGAGCACGCTCAAGACAGATCTGCAGCTTGCAGTCTGCAATTTGCAATTTGCAATCTGCCATCCGCGCTTCCCCTCACCGAATCCCGTAACCCTGCCACTGAGCATATCGACGCAGTGTCCACCCTGGAGATGGTGCGGCTGATCAACGCGGAGGATCAGCGCGTAGCGCTGACGATCGAGTCCCAGTTACCGGCCATCGCCCAGGCGATAGATCGCATCGCCGAGCGGATGCGTCGCGGGGGGCGGCTGATCTACATCGGCGCGGGGACGTCCGGGCGGTTGGGCGTGCTGGATGCCTCGGAGTGTCCACCGACCTTCAGCGCGGCGGCCGGCCAGGTGGTGGGGGTGATCGCGGGCGGTGAGCACGCGTTGACCCACTCGATCGAGGGCGCAG
>VGOD01000081.1 GCA_016876015.1 Chloroflexota bacterium
GCGGAACGTCCGCGTCCCAATGGATGAAGGGGAACCGTGGCGCTTCTTGTTCACCTACCACCTGGATGCTCCATCCTCGTTTGCGCGATTCAAATGACGCACAGCAGTGCTGGAAAATCATTTATGATCCTTGCGCCCCGGCCGATTTTTAGAACGGCGTCCTGTGACAAAAAAAGACCCCGGCGGTCTACTGACCGCCGGGGTCTCTCTGTGTACAGCGTCGGATCAAACCGTGTAACACTTGCGATGGTAGATCACATTGTGCGAGCGCGGCCGATTGTCCTGCATCTCCGTCATCTTGACGATCAGCAGGTCGCCGAAGCTGATGTCCTGGCCGCACTTGCTGCACTGGTGTCCGGTCAAGGCCTTGCGGCGCTTCTCCAGGGTCGCGGTGTCCGCGCCCATCTTAGTTGCTTGAGCCATCTTGCTGCCCCCTCTCAAAGAACGCGATGCCCTGCGGCGTCGCCATCAGTCTACATGCTCATTATCCGCGAAACGGGGCGATTGTCAAAAATGCTCCTGACGTTTTACTCTTTGCGTTTCATTCCTGGTATAATGCCCTCCATGACCGAACGCGCCATCTCGCCCCAAAGCCGGCCCGAAGAAGTGGTCGTGGACGCCGCGCTGCGACCGCGCTCGCTGGCCGAGATGATCGGCCAGGATCGGCTGCGCGACAACTTGCGCATCTTGATCCAGGCCGCGCGCGGCCGCGGGGAGCCGTTGGATCACATCCTGCTCTATGGCCCGGCAGGGCTGGGCAAGACGACCCTGTCGCACGTCGTCAGCCACGAGATGGGCGTGGGTCTGAAGGTGACGGCCGGGCCGGCCATCGAGCGCGCCGGCGACCTGGCCGCGATCTTGACCAACTTGCGCCAGGGCGACATTCTGTTCATTGACGAAATCCATCGGTTGGGTCGCGCAGTCGAGGAGGTGCTCTACCCGGCCATGGAAGATTTCGCGCTCGACATCGTGATCGGCAAAGGCCCGAGCGCACGCAACATCCGCCTGAAGCTGCCGCGCTTCACGTTGGTCGGCGCGACGACGCGCCTGGCGCTGATGACCGCGCCGCTGCGCGCGCGCTTCGGCGCGGTCTACCGCTTCGACTTCTACGACTTGGCGGCCATGGAGCAGATCATCCGCCGCGCGGCCAGGCTGTTGCAGGCGCCGATCAGCGACGACGGCGTGACCGAGATCGCGCGCCGCGGCCGCGGCACCCCACGCGTGGCGCTGCGCCTGCTGCGCCGCGTGCGCGACTACGCCCAGGTCAAGGCCGATGGCGCGATCACCGCCGAGACCGCGCGCCAGGCGTTGGCCCTGATGGAGATTGACGACCTGGGCCTCGACGTCCTCGACCGGCAGGTGTTGGGCCGCATCATCCGCAACTTCGACGGCGGGCCGGTGGGCCTGGAAACGATCGCGGCCGCGGTCTCCGAAGAATCGGACACCATCATGGATGTGGTGGAGCCGTACCTGCTGCAACTGGGCTTCCTGGAGCGCACCCCGCGCGGCCGGCTGGCCACGCGCCGCGCCTACGAGCACCTCGGCGAGCCATACCCCGAACGCGGCGAGCAGCCGGGGTTGTTCAACTCAGCCCCAGCATGAAGACCAGCGACTTCGACTACTCGCTGCCGCCCGAGCTGATCGCCCAAATCCCCTGCGAGCCGCGCGATGCCTCGCGGCTGTTGGTGGTTGACCGCAGCACAGGCCGCCTCGAACACCGCATTTTCCGCGACATCGGCGAATATCTGCGCGCGGGCGATCTGCTGGTGGGCAACGATAGCCGGGTGATTCCGGCGCGGTTGCACGGGGTCAAGGCCACGGGCGGCGCGGTAGAGATCTTCCTGTTGCGGCCTTATCCATCCCCCCAACCCCCTTTCCCGCTGCGCGGGACGCAAGCAGCCCTCCAAGAGCAGGGGGCGCTCTCCCCTTCCCTCACAGGGGAGGGGCTGGGGGAGGGGACGCCAGCGCCACGGGAGAGGTCGAAGGGGTTGGGGGAGCGGTCGCCAGGGCTGGGAGAGACGTGGGAATGCCTGATCCGGGGCAAGGGGTTGCGGCCAGGCGTGCAGATACATGTGACCGGCCGCGATCCAGCCCGCGCGATCACTGCCACGATCCTGGCCGAAACAGCGGCCGGCGGCCGGCGGATCGCCTTCGATCCGCCGGCGCGCCAGTGGCTGTGGGACGTGGGCGAGACGCCGCTGCCGCCCTACATCCACCGGCCCCTGGCCGACGCGGAACGCTACCAGACCGTGTACAGCCGGGTGGATGGCTCGGCCGCCTCTTCGACGGCCGGGCTGCACTTCACGCCTGAATTGCTGGCGGCGCTGCGAGAGCGCGGGATCGGTCTGGCTTTTGTCACCCTGCACATCGGCCTGGACACCTTCCGGCCGGTGCAAGAGGAAAAGATCGAGGCGCATCGCATCCATCGAGAATGGGCCGAGCTGAGCGCGGAGACGGCGCGGCGCATCAACGAGGCGCGGCTGGCCGGGGGACGGATCATCGCCATCGGCACGACCGTGGTGCGCACTCTCGAGAGCGCGGCGAAGATCGCCCTGGGCTATCGGCCGGCCGACGATGTTCCTGCGGGCGCCGTTTGCGGCTGGCAGACCGTGGCCGCATTCACCAGTGAAACCGATCTCTTCATCCGGCCGGGTCATGTCTTCCGGGCGGTGGACGCGCTGATTACCAACTTCCACCTGCCCAGGTCCACGCTGCTGATGCTCGTTAGCGCATTCGCTGGCAAGGAGCTGATTGACCGGGTCTACGCCGAGGCGATCCAGGCGCGGTATCGGTTCTACAGCTTTGGGGACGCAATGATATTGCTATAGCCTGCCGACCGGTCACAGCGGCAGCGCCGCCAAGCAAGAGGCCCTGGGAAACGGTTGTATTGTTTGCCAGGGCCTCTGATTTCTTTACCGTAACGATCCGCTCACCGCCGGCGAGAATGCCAGTGGGCGTTACTCGCTCACCCCAATGCCGCATCCACCTTGGCCCGATCGAAGTTCACGACTATCGCGCCGCCGATGTCGAACGTGGGGGTTGTTTCGTAGCCGCCAGCCCAGCCGCGCACGCGCATGGCGGCCGCGCGATCCTTGGAGATGTCAATCTCGGTAAACTGGACCCCGCGCTCCTGGAGGTAGGCGCGCGCCCGCCGGCAGGCGGGGCACCAGGGGGTGCAGTACAGGATGACGCCGCGCTCTCCGGCCGGCGCGGCCGCGGGCGGCGCAGCTTGCGCTGCCTTGCGAAGAGCCGCCTCGGTCTCGGCCTGTTTTGTGGACCAGGCGCTCGCGGCTTGCGGCTCCAGCCTGGCCAGCTCGGCGAACAAAACATCGTTGTCCGGTTGGCCGTTGATGTCGTGCACGTCCACATAGCGGACGATGCCCTGCTTGTCAATCACGAAGATGGCCCGCTCGGTCTTGCCGTCCTTGCGCAGCACCCCGTATTGCTCTGCCACCCCACCATGCGGCCAGAAGTCGCTGAGCAACGGATAGGTGATCCCGCCGAGGCTTTCGGCCCACGCCCGCAGGCAGTCGCCGCTGTCTACACTGAGACCCAGAACCTGGGTCTGGACCCCATCGAAATGGTCGAGATTGACCTGGTACGATGGGATCTGACTCGTTCAGATGGGTGTCCAGGCCAACGGGAAGAAGGCCAGGACGACGTTGCGCTTGCCGCGGAAGTCGCTCAAGCGAATCGTCTGGCCGGTGTGGCTCTTGAGTGCGAAGTCAGGAGCCGGCTGTCCAACCTTGAGTGCCATGCGAAACTCCTTTCGGTTCCAATCAGATTGCGGTCTGCCAACCTCTGACAAGCAATATAACCGAGTGAGCAGACTCCTTCCGTAGGCTGCGTCTCATTCGCTCTTTCCTGCGGTCGCCGACGATGTGGAGCGTCTGGCGCACGCGGTCAACGGCATAGCCGATGGGCCAGCCAGTCACCCAATCCCGCCAGGTCCTCGGTAGGCAGATAGTGGCCCGCGTGCGCATCGAACAGGATGCGGGCCTGGCCTGGAAACTCCTCGTCGCCCGCCCACAAGAGGGTCGCGATGGCCAGTCGCGGCAGCGCCTGGAAGCGAAAGCTGGCGTCGGCCAGGTCAAGCGCTTCGCCGCCCAGGGCCGCCCCTGCGCGGCGAAAACCGGCTACATCGGCGCTGAACTTGTGCGCCAGTTCGCTCTCCGCATGGCCGGCGAACGCCTGCGCATAGAACATGCCATCCGGCAGCTCACGGAAGGCCAGCCAGCGATCGGCCGGCGCCACGCCATCCGCGGTCAACAGATAGTGCAGAAGCACGATCACAATCGAAGGGTGCGCCGGCTTGCCGGTGGGCTGAAACGTGACCTGGCCGGCCGGGTGTGTGACCAGGTGCGGCCTGCCGAAGAACGGCGCCACGATGCCGTCTGGCGTCAGATGGCACCCGGCCAACGCCGCCGCTCGCGCCGGGTCAGCCGTGGCCCAGTCCGCCCGCGCCTGATCGAGCGCGACCTGGAAGCGACGGTGGGGGTCAGGTTGGGTTTGGGACATCGGTCTCGCTCCGCTTGAATTGCTCTCAGTAGTATGGTAGAATCAGGTCAGTCCTGGGTGAAAGGCAGGTGACAGCCATGGGGCTATTTTTGGATCAACGCGTCGCCAATTTAGAAGAGCTGATGGCTCAGGTGTTGCACACGGTTGACCGGGTGGATCGCCAGGTCGAGCGGCTGTCCCGCGAGATGCGCGAGTTCAAGGACGAGATGCGCGATTTCAAGGACGAGATGCGCTACTCCAGCAACGAGATGAACCGCAAGTGGGGCGATCTGGCCAACAAGATGGGCACAATGGCCGAGGACCTGGTGGTGCCCAGCATCCCGCGCATCCTGCGCCTGGTGGTCGGCTGTCCGCCGGACGGCATCCAGAGCATGGCGGTGCGGGTGCGCCGCCAACACCCGACCGAGCGCGGCCGTTCACGGGAGTTCGATGTGGTGGCGGCCTGCGGCGAGTACGTCTTGATCAACGAGACCAAGAGCCGCCTGGATCCGCAGATCGTGCGGGATTTTGCCGACCACCTGCCGGAGGATCGGGAGTTTTTCCCCGAATACGCCGGCCGGCAATTTATCGGCGCCATCGCGTCCCTCTACGTAGACGAAAGCCTGGTGCGACAGGGCGAGAAGCTCGGCCTGATCGTGTTGGGCTTCGGCGAGGGCGTGATGGATGTGCTGAACTCGCCAGGCTTCATCCCCAAGGCGTTTTGAGTGTTTGCAGAGACCCGGATTTCGGAGAAACCGGGCCTCTGCAGATCGGTCCTCGATACTATCCTCTCAGCGATGTATACTCTGCCCCAATCAGTTCGCGGGCGATGATGATCCGCATGATGTTCATGGCGCCCTCCGCGCCGATGGAGTAGGAACGCACTCCGCGGATGCCCATCTCGATGGGATACTCTTTAGTGTAGCCCATCGCGCCCAGCCAGTTGGCTACTTCGTTGAACGTCTCGAACGCCATCACCGGCGCGCGTAGCTTTGCCATGGCTGCCGCCAGCGCAACCTCTTTGTGCTTGAAGCCGTTACGCGCATACAGCTCATCGGCCATCCAGGCGGCCTTATAGGTCAGCAGCCGGGCCGACTCGATGTCGGTGAAGCGCTCGGCTGCCGGGAAGGAGATACCCTGGTACGTGGCTAGAGGTTTGCCGAACGCCTTGCGCTGCCGGATGTAGTCCACGCCCATTTGCAGTGCGGTCTCGGCCGCGCCCACGCACGTCGCGCCGATCAAGATGCGGGCCAGGGTGAAGCCCTCCATGGCGTAGTAGAAGCCGCGATTGACCTCGCCGATGCGGTTCACATCGGGCAACGGCAGGTTCTCCATGTGAAATCCGCCGGTCGAAATCCCCTGACGGCCCCAGTCCTCGACCAAGGTCGTCGTGACATGCGGATTGTCCTTCAGCGGCACGGCGAAGAAGGTGAACCCCCGGTGGCCGGCTTGCGGGTCGGTGCGCACCAACGTCATGTGGCAGCCGCCCAGCGCCAGCTCCTCCTTGATGCCGCTGATGTACATCTTCTCGCCGTTGAGGAGCCAGCCATCCGCGGTGCGCTCCGCCTTGCAGCGGGTGGCGCCTTCGATGTCGGAACCGCCGCCCGGCTCAGTGGTGGCGATGCCCAGGAACGCCTTGCCGGCCGTGACGCGCGGCAAGATCTCCTGTTTCAGGCTGGCCGACGCGTAACGGTCGAGGATGTAGCCCCAACTGGCCTGTACCAGGTAGAGCACCGGCAGCGCCAGGCTGATCTCGGCTCGCCCCAGCTCCTCGGCCGCGATGGCGGCCATCGTGATGTCCATCCCCTGGCCGCCGTACTGCTCGGAGACGGTCGGGGCCAACAGGCCCATCTGGGCCATGCCCTTGATGATGTCGGGGGGAATGTGCGCGCCAGAGTCAATCTCGCGTGAGCGCGGAGCGATCTGCTCCTGCGCGAACTCGCGCACGGCGCGGCGCCACATCTGTTGTTCATCGGTCCAGCCGAAATGCATCGCACCCTTCCTCTCTGAAGTGTTTTGCCTACTCTTTCGCCTTCGCGACCAGCGCCTTTACCAGATCGCTGCTCGAGATCACGCCGGCCAGACGGTGCTCTTCGATGACGATCGCGTTCTGGATGCCCACCCGCGCCAGCAACTGCGCCACGAACGGCAGCCGCAGATTGGGATTGACGACGATCAGCGGCTTCACCATGACCTCGGCGACGCGTACGCGGGTGGGCGCCAGCGATTGCGCCAACACACGATAGACGATCTCCTGAAAGGTCAAGATGCCATAGGCGTCATCCTCGTCCGTCCGATCCACGATCACCGTCGGCGTGCCCTGGCTGACCATGGTCTCGACGGCTTCTTGCACCGTGGCCAGCGGCGAGACAATCACGATGTTCGGGTTCATCACATCGCGCGCCCGCAGCGAATAAAGGCGGTGAGTCTCCATCTCCTTCTGGCTCCTTTGGTTCGAACGGTTGAACCTGGCCGCATTCTAGCACGAACCAGGCGCGGTGTCCACTGGACGCAAGCAGTACCAGCCGAGCACGGCCCCGAACACGGCAAGACACAACAGATAGACTGTTCTCAGGCCGAAAGTTGGCGCCAGGGCGAAGGCAACGAGGGGTCCGGCCATCAACCCGGCGTCGCCGATGGTCGCGAACACGCCCATCACTGTCCCGCGCCGACCAGTCGGCGCCAGGTCGCCGGCCTGGGCGGTCAGGGCGGCCAGCGCCGCGCCGCTGCCGAACGCCAGCAAAATCACCCCGAGGATCAGCGTGAGCGCCGACCGATCGAGCGTCAGCAGTGCAAAGCCGAGCATGGCAAAGCCCAGGCTGGCGGCGATGACCGGCCGTCTGCCGGTCCGCCGGTCCGAAAGGTAGCCCGCCAAAGGGCCGGCCGCGGCCGCGATGAGTGAGTGCAGCGCCAACAAGGCCCCGCCCGCCGAAGCTGCGCCGAGCGCCAGACCCCCGACGATAAACGAGCTCCCAAAGCGTTGCTCCACCAGCCAGGTGAGGGTCGAAGTGACAACCCCTTCGCCGCCGAACTGGGTCGCCAGAAAGAGCACCGCGATGACCACCAGGCCGGTCCGAGAAGGCCCGATCCAGCCGAGAACTCCCGTGGCCGATAGCTTTGGAGCAGGCGGCGTCGCCCTCTCGCCCAGGCCGCGCGCTGCGGTCGCGGACGAGAACTGTGTTTCAGGCACAGCCACAAATGCGACCGCTGCGCCGATAGCGGTCAGCACCGCCAGCGCGAACATCGCGGGTCGGAAGCCCAGCAAGTCGGTCAACAGCCCACCGATCAGGGGGCCGGCTGCGAACCCAGCCCACATCCAGGCGTGGTACAGCCCCAAGAGACGACCACGATCTGCGGGCGTGCTGACGTCCAGGATCATCGTGCGGCCACCGACATTGATAAGCATCCAGGCGACGCCCCATGCCAGCCGCGCCAGCAAGAACGGCCAGAAACCACGAACCAGGCCGTAACTGCTCGTCGTCAGCACAGCCAACGCCATGCCAGCCAGGAAGAGCGGACGCCGGCCCAGGCGATCGAGCAGCAAGCCCACGATCGGGTTGCCGGGGATGCGGATTAGCCGATTGACGCTCAGCATCAAGCCGGCCGCGGCCAGGCTCAGCCAGACGAAGTCAAGCTGCGTCACCAGCACGGCGTACATGGCCAGGTCGCCGAGCAGCGAGAGGCAAACAGCCAATCCGAGCCCATGCACGAGGGGAATTGTGAAGTTGGTACGCGACATGATCGGCTCAAGATTCGGGGAGATGGCGCTAACCGGTGTTTCTGATCCACTCTACCACGGCCTTGCGCAAGTGTCAATCCACTTGCGCGCGATGGCCGCGCGGTGCTACAATGCGCGCATGGGTGAACGTGTGTTGGTCGTCGAGGATGAACCGAAGATCGGCGATCTGCTGCGCCGGGGGCTCATCTACGAAGGCTACGCGGTGGAACTCGCGCCAAATGGCGAGACCGGTCTGAGCGCAGCGCGCGATCGGCCGCCCGACATCGTGCTGCTCGACTTGATGCTGCCGGGCCTGGATGGGCTGACCGTCTGCCGGCGGCTGCGCGCGGCCTCGGACGTGCCGATCCTGATCTTGACGGCCAAAGAGGCCGTGCCCGATCGGGTGGCGGGCCTGGACGCCGGCGCCGATGACTATCTGGTCAAGCCGTTCAACTTCGATGAATTGCTGGCGCGAGTACGGGCGTTGCTCCGCCGCCGTCAGCGGCGAGCGACCGAGGAGTTGCTGCGGTTTGCTGAGCTGACGTTGAATGACAAGACGCGCGAGGTGTTCCGCGGCGACCGCCGCGTCGAGCTGACTGCGCGGGAGTTCGAGCTGCTTGCGCTCTTCATGCAGCACCCGCGCCAGGTGCTGACGCGCGAAGTTCTCTACGAGCGGATTTGGGACTACGATTTCGGCGGCGAGTCCAACATCATCGAGGTTTACATCCGCTATCTGCGCGCCAAACTGGAGGCGCGCGGCGAGCCGCGGCTCATCCAGACGGTGCGCGGCGTCGGCTATGCGCTGCGCGAAGAATAACAGCATGTCCATCCGCACCCGGCTGACGCTGTGGTATACTGGCATCCTGGCGATCACGCTGGTGGTGTTCAGCGCGTTGCTCTATTCGCTGCTGGCGGGCATCCTGCTGGCCGTGATGGACGAGCGGTTGGCGAGCCAGGCGCAGAACATCACGCGCTTGATCCAGGCTGAGAACGATCCGGTCGCCGTTCTGCTTTCGGGCCGCGTGCGCCTGCCCGAGATTGACATCTTCGCATCGCAACACTACATCCAGATCGTGACCGCAGACGGTCAGGCAGTTCAATTGTCAGATAATCTGCGCGGGCAGGTGCTGCCTGCGCCGCCAGTCGTGGCCGACAAGATCGTGGCCGGCGAGTCTTATGCCTTTACCACAGATGCTGGCCAGGGCGTGCGCCTGCGCGTCTACAGCCGTCCCATCCTGTTCGCTGGCCGGCCGGTTGGCGCGGTGCAGGCGGCTCGCAGTCTGACAGAGCTGTACGATTCACTTTCCGTTGTACGGCGGGTGATGGTGCTGGGCGGCGGCATCTTTCTGCTATTGGCGGCTGTCGGCGGCGTCATCCTGGCGGCCGCGGCCTTGCGTCCAGTGCAGGCCATCACGACGACAGCCCAACGCATCGCGGGCACGCAGGATTTGGGGCAACGTATTCCCGTTGCTGTGGCCAATGACGAGCTTGGCCGTTTGACCAGCACCATCAATGCGATGCTCGCGCGCCTCCAGACGCTCTTCCAGGCGCAACAACGCCTGATCGCCGACGTCAGCCACGAGCTGCGCACGCCGTTGACCACGATTCAGGGCAACCTGGATCTCCTGCACCGCGGGGCAGCCAACGATCCAGCCGCGCAGCGCGAAACATTACGCGCGATCGGCGACGAGACTGTGCGCATGGGGAGACTGGTCAACGATCTGCTGTTGTTAGCGCAGGCCGACGCCGGGCTCCGGTTGAGCCTTGTGCCAGTAGAGATGGACACGTTGCTGCTGGAGGTCTATCGCCAGGCCCAGGTGATGGCGCAGGGCGTAGCAGTGCGCCTGGGCGCCGAGGATCAAGCGCAGGTCATGGGTGACCATGATCGGCTACGCCAACTGCTGCTCAATCTCGTGGACAACGCCCTGAAATATACGCCGGCTGGCGGCGAAGTCACGCTGAGCATGTATCGTCGCGATGGTTGGGTGCAGGTCGCCGTCGCCGATACAGGCATCGGCATCGCGCCCGATGACCTGCCGCACATCTTCGAGCGTTTCTATCGCGCCGATCACCGTCTGACGCGCCCCAGCGGTTCTGGACTTGGCCTTTCGATCGCCCAGTGGATCGCCCAGGCCCATGCTGGTCGTCTGGAAGTGGCCAGCCAACCCGGCCGCGGCAGCACCTTCACGCTTTGGTTGCCGGAGATGACAAATAGCAAATTGCAAATAGCAAATGGCAAATGGCAGATGGCAGATGGCAGAAGGCAGAAGGCAAACAGCAGATGGCAAATAGCAGATGGCGGACAGTAAATCGGAAATCCAAAATCCAAAATCGCCGATCGCAAATCGCGAATCGCAAATCGTCGGTCGGCTCTTGCTCGAACGCGGACTGACGCTGGCAGTAGCCGAATCGTGCACGGGCGGACTGGTGGGCAGTCTGATCACGGATGTGGCAGGCAGTTCTAGCTACTTCCTGGGCGGCGTCATCGCCTACGCCTATGCTGCCAAAGAGCAGGTCTTGGGCGTGAAACACGCGACTCTCATGGCACAGGGCGCGGTCAGCCCCGCGGTGGCGGCCGAGATGGCGCAGGGCGCACGGCGGCTCTTCGCCGCAGACATCGCGGTGGCGGTCACCGGCATTGCGGGACCGGGCGGCGGCTCGACCGAGAAACCAGTTGGACTGGTCTACATCCATCTATCGGCTGCAGACGCGGAGCTCGCCGAATGTCACGTGTGGGACGCGGATCGCGTCGGCAACAAGCAGCGATCGGCCGAGGCCGCGCTTGCCCTGGTCGCCAGGTATCTGAGCGGGCAAGGAAACAAGGAAGCTACCATGCCTTTACCCGAATTCATAGATGAACCGATTGTTGTCCAGGCTCGCTTTCTGCCTGATGGCCAGGTGCAGCCGCTGGTCTTCATCTGGCGCAACCGCACGCGCTATATCACCGATTTGGGTCGCCAATGGCAAGAGGCGGTCGGCGATGCGATCTGGCGCTGCTATCTGGCGCGCACGCCCACCGCCGAGACGTTCGAGTTGCGTTTCAACTCTGGCAGCGGCCAATGGATGCTTGCGCGTGCATGGCTGCCGCCGTCGGCAGGCTGAGGATGGTCATCGAACATGTCTAGAGATGTCTTACGGGGTCGCCTCTGGCTACGGGTGATCTGGCTGAGTCTTGGGCTGGCGCTGGCGGCCTGGACCGTGGGCTGCAACGCGGCTAATACTCCCGTGCAACCTGCGACCGCTTCCCCGCGGCCGCCCACACGGACGCCGCCGCCAACCAGACCTGATGCGCCGGCTGCACAGCCGACCATTGCGGTTACGACGACGAGCGGCATCATTAGCCTGACCTGGTGGACCCCCGAATTCATCAGCCCCAAGGCGTCGGCGCCGGCCGGGCCCCTGCTTGCCAAACTGTTGGCCGACTTCGAGGCGGCGCAGGATGGCAAGATACGCGTAACCCCGGTGCTGAAGGCCAAATACGGCAAGGGCGGCCTGCTGGATTTTTTGCTGGCAGCGCGCTCTGTGGCGCCGACCGTGCTGCCCGATGTGGTGATTCTGGATGTGGCTGAGCTGGAGCCGGCTGCCGGAGCTGGCGTGCTTCAGCCACTCGATAATCTCTTGACGCCCGAGGTCGTTAACGGACTCTATCCGTTTGCGCGCCAGGCGGGCCAGTTCGGCGGCCGGCTGCTGGCCGTTCAGTACGTCGCCGATCTCGACCATGTCATCTACAACCGCGGTCGCTTGACTTCGCTGCCGAGCACGTGGGCGGGCCTGTTGGCCGGAAAGGTGATCTACGTATTCCCGGCCAGCAGTCCACAGCCGCGATCGGGAGCTGTTCCGTTCGATGATGTGCAACACAGCGTCCTCAGCCAGTATCTTTCGGCCGGCGGCTTGATTGACCCCAAGACGCGGCATCTCGCGCTCCAGGAGCAGCCGCTGCTCCTGACCCTGTCGTACTACAGCGATGCGCTCCAGGCGAACCTGCTGCCGCCGGAGGTCCTCGAAGCGTCCAGTCTCGACGACGCCTGGTCGCTTTATGTCCAGGGCCAGGCACACGCCGCCAACGTCAGCGCGCGTCGCTACCTGGCCGGTCGCGAGAGCCTGCCCGATGCCGCTTTCGCCCCTGCACCTGGCTGGTCAAACCCCGCGCCGCCCATTACGAGCGGCTGGGCGCTGGCGGTCGTCGCTGCGGATCCGGCGCGGCAGAAGGCCGCGGCTGCATTCATCAACTGGCTGCTCGCGCCAGAGAACGCGGGAGGCTGGGCGCAGGCCGCCGGCTGGTTGCCCACAGCGCCGAAGGCGTTGGCCGTCTGGGGCGCGAATCCTTATCGCGAGTTCCTGGATCGGCAACTGGCGTCTGCTGTCAGTCACCCGATCGGCGCCGACTATCCCCAGGTTGCCGGTCGCCTGCAGAAGGCCGTAACGTCCGTCTTGCGCGGCGCCAGCAGCCCGAACGACGCAGCCCAGGCGGCGCTGAAATGATTGAGATGAACCAGGACACCCACAGACTATCGTTTCGGCAGAGCATTGCCCATATTCTGACGGCCGCGTTACAGGCCGTGGACCCGCAGCAGGCAGTGGTCGCGCACGTGTCTTTGGATCGCGACCTCCTGTGCATCGGCCGGACGGATGGCGGTCAGGCGCGGCGGGTCTACCGTTTGGCAGAGATAGATCGCATCTTCGTTGTGGGCGCAGGCAAGGCTGGCGCGCCGATGTCGGCCGCGCTTTTCTCTATCTTGGGCTCCCGGATCACCGCCGGCGTGGTCAATGTCAGACACGGCCACACGTCAGCCGCCGGAGACTGGCGCGTGCGCTTCGGCGGCCGCGGCGAACTGCTGGCGCGACCACGACGCGCCGAGACCGGAGCGATCGCCATCGTCGAAGCTGGTCATCCGACGCCCGATGCGGCCGGTCAACGCGGGGCCGAACGCATCGCGAGCATGCTCACGGGTCTGACCCCGCGCGATCTGGTCATCGTGTTGATCTCCGGCGGCGGGTCCGCGCTGCTGCCGCTGCCCATCGCGGGCGTGACGCTGGCCGACCTCCAGGAGCTGACCGCGCTCTTGCTGCGTTCCGGCGCAGACATCACCGAGATCAACATGGTGCGTAAGCACTGCTCGCAGCTTCAGGGCGGGCAATTGGCGCGCCGCGCCGCGCCTGCCCAGGTCGCCGCGCTGATTCTTTCCGATGTCGTCGGTTCGCCGCTGGATGCTATCGCTTCTGGCCCCACCGTGCCCGATCGCAGCACCTTCGCCGATGCGGTGGCCGTCCTGGAGCGTTACGGCATCCGCGACCAGGTTCCTGCCAGCCTGGCTGCGCACCTGGCAGACGGCGCGGCCGGTCGCCTCGCGGAGACGCCCAAGCCGGGCGATCCAGTGTTCCAGCGTGTGGTCAATGTTGTGATCGGCGACAATGCCAGCTCGTGCCGCGCTGCGGCTGCTGCTGCCCGCGACCTCGGTTTTCGGAGCTACTGGCTGACGACCTTTGTGCAGGGCGAGGCGCGGGAGGTGGGCAGGGTGGTCGCCGGGCTGGCGCAGGGGCTCGCTCATGGACAATCGGACTTTGCGGCACCGGCCTGCCTGGTGTTGGGCGGGGAGACGACCGTGACGGTGCGCGGACAAGGCGCAGGAGGCAGAAACCAAGAACTGGTCCTGGCGGCCGCGATCGCGCTGGACGGCTATCCTTTGCCCCCCGATGTGGAGGTCGGGGTGGTCAGCTTGGGCACCGATGGCGCGGATGGCCCCACCGACGCCGCCGGCGGCATCGCCATGCCTGACACGCTGGCGCGTGGTCGCGGCCGCGGCCTGGACGCCCGCGTCGCGCTGACCAACAATGACAGCTACCCCTATTTGGCCGCGCTGGGCGACCTGATCTTTACCGGCCCGACGAACACCAACGTCAACGACTTGATCTTTGTCGTGGCGCGATGCAGCCCCGCATAGACCCCCTGTTCGGAAAATCGCCCCCGCCAGTCATTGCGAGCGCATCCTTCGACAAGCTCAAGACATGGTTTGCGAAGCAATCTCCCCGTAAAAGAGGGAGATTACTTCGTCCTGAAGGATGCTGGCGCAATCGCACACTACGCTCCTCGCAGTGACAAATGCGCCGACAGTTTTGCGCTATACTCGCGCTGTCCCTCGGGGAGGCTGCGCACCCTGGCCTGCGTGGCGCAGCCAGGGCAGGCTGGCGGCGCACACGGCATGAGCAACTGTCCTGAAGATAGGACGCGGATGAACGCGGAAAAACGCGGAGAAGAAAAACCATCAACGCTCGTGCGCGTCCCGTTTTCATCGGCCGCGGCGCCGGCCGCGGCATGGGCATCTGCCCTGAAGACGGTCGCCGCTCCGTCATTGCCCCAAAGGGGGCCTGCGGCTCCGAGCGGAGTGAAGCAATCTCCCGCCCACATGGGAGGTCGCTTAGTCACAATCTCGGCGCAAGCGTTTGACAAGTCCGCCGCGGCGTGCTATAGTTGCCCCGATGTGGATGGAACGATCGTTACCGCAAGGCGATGTTCGTGTTGCCAGGACGAGCTACGGCGCGGCGTTGGCTGGCCTGGATCGTGCGGCGACAGATGCGGGATGGCGACTGTTCGACCGGATCGCGACGCGTAACTGGCTGCTGGAATGGCGGCTGCCGCGCTGGCTGGGCGAGTCTCTTGACCTGGGGGCCGAGGCGGCCGAGGCGCTGGCGCTCGCTAACGTCTTCGGCCTGGCCTACGTCCGCCTCCGCGATGATTTGGCGGACGGCGAGACCGAATCAGCGGATTGGGCGCAGACGCTGGCCGCGACCCTGCACGACAGGTGGGTGGCGGTATACATCCAGCTATTTGACGGGCAGAGAGCCTTCTGGCGCTGTTTCCAGCAGTATATGATCGAGTGGCGGCAGTCGGACGAATCGCCGACGCGCCCCTTCGAGGCGTATACCACAGACGACTTCTTGCGTCTAGCGCACCGCGGAGCGCCGCTGAAGATCGGCTGCGCAGCCGCGTATCTGCTGGCCCATCGGCCGGGCATCATGCCCGCGCTAACGAAGACCATTGACTGTTTGCTGGTCGCTGCAGTGTTGCTCGATCACGTGAAAGACTGGCGTGATGATCTGGCTGCGGGCCGTTACAACGCTTTTGTGTCCTACGTCTCGGCTTTGGCGCAGACGCCGGAAAACCGCGTCGCAAACCGCCGAGCGGTCTGGCAGGAGCTGGCGGCTGGCGACGTGGGCCGACCATACTTCCACACGATACGTAACTGGCTGCGCCTGGCGGCCGCCGAAGCGCAGCCTATCGGATGCAGCGGTCTGAGCCGCTACCTGGCATGGCTGGAGGCTGAGGCGGTCGGCTTCGGGGAGCGGCTGGCGACAGCCGCCGACGCGGGGTTGCGCGCCGCAACCGAACGCCTGTGGGCGGCCTCGACTGCACCTGGCGGCCGTGCAGATCACTCGTGGCAGGAGGGATATAGCAATGGCAACTTTGGCCCAGATGGATCGCCTGGTGGGGCGGGCGATGTTCGACGGTGAGTTTCGAGCGCGTCTGTTGAAAAACCCGGAGAGCGCGGCCAAGACCCTGCGGATCAAGCTCACGGCTGGACAGCTCGAACGGCTGGCTGGCCTGGATGCAGATGTCCTGGAGCGCCTGGGCGCGGAGTTCGAGGGCCTGGTAGATCAGCAAACAGACCAGTCGTTCAGCTTCTGGTGATGCGTGCCCCTGTCTAGCGGAACAGCGGAACGACATAGGCTGAGAGCAGCTCGTTCAGGATGAAGTAGATCAGCGGGCTGACAGCCGCAGTGATGGCGCGTGCGACGGCCGCTTCGGTCTGGAAGGGCCAGTTTGGTCCCTCACGGATGGCCCTGCGCAGGTTCAGCAGAAGGGCGGTGCGATCGGCTGCGGCTTTGAGCTCTTGGGGATCCACCTCTGGCAGGCGCAGCGCGATCTCTTGGGCGCGCGCCAATTGGATGTGGATGGCATCCTGCGCAACCTCCTTCGCCCGCACTATCTGGCGGTGAACGCCCCAGATCGGCGCAAGCAGGGCCAACAGGCTGCTGAGCGCCAACGGGATGATCACATAGCCCCCCAGCCGCGGCGGCCCGTAGAGGATCAGCGGGATCAAGCTGACCGTGGCGAAGGAGACGCTGGGGAGGAGGCTCAACCGGCCGAAGTGCTGCAAGGCGAGTGGATCGAAGACATTGACGGCCAACGGTCGCTGCGCCAGACGCCCCAAGGCGCGCGCACACCGAATCCCGGTGTACACCAGCGTCAGCAGCAGCCAGCCGAATAGGGCATAGATCGCTGCGACGAACGCGATCACCAGCGGGGCAGTCCACGCGCCGCGCGCTGCCTGCGAGACCTTTCCCAACGATTCCCCGAACAAAGCCCAGACCGCCGCCCCTGCCAGGGCCGCCAGCCCCAGCTCCATCCAGGGGTTGGCTTTCAGAATGCGCTGCGCGTGCGCATCATACTCCGCATCATCCACCAACACCGCGGGTCGCAACCCGACCAGCCCCTGCACCGCCTCCCGTTTCAACAGGCCCAGGTAGATGAGTAGATAGATCAACAGCAGCACGAAGCCCATCGCCTCCTCGAGGCGAAAGACCGGCGCAACCTGGGGGCGCTGCATGGACAGGTGGTATTCTAGCGCCTGCTCGCCGACCGCTAACAGCCCCAACACCAACACCGTGACCCGATAGGGGAGCGGCAAGCGCGCCAATGCCATCATGGCCCAGCCTGACCACAGGCGACGGTGATCCGAGGCGGGAGGGTCGGTGATCGCGACAGTGTCAACTTGTGTCATCCGCGGCTGCTCCGATCGTGTGCGCCTGATCTTCGCGATATGGTCTGCATGAGCCTTCGACGGTCATCTGCGCTCACCGCGCCCAGGGCCAGGGCCAGGATGCCATAGACCAACACGCCTACCGGAGCAGCGATCCACAATCCCGCGCCGCGTATCAGCCAGAGCACGAGGCCCATGCCTGCGGCCGCCGCGACCGCCCGGCCGATCTCGCGCCACGGAACATCGAGCCGGCCCGCGGCGCGCAGCAGCGACCGCGAACTGATGAACACGGCGGTCAGGAAGGTCAGGCTGGCGGCGACCGCCGCGCCCATCATACCGAAGAAATAGACCAGCGTCAACTGATAGATGGCCGCCGCGCCGACGACCAGGCCTTCGATGCGCCCTGCCAGGTCTTGCCGGTCGTGCGCGATCAGGGCGCGCATCAGCATCGTGTGCGCGAAGAACGGCAGCAAGTGCCAGACCAATAGCCGCAGCGCCCCGGCCGCATCCACGAAGCTCCCGTTGCCGTAGATCAGAAGGATCACCGGCGAGGCGAGCATGGTCACGCCGACCGCCAACGGCAGGATCGCGATCGCGCCGTACTGCAGCGAGGCCGCGATCGCGGTCTGCATCCGGCCGGCGTTCTCTCGATAGAAGCGGCTGAGCAGCGGGTAGATCGCGTCGGCATAGGCCCATACCAGCAGCACGGATGCTTTGACCAACTGATACGCCGCGTTGTAGATGCCCACGACCGCCTCGCCGCACAGTTGGACGATGATCAGCACATCCAGGCGCAGGAGCACCGCGCCGAACAACGCCATCAGCAGGATGTTGCTCGCCTCGCGCAGCAGCTTCCAGCAGAAGCGCAAGTCGAGTTGGGGCCGGCCGACCATGCGCAGCCGCCAGACCGCCAACAGGTTGACAACCGCGATGAGCGCAAAGCCCAGCACTTTGACTAGCGCCAGGCCGACCACGCCATAGCCCAGCCGCAGCACGATGATCGTCGCCGCCAACTGCCCTACGCTGCTGATGATCTCGGCCAGCGTGCTGATCTCCATCCGTTCGTGGGCCTGCAAGATCGCCTGGCCCGCGATCAGCGCGGCATAGGTCGGCAGCGCGCCGGTCGCCAGGTAGAGCATCCACGTCGTGTCGTCGGGGTAGCCGAGCAGCTCGACGGCCGCGATCATGACAAATGAGGCCAGCACACTACACGCCAGTTGCGTCGCCAGCGCGTTCCAGAAATAGCGGCCGCCCTCGTGGGGTGTGCGCGCGACCTCGCGCGTCGCCAACCGCGGAATGCCTGCTTCGGACAGAATCTGGAAGATGTTGATGTAGGCGACGAGCAGGGTGTATTTACCCAAGAAGGTCGCGCCGAGTTCACGTGCGATGTAAACGGTCAGCACCAACCCGACGCCCAGGCGCAAGGCGCTGGTGGCCGACATCGCGACAGTGTTCTTCAGCAGGCGCTGCAAGGTATTCACGCCGCGGCCCTCCCTGGGTCGTCAGGAGATGGCGCTGCTTCCGCGATCTGCGCTGCGGGTGGGTTCACCGGCTGAGCCAGGAACAGGTGCTTCAATCCTGCCCGTAGACACGCCAACCATTGGTCTCGCAGCTCGGCATAAACGCCCTTCCGCCGGTAAAGAAATAACGCTTCGTAGGCCAGCACGCGCAGCGCAAACCCCCCGACGCCGAACAGGTGCAGCAAACGCACGACGGCCGGCCCGAAGCGCGAGCGATAGTAGCGATCCAGGCTGTGAACGTTGACTGCGAAGAAATCCGCACCGCGCTGCCGCGTGCTGCGGCCGATGTGGTGGGTGATCTGCACTGTGGGCAGACAGTAAACCTCCCAGCCCGCCGCGCGAATCCGCCGGCACCACTCCACGTCTTCGGCGTACATGAAGTAGCTTTCATCCAGGCCGCCTGCCTGCCGCACGGCCGCCATGCGCGCCATCAGCGCCGCGCCCGAAACCCAATCCACGCGGATCGGCGCGGGCTGCAGGTACTGGCGTTTGGCCAGCCACAACCCACGAAAAAGCCGGGGCGCCAGTTTGTAGAGAAAGAAACTGTAGTTGAACACGGTCCACGGCGAAGGCTCATAGCCGGCTGCGCCGCCTTGCAGCTTGCCGCTGCGCACGGCCAGCCGTGGACCCACCACGCCGACCTGCGGCCGCTCATCGAGGAAGCGCACCAGACGCGCCAACGCACCGCGGGGCGCTTCGGTGTCTGGGTTCAATAGGATGACATGGCGGCCGCGCACGCGCGCCAGCGCCTGGTTGTTGGCTGCCGCAAAGCCGCGGTTCTGTGCATTGGCGATCACGTTGACGTGCGGGTAAAGCGCGCGCACCATCTCGACGCTGCCGTCGTGCGAGGCATTGTCTACCACCCACACATCTAGTGAGAGCTCGTCGCCGGCTGCCAGCACGGCATCCAGGCACGGCCCCAGGAACGATCGCGCGTTCCAGTTGACGATGATCACGGAGAGATCGCAGGATGAGCTGTCTGTCATCCGGCCCATTATGCCACACCTCCCGGCCAAGCGCCAGAGAGTCGCCCCTGGTCTTCCGAGAAGCATCCTGAGCGGAGATCGCCGTCGTTTGGCGAGCGAAGTTGAAGGATGTGGTTGCGAGGCACGAAGGAAAGCAATCTCCCGCATTGGGTGTTCCAGGAGAGGAAGGCATTCTCCTGCTATCGGAGGACTGCCTGGTCCTGCAGGATGCTGGCGCAACCCCCCAGGGCGTCCGCGCGGTGACGGCCGGACCTCTGGGGCGTCATCAGCAGCGCGAGCCTGGCGGTTCTCAGTAGATGGTTTCGTACTTCTGGAGGAGGGGCAGGCGGGCGCAGTGGCCGGGGACGGCGCTGAAGGTCCCCACGTATTGCCGCGGCCAGGCGGGGCCGAACCAGGTGGGCTGCGGTTCGTTCCACAGCCGGTGGTAGAGGTCGAGCCGCAACTCCCCGGAGCCGGACCACGGCGGCAGCAACATGGTGAGGCGCAGATCGTGACCCGGCGCCACTGTGCGCGGCAGATAGCCGGTCGGCGTACAAACGCCGTTCCAGCAGTAGCCCAGGCCGATCTGCTGGCCGAGGTAGCCCTGGTCGGCGCCGTATCAGGGGCTCGTGCCGCTGTTCTGCAGCCAGACCTCGATGCGGCTGCAGATGCCGTCGGGGTAGCCGCGCGGCCGCGCCCAGGCCACCTGGAGCACGGCGCCCCGCCAGGTGGGGGTAACGATGGCGTTGCCGTTGGCGGCATCCCGCACATGGACAGCGGTGTAGTAGTGGGTCAGGAGCTGGAAGCGCTCGGGCCAACTGACGGACCAGGCAAAGAACGGCACGCTGGGCGCGGGCGGGGGGCAGGGCGCCGGATAGGGGTCACAGCGGTAACTGGAACTGCCGCGCGTCCAGCGGCCAGCGCCGTCCTGGCTCAGACCGTGGCCGTGGCCGTCGGAAGGCACATCGGGGTGCGAGCTGATGGGGTCGGCCACGCCGACCAGGTTGGGGTGGGGCGGGTTGCTGAGCGTTTCCAGGGGGCGGTCGGCGAAGAACTCGGCGAAGATAGGGTCCTCGGCGGTCAGGTTGACGGTATGCCCATAGAGGTTGACCGTATAATCGCTGATGTTGCTCAGGTAGTAGCGGCCCTGCAACGCGGCGTCAACGATGTCGCGTTCACCCTGGCCAAAGGTGTCGTAGCGATAGGGAACGAAGACCTGGTAGGCGCGGGAATTGTCAAGGGGGCCTGGCGTCACATCGTCGGTGCGGATGTGCCAGTAGGCATAGGTGCGGGCGGCGATGGCCTGCGCGCCGACGGCCGTGGCGTGGAACAGGGCCGGGCTTGTCTCTTGCGATACCACGTCGCGCAGGTAGCGGTTGGTGACAGTCGCGCCCTCAATCTGTACGGTGACAGGGTTCTGGTAGGGATTCGGATAACTCCAAGGATAGGAACTCACAGGGCTGGCGCACGAGATGCCATTTCCTGGATTGTCGCAATAGGCAGTGCATCCCCACCGAGTCAGGTTTCCATTGCCCGGGTCGCACCTCATAATCGGAGCACCATTGGCGGTGAGCTCATACATTGTCACTGCGATAGTCTCCGGCGCGAGAAAATCCACTATCCTGGCTGACGAGGGCTCTGATACCAGACAACTGAACAAAGCAACAGCGATCGCTCCGATGAGCAGTTGGAGGTCTTTCGCGATGGTCATGTCTGCCTCCGTCAAGACGGGTTGTGGCTCGAAATCAGGCACACGCGGCTCTCGACTACGGTTGGTTCAGCATCAAGCACGACGGGACACTTGATGGCCAGTTCCCGGCCGTTCGGTGACCAAGCCATCTGCCAACCCCACTGGCTGCCTGTCACGCCCCAAGTTCGTTGGGGCAGCATCTGGCGCACGTCGCCCGTTGTTGGATCAACTAAGAGGAGTCTGAATTCAGGTCTTCCTTTAACCTCTCCGGTGTCTCCAAGGGCCAGCACATGTTGGCTGTTGGGCGCCCAGTCAATATCCGTCACGTAGCGCGTGGGCAACCGCGGCTGGCTAAGTTCACCGGTCACGGTATCCAAAACTGTCAGCCCGCTAAAGGTAAGCAATTGGCCTGGGAAACGAGCCGTAGTGATCATCGCCAGATAACGTCCGTTGGGACTCCACTTGGCTGCGATAGGAAAGCGAGGACTCCTGTCCTCGCCAGGCCCTAGTCCCAAATCTACTTCGCAGACACGAGCCTGGCCGTTGTCGAACAGGAACAAATAGGGGTCGGTGTAGAACGCCACATGGGCTCCGCCGGGGCGTCGAACCGCAACGAAACCTTGATAGCGGAGGTTGGAAGATAGTGAGGCGGGATACTTCGGGTATCGCCATTCATCCGGCGCGAACGGCAGCGACTGAACCTGGAAGAAATGGCGGGCCGCCTCTGGCGCTTCGGGAGGTTGGCCGGCGCCACCCGAGAAAAGGATCAGGTAGCCGCCAGGGTCGATCACTACTGAGGCGGGCGGAACGTTGTCATAAGCGCGTTGTGCTTGCTGAGGAGCGCCCTGGCCGACCCATAGGATGTCGCGAGTCAAGCCACGGCGCTGATCGAGCCACTCGTAGTCCAGGTAGGCGACGGCCTGGGCTTGCGGCAGCCAGAAGGGACGGCCATAGCCGCGTGACTGCTGGACCCCGTACACCGTTCTGGCATTACTCCGGACGTCAACCGTCTCGATCAGCGCACCATCTGGCGCACTGCGGATTACCAACAGGCGGTTGCTATCCGGCAGCCAGCCGGCGATGTCTAGAGCAAACGTGTTGGTGATCACCACCCGCGGCTCGGAGAACTCGTACTTGTCCAACCCTGGGCCGCCGCGTTCCGGCGGGGTGCCGCCGGGGAAGGCGCAGAGGGGCACACGGCCGGCGGCCGGGGTGGGCAGTGGGGGTGGGCCGGGCGGACGCGCGGTAGGGCTTGGGGGCTGGGGCGGCCAGGCCGTCGGCGTGGCCAGCGGCGAGCCTTGGGCCGCCTGCGGCGACCGCGGCCGGCTCTGAAGGATCACCCACGTGGCTGCCGCCGCCAGCCCCAGCAGCAACAGCAGCCCCAATCCACTGCGCAACAACCGGCGGCCTGTGCGATTCATCGCTCCACCTCCTGACCCCTGACCCCTGTCCCCTGATTCCTGTCGCATTATACCACGCCCCCCCCCCCAGTTTGCCAGGGGGCAA
>VGOD01000082.1 GCA_016876015.1 Chloroflexota bacterium
CCGACCAGGCCGCCCCAATCAAAGGGTTTGCGGCTTGTGCGGTTGACGGCATCCCGAATGGCCAGCCGAATCTGCATCTCGACTTGCATCAGTTCCGCATCCCGTGGGATAGGCAAACAAGGGGGGGGCCGCCTCGGGCGGCCCGTGGCTCACCGGCCCGCCAAGCGCGCGCGCCTGGCGGACTGCGCGCCCTGGTACGGATGCGCGCCCCGCTGCATCTCCGCTGGCGTCCCCGCGAGCTGGCCCGGGGCCCCGTTCCGCCACATCCATTGCCGCGGGCGCTGGCTGAGCTGGCGCAGGTGTAGTTGATCCCGCCCCTTGCTCAGGTACAGTCGGTAGTCCGCCCAAATCAGCGCGCAGGCGCTTGCACAGTTCAGTATCATGCTGCAATACCGGCTCCGCGATGTTGCCCAGGACATGCGCTTGACAGCGTTGGTGCGGCGCATGCGGCCAGCTTTTCTTTAGCGCGGCCACAAGCACTTCTTCCCCATCCGACAACGTCGCCAACGCCGGGTAAGGCAAAGCTGCGTAGCGGGTGAGCCACGCGTCAAGTTCATCCGC
This sequence comes from Chloroflexota bacterium, assembly GCA_016876015.1. Lineage (GTDB taxonomy): Bacteria > Chloroflexota > Anaerolineae > CG2-30-64-16 > CG2-30-64-16 > VGOD01. Next base: position 562 of record VGOD01000082.1, read on the forward strand.
CGTCGGGTGATCCGCCTGAATTGCCGCCACGGGTGTGCCGCTCAATACCTCATACAACACATACAGCAACGTCCCATGCCCTTCCGGTTGCAAGGCATCGATCGCCCAAATCAGGCCACCGTGTTCCTGTGCTGTCGTCGCCAATACCCGCAGGATCTGCTCACTCGCACCACAGAATGTGAACAGGCTGGGTCAATGCCCTCTTTGCTCCTGCCAGCCACAAACACGGGACCGCCCATGGTCTGCACGGTCTTATGCACATACCATGGCTTGCGCGACTTCAGTGGGCTTCCACAATGAACACACTGGCCTAGCTCACACGGCACAATGACGCGCTTGGCATCCGGAAAAGTGCGCTCCGGACGATGACGTGGCTGCTTTTCCATTCTATACCCTCGCTGTCTAGATTGCGGTGCTCATTGTACTACCTGTGCGATATACTAACAAGACAGCTAGGGCTACCAGACCCGCCGCATTGATCTGGGCGACAGCGACCCGAGCGACGATCCCGACAAGGAGCTGCGTTACCGCTTCGATGGCCTGCGTGCGCTACCAGCTCCTCCTGACCTTCTACCAGAAGACCGGCGGCCTGGTGCAGCAGAGCATCGCGGTGGATGACATCGGCACAGGCGCGACGGTCGAGCTGAACGGGATGCAGCCTACGGCGCGGCGCAACGCGCCGGCCAGGCGCACCCGGCCCCGGCTGCGATCCTGGCCTACAGCCCGCGCGGGGAGGTGATTGGCTGCGGCCAGGCGGCAGCGGACGGCATCTACGGCTACCTGCGCGTCTACGGCGCGGACGGCGACCTGCCCGGCGCACAGCCCGGCGAGCCGATCCGCTTCACCGTCGGCGGCGAGCGGGCCATCGCGTCCCCCGCGCCGGCCTGGGCCGGCAGCCTGGGCGTGCATCGTCTCGACCTGACCGCAGCGACCGCGTCCCTTTACCTGCCCGTGATCGTGCGCTGATCGCGCAGCATCCTTCAGGAGGGAGGCGGATATGAACCTGTTGACGGTCTGTCGTTCTGAGCGGCCTGGCCCCAGGCCTCCCGCGATGGCGTGCGAAAGCGAAGAATCTCTCCCTTCGAGACGAGACCCCTTGCCGCCACTGGAGTCGAGCCTTCAGGCGGTCTGGTGGGCGAACGCGAGCAACCGGCTAAAGCCTCGACTCCAGGCGGACTGGTGGGCGAACGCGAGCAACCGGCTAAAGCCTTGACTCCAGCGCAGGCGGCGGATCGCCCCTGGCCTGTTGTTGATCGCCCTGCTGATCGCCCTGGCCGCCGCGCCGTCCCTCGCCCGCGGCCAGGGCGGCTGCTCCGTGCCGATCACCCCCACCTTCACCGAATACTACGGCGACCTGACCCTCGACGGCGGGCCGGCGCCGATCGGCGCGCTGGTGGAGGCGTACAACACCGCGGGCGTGCGGACCGGCTGCTTCGTCGTCGGCATCCCCGGCATCTACGGCTACATGCGTGTCTACGGCGCCGATCCCGACACCGGCGCCCCCGGCATGGCGTCGAACGAGGCGGTGACGTTCAAGGTGGACGCCGCGGTCGCCAGCAGCTCGCCCGCCCCCGTGCTCTGGACGAATGACCAGGGCCAGCACGAGGTGGACCTCAGCGCGGTCAGCCTGCCGGCCGCGGTCACGGACCTGCGCATCAGCCGGGCCGCGGGCGGGGTCAAGCTGGAATGGACCGCCGCCAGCGGCGTCCACCACTACGAGCTTTGGCGCGGAGATGCGCCCTACTTCAGCCCTGGCGCGGCCGGCTCCGCCGTGATCGGCGACGGCGCGACCGGCAATTGCAGCCGAAACGCCGCGGCCGTCGCCTGCACGCACGTCAGCACGGTCGGCGATCCCGCGGCCAACACCTTCTACCTGGCCCGCGCGTTCAACGCCGCCGGCGGTTCCGCAGACTCAAATCGCGTGGGGGAGTTCGATTTCAGCCTTCAGCCGGGCAGCCCGTGAGTGCGGTGGTCTCAGAACGAACGAGAGATTTGACAAAGCGGGTTCACTGATGGGAACAGCGAGGCGGCGGCAAACTGGCGAGGAGGCGCAGTTGAGCGAGCGTTGCCCCATACTTTTGCTCGAAGACCCTGATCTTGCGTTCGGCCAGGACCAACCGTCCTTCGGCTTCGGTCAGCAGCAAGGGCGCCCCGCGCCGCACCGGCAATTTCGGGCGCCTCATTCTGGCACGGCCTCCTCGTCGTCGTCTGCTTCCTCGCGCTGCGCGGCAAGCTCCGCCTCACGCCGCGCCATCGCCTGCTTGCCCAGGTAGGCCCGGCGCTTCTTCTCCGGAATCCATCGCAGCGATTCATCCTGGGCCGCGATCTTGCGCGCAAATACAAGAAAGCCGCTGTGCGCGATCATGCGATCCTCTGGCCGGAGCCGATCCGGCACGAGCTTGTAGGGTCGCACCAACACTTCCTCGACCGCGATGTCGCCGAAGGGTCGCGCCTGGAGCCCCTGCAAGAGTTGGCTCACCTGATTGGTCGTGGGCAGAAGCGCGCCGAAGAAGCCGCTGCCCTTCAAGGCTGCCCAGACATGATCCAGGAACAGCCAGGGCTCGCGGGTATCCAGGAAGCAGGCATCTACCGCTGACTCGTGAAAGCCGGCCGCGATGTCTTCGTTGTACAACGTGACATAAGACAGCAGGCCCAGGTTGTCCAGATTGCGCCTGGCCACTGCGTGGGCGTCAGCGCGGACTTCGTAGCTGAAAACGCGTCCGGTCGGCATGATCGCGCGCGCCAGCAGAAGCGTCAGGCCGCCGCTGCCGGTGCCGGCCTCGATCACGGTGCGGCCCGGATACAGGTTCAGCCGGAGCAAGATCTGCGCGGCGTCTTTGCCGTAGATGATCTGCGTCATGCGCGGCAGCTCTTGGACCAGATCGTTGCCAGAAGGCTCCAGCGCCAGGAACGCATCGCCGTGCTGCGTGTGCACCGTGCGGCCCAACGGTTGGCCGAGCAGGTCATCGTGGCTGATGGCCCCGCGATGCGAATGCCACTGCCCGCCGGCCTGTAACCGGATCAGATACCGCTTGCGATCGGGGCTGACCAACAGCGCCAGATCTCCTGCTCTCGCGACAGACATGGGAACCTCGTTCGGGTAGGTGATAGAGCTCCATTATACATGCCGCGCCGCGGAGCGCAACAAAGCGGCATCTGGGAACAAAGTACTATGGTATTAGTAGTAACGCGCCGCGTGTTTCGTCGTCTTGGTAGGTGATAGAGGGTGAGCAGATGGGACATACGACCCATAGATTCCGCGGCGCGATTCTGCTATGATCGAATTGACCTGACTTGGACGGAAACGCACTGGAGGCTAACTCATGGGCCACTCGTCACACAAAGTACTCTACATTGAAGATCAGCCGGAGATGATTGACCTGGTTCGGCTGACGCTGCGGCGTTTGGGTTGCGAGGTGTTGGGTGCAACCGATGGCGCGCAGGGCCTGCGCATGATGCGCGATATCAGGCCGGATTTGGTCTTGCTCGACCTGATGCTGCCGGGCTGGGATGGGTGGCAGGTGCGCCGCGCCATGGATGACGATGTCAAGCTAAAGGACTTGCCGGTTGTGTTGGTGACCGCGCGTGTTCCTACGGGCAACGGCAACCAGCATCCGCTGCCCCGCGCCGACGCCTACATCACCAAGCCTTTCAGCATCGCCCAGATCAGATCTACCGTGGAATCGCTGCTCCAAGAGCGCGTTGCTGCCGTGTAAATCGCTCTGTCAATAGCCAGCCCTGCCCACAGCGCCCCGGCGTCCGCCCCGCCGGGGCGCTTGCGCGTTGATGACAATGGCGCGCCCCAGGCTGAGATGGCCGCGCGATTGACATCCGTGGGCGGTCTGTGCTATAGTAGCAGCGTCGCAGGCAGCAGTTCCCTCATCTTCACCTGCGCGGAGGAAATCATGTCTCGTCCAGCAGTCAGAGCAGGTCTCGTCGGCGGGCTGATCGGCCTGGTCGTTTCCCTCATCGGTCTCATTCCGGCTGTCGGTTGCATCACCCTGCCGCTCTGGCTGGCGGCGTTCCTGGCGGCTGGTGGGCTGGCGGCTCATTGGATGCCGCCTCGCCGGCAAACCGGCCCTGCGGCCGGCGCGGGCGCGGTCGCCGGGGTGATCACGGGGTTGATCAGCGGCCTGATCTCGGTGCTGTTGACGCCCCTCAGCCTGTCCATCTCGGGCGGTCCGCAGGCGATCATCAGCCAGTTGCCGCCCGAATCTTTGGAAGCGTTCGAACAGGTCGGCGTGGATCCGAGCCTGCTATTCGGGGCCGGCACGCTCGCGGGCGTCACTGCGCTCTGCTGTCTGCCGATCGGCCTGGTTGGGGGCGCGGCCCTGGGCGCGTTGAGCGGGCTGATCTACGCCGCGGCCAAACCGGAATAGACCACAACCTGCAGGAAGTGCGGCCATCAGCTATGCGTATGGGGCGGTGGCGAAACGGCATACGCAGTGGACTTAAAATCCACCCCTCGGGAGAGGTTGTGGGTTCGACTCCCACCCGCCCTATGAGAATTCGTGCTAATTCGTGTAATTCGTGGCTGCTTCCGTCCCATACTGCGTAAGTCCGGTTATTGAACCATCCAATAGCCCTGGATGTCGAGGTTGGTGAGCCCCAGTGCTCTGGCCTTCTGAACCACGCTTCGGTACTCCTCGCCGGTGATCCTCCGGGAGATCTCAGGGTAGTCGTAGGCCTTGTGCAGCGGGGTGTATTGCGCCATGATGTTGACGTAGGTGTCTTTGGGCAGGTTGGCCGCGATCCATTCCATCACCTTTTCCGAGCCGGCGACGTCGTTGGGCATCACCAGATGGCGGATCATCAGCCCCCTCTCCATGACGCCCTTTCGATTGGGTTTCGCCACGCCGACCTGACGGTTCATCTCCAAAATCGCCGCCCTGGTGACCTCGGGATAGCTCTCGGCCCCGGCCGAATACTTCGCCGACATGGCGCTGTCCCAATACTTGAAATCGGGCAGGTAGATATCAACGACGCCATCCAGGTACGCCAGGATTTCCAGGCGCTCCCAGCCGCTGGTGTTGTACACGACGGGGAGCCGCAGCCCCCGGCCGGCAGCTACGTCCAGCGCCTTGAGGATGTGGGCGGAGTAGTGCGTCGGGGTCACCACGTTGATGTTGTGGCACCCCTCTCCCTGCAGCCACAGCATCATGTCGGCAAACGCGTCGATCGTCGCTTCGGCGCCCCTGCCGAGGTGGCTGATCGTCCAGTTCTGACAGAAGACACAACGCAAGTTGCAGTGCGTCAGAAAGATGGTCCCTGAACCGCCCTCGCCGACCAGCGGCCTTTCCTCGCCGAAGTGCGCATGAGCCCCCGAAAGAACCAGCGTCGCGCCAGGCGTGCGACAGAAGCCGCTCGTCTTCTTGATGCGATTGACCCCGCAGCGCCGCGGACAGAGCTGACAGCTCTCCATCACGGCCCAGAGCTCCTCTGCCCGCCTGCCCAATTCGCCGGTTCGCTGAAGTCTCACATACGCCGGCAGAAAATCGGGGTCGTTTCGGCCGGCTTCTGCCGTCCCGGCCTTCGTTCCATCTTGTGAGGGAGCGGGCGAAGGCGTGGGCGCCGGCGAGGGTTCCGGCGAAGGCGTCGCCGCGGGCTGCGGCTGCGAACATCCCAGGAGGATCGCGGACAGCCCAACCTGGAGACAGAGTCTACCGGTGTTCTCCAGAAAACATTTGCGCGTAAACTTCTCAGAAAGGTCGCTCATGGTCACCTCCAGGTAGATGCTAACGGGGGCCACGTCGCTATGTCGCTATGATGATGCCAGGCGAGGCTGTGTCGCTATTATAGCGAAGCTCGTCAGTTTGAGCAACCCCACCGCGGCGCAGGTTCCGATCAGGCCCAGAACCGGAAGCAGCGCCACCGCGCCCACCATGCCTCCCATCCATCCGCCGAGCAGATCGCAGGCATACAACAACCCGGCGGTTCCGCTCAGGCTGGCGCTGTGTTTCAGATACAGCTTGTTGGCCAGAGGAAACTGCGAGCCGACCAGAAGTCCACCGATGAACGAGAGCACCAGGAACAGGGTGATGGAAACCGCAGGAGCGCCTTGACCGCCCACAGACGCGTTGGCGGCCAGCAGCATGAAGGGCAGGCCAATAGTGAAGGCGATGATCGCCAGTTCAATGCTAAGGAAGAACTTCAAGTCATCACGCAGCCGCGGCAAAAGCGCGGCCGTGAATGATGCCCCGCAGGCTGCCCCGACCATGAACGACGCCACCAGAATCCCGATCCAAGAGAACACGTAGCCGTAGATGGACTGAAATGCGAAAATCACTGCCAGGTCGTAGATCATGCCGGCGAAACCGGTTGAGGCGATGGCGAAGGGGATGCCGGCGGGTCGGAGGCGTGTCTGCGGCCGCAGCGCGGCCAGGAGGAAGTAGAGGAGAAGGATCAGGACGAGCAGCAGGGCCACAGTTCCCAGGCTCACCCGCTCGAATTCCCGGAAAAACCGGCCAAATGCAGGCGCAAACAAGGCATTCCAGTAGGACAAACTGTAGAACAGCCCCAAGGGCTGAAAATCATGATTGATCTTCTGGCTGCCCCTGGCGATGAACCGGCCGAACCAGTCTTGCCAGCCGCCGTGCAGCTTGTTTTCGATGTGCCAGGGCACTGTTGCACTCGCGATGATGTTCCGCTCGTGTAATCTCCTGACGATCTGGGCCTTGTCCATCGCCAGAGCCCCCTGGGAGTCCGACGCCAGGAAGATGTTCCGGCCGTCGCCGGGGATCGCCCGCACATGCGCGAAGACGCTGCGCAGGGTATGGAAGATAGAGCTGTTGAGGTCTCTCAGCGCCTCGTTGAGGAAGGCGAGAGAGCCGGGCGCGGCCAGGACGAGGATGCCCCCGGGGTTCAGCCTGTCTCTGGCCAGTGAGAAGAACTCTCGCGTGAAGAACCGGTTGGCCTGCAAGCTCGCTGGTTCCGCGATCCCCACAAAGATCACATCGTACTTCTCGGGCGTCCTGCTCAACAACAGCCGGCCATCAACGTGCACCACCCGCACCCTTTCATCGTTCAGTTCAGATTCCGTCAGCGGCGTGGGGAATTTGCGCAAGAGTGAAAGGATCAGCGGGTCGAGCTCCGCGTATTCGATAGTCCGCACGGATGGGTGTTTCAGCGCCTCGTTGATGACGCCGCCCGCGCCGCCGCTCAAGATCAGGACTCGGGCGGGTGCAGGATGGGCCAGCAGCGGCAGATGAACGAACTCCTCCACGGCGATGATGTCTGGAACCGGCGTGATGATGTCGGCGACCCCGTCCTCGAAGAAGATGTACTGGCCCTGGTTTTCGACCACGCAGATATTGCCGTATTGGGAGTTCTGGTAGTGGACGACATTGAGGTTACGCCACTGCGCCCGGATCGCCATCTGATGCAGGGCGTCCACGTGGCCGGCCAGCGTCAGATAGCCAGACAGGAGGAGGAGCAGGCTCAGGCCGACAAGCATAGCCTTCTGCAGCAGCCCGGCTCTCCAGCGCGGGGCAAGCAAGACCAGGCCCACGACGAAGTTCAAGGCGGCCAGACCGAAAGCGGCCTGGAATGTATGGAGATAGGGGATCAGAAGATAGGTGCAGGCGACCCCGCCGATGATGGCGCCGATCGTCTCGTAGACGTAGACCCGGCCGGCCGCAGCGGCCTCCTGGTCCGAAAAGATGGCATAGATCCGGCAACTGAAAGTAAACAGGGCGCCGTGGAGAACGCTTACCGGCAGGAGGATCAGAAAAGAGGCATAGAAGATCGGCAGAAGCCCGATGCTCTCACCGACAGAGACGCCGATGATGCTCTTCAGGCCGCGGGTCAGGCTGATCGCGGAGATCAGGGATAGAGCAAAGAGAACCGTGATGAGCGCAAACGCTTCCAGTTTGTTCTTCGCCCGCTCCACCAGCCGGCCGGGGAAGAAGCAGCCGGCGGCTTCGAGGATCAGCCAGTTGGCGAGGATCACGCCGATGCTCAGTTCGTTGCCCGAAAATACGATCAGCAGTTCGCGCAGCAGGAGGATCTCAGCCGCCAGTCCGCTGAATCCCATCACCACCGCTGCAATTGAAACGCGATCTTTCATCGGGCCGCACCCTCAGGATGGGGGTTTCCAGTGCCTCCACAGAGAGGCCGCCCCTGTCGGAGAGGCGCTCGCACTCGGCGTTGGCGTGGGCGTGGACGTCCAGGTTGGCGTGGGCGTGGACGTCCAGGTTGGCGTTGGCGTAGACGTCCAGGTCGGTGTAGGCGTTGGCGTCCAGGTTGGCGTGGGCGTTGGCGTCCACGTAGCCGCGGGCGGCGGCTCTCGCCACCCTGCGATATACATCCTGCCGGCCGAGGTGTACATCGTCAGGAAGCCGTCGGCCCCGGCCACGATGCGCGGCTCGTTGGCGCCCGCCGCCGCGATGGTGTGCGCGCTGAGCAGCACGCCGGACGCATCGTAGCGCTGGACGTTGTAGGGGTTGTTCCCCACGTTGTTGTACCCGCCATAGGCGATGGCGCAGACGCCAGACACGCACGCCACGCCCGGCAAGGGGCTGTCGCCCGTGTTGGCGGCCACCATCCACGTCGGCGCCACGGGCATCAGGTCCAGATTGACCCGAATAGCCTGCACATTGGTCGCGCCGGGCGCGCCGGGGAACGGTGTCGGGAACGCCTGCCAGGTGATCCAGATGTGGTTCGTGTTATCCAGCGCCATGACCGGCTTTTCCTGCACGCCGGTTTCGGCGTAAAGGGCGCGATTCGTAAACCCTGTCGTCGCGCCATCTGCGAACCGATCGCACCATATGTCGAACTCCTCGGGCGTGACGCCGTTGCGCGCATCGGACCAGCACGCGTAGAAACTGGCGCCGGCCTTGTAGAGCAGCGTCGCGTATTGCTGCATCTGCGCCGCGGGCGTGGGCTGGGCGCTGACCGTCGTCAACAGGAAGTTGCCGCCGTCGAGCGCCAACTCGCCGGCGCTGTAATGCAGATACTGCCCGAAGACCTCCTTCATTGTCTGGGGGTTGGGGGTACGCGGCCGGCCATCGCGATAGCGGTGGTCGTGCCAAGCGATCAGGTAGCGGTTGCTGACCGCGTCGAGCGCGATCTGCGGCACCCACTGGCAGTCTACTGCGGCCGATACGGTGATCACGGCGCCGGCCGTGATGCCCGTGGGCGACACCCGCTGGGCCATGATGTTGTAGCAGCCGGTGTTGGTGAAGTCATTCGTCGCAGCCGGGTCAACCTCTTGCCACGCCACCAGGAACTCGTCTTGCGCCGCGTTGTAGACTGCGTAGGGCCATTCCTCATCTCGGCTCGTGCTGCGAATGGCGAAGTCATCCACGATCGTCACGCCTTCGGCAGTCACGATGCGTCCATAGATGTCCCCGTTGCAGTTGAAGCCGTAACAATACTCCCACTCACGACCCGTATCGTTGCGTTTGTCCCACCACACGAGCAGGTAGCGATCGCGCGCGCTGTCGTGGCTGGCGTTGATCTGCCAGCGCGCCCAGCTCTGCGCGCCGGGGTTGAGCACGACCGGCGTGCCGATGACCAGCGGCCCACCTGTCGCGGTGAAGACCGGCGTGCGACTCAGGGTCGGCGTGGCAGTCGGCGTCACACTCGGCGTTCTAGTGGCGGTTGGGGTGTGGGTAGGCGTCGCGGTGGAGGTTTCCGTGGCTGTGGGGGTTAGGGTTGGCGTGTTGGTAGTAGTTGAGGTCGGCGTGGGCGTCACAGTTGGCGTGGGGCTGTCCGTCGCCGTGGCCGAAGCGGTCGGCGTCGCCGTTGGGGAGGCCGTCGCCGTCGGGGTGGCTGTCGCCGTTGGCGAGGCTGTCGCACTCGCGGTCGCCGAGGGAGTCAACGACCAGGTCGGCGTTGGCGTGGGCGTCGGGGTCGCCGTGAGCGTGGCGGTCGCAGTGGCAGGCTGCGGACTCGGAGAGGGCGTCGCGGTCCGGGTGCTCGTCGGCTGCCCGGTGGGCGGGCCGCCGGACGTGGCGGTCGCCGTGGGGGGCGAGCCGCCTGAGCCATCAGAAAGCATCAGCGGCAGGAACAGTTGCGCCGCGGGCGTGGGCTGACCACCGCCCAGCGCCAGCGGGAGATATGTCGTCCACGTTTCCTGCGACCCGCGCTCGACGTGCGTGGCGGTCGCGCTGCCTATGACCGCGATCTGATATGAAAGCGCAGCGAAGAATACCATCAGAGTTACCAGGTGCTTTTTGGTCATCTGCCACCCATGAGACTGGTTTGGCGCGGGGAGTCCTGAAATGTCAGCCGACTGCAAGGAAAAGCCGCTGACACGCCGCGCGAAGTGTGATAGGATAGCGCCGTCGTTGTAGTACTCAGGTCCTATACTTTCCTGAACGCCAGGCGCCTGCATCAGCGACGCCTGAGGAGGTCACGATGAAAGCTCTGGTTGCCGTAGCTGTCATGATATTGATCTCAGTAGTCGGTATCCCCCGCATTGACGCCAGGCGTTGACTGGCTGGCTCCGGTGCAGATTCCAATGGGACCGTTGACGGCGACCGAGCTGGGCTGCCCGACTGCCCAGGGCGCTTTGCAGGCCGGCTGCCTGGCCTTGGCATCGATTTACAATGCCACCGTCGGCAAAGCGACTGCCAACCGGACGATCCGCCTGGATCCGGACCAGGCCAAGGTCTATCCCGTGCTGCGTCGCTTCTCGATGAACGTTCGTGGGCGTCTGGACAGTGCGCTGCGGGCAGCCGATGCACGCGTCTTCACACAGGGCGCAGCCACAGCTCCGGTTTCGGCCTCGTTGCCTGCGCTGCTGCGACGTTGAGTATAGCACAAGATCGGCTCTCTCAGGTAGTCGCCCTTTGGTCCTATAGCACGCACCATTATCTGAACGTCTATAGCCTCCTCGTTCGGTCCGTGCCCCACAGTTGTCATCCCCGCTGAGTAGTAGTACAATCCGGGCAGAGGAATTCGTGGAACCGAGCTTCTTCGAACGCGTCTATCTCCTGGTCCAGCGCATCCCCCGCGGCAAGGTGGCCAGCTACGGGCAGATCGCCGCGCTTCTGGGCCATCCGCAGGCCGCGCGCACCGTGGGCTGGGCGCTCAGCGCACTCACGCCGCAGCGCGCCGCCGAGACGCCCTGGCAACGGGTCATCAACAGCGCCGGCCGCATCAGCATTTCTCGCGCCGACCTGAGCGCCGACCTCCAGCGCACGCTGCTCGAGGGAGAGGGGGTCGAGTTCGGCGAATACGAGCGGGTGGACTGGAGACGTTTTGGCTGGGAGGGGATGGATTGGGATGAGGTAGAGATGCTGTGGGCTGAACATTCCGATCTATGATTGGCTCCAATCTGAGCTACGGAGGGCTTATCTATGCGCGAAGTGACCATTGCGCTGGCGCAGACCGCGCCGGTGCTGAACGACAACGAGGAGAACCTGCGCCGGATGGCTGCCGTCATCCAGCGCATTTGCAGCGAGCAGCCGACGAACCTGGTGGTCTTTCCTGAGTTGGCTGTCTCGGGCTACGAGTGCGGGTTGAATTTCACGCGGCTGGCCGAGCGCGTGCCGGGACACGTGGTGTCGTTCCTGGCCGGCAAGGCGGCCGAGTTCAACGTTCACCTGGTGTTTGGCATGCCGGTGAAGGAACGGGTGGAGAGCATCCTGTTCAACGCGGCCGTGATGATCGGCCCTGACGGCGAATTGCTCGGCGACTATCGCAAGCTGCATCTGCGTGGCGAAGAGAAGCTGGCCTTCCGGCCGGGCTATCGCCTGCCGATCTTCGAGGTCGAGTTCGGACGCGTCGGGCTGATGATCGGCTGGGATATCGCGTTCCCAGAAGTCGCGCGCAGCCTGACCCTCGATGGCGCCGACCTCATCGTCTGCTGCGCGGCGTGGGAGGCAGGACACATCGAAGAGTGGCGCGCCTACACCGTGGCGCGCGCCGCGGAGAATGCGGTCTATGTCGCGGCCGCGAATCGCGTGGGCCAGGAGCCGAGCTACAGCTTCGGCGGCGAATCGGCCCTCATCGGCCCGCGCGGGCAGATCCACACGGCGCTGGACGAGGCGGTGGAGGGCTATGCGGTGGCTACGATGGACCTGGACGAGATCCGCAGAGTGCGCGAGGAGCAGCAGATTCTACAGGCGCGGCAGCCCTCGGCGTACCGCGCGCTGGTGCGAAGGTATTAGAAAGGCCCATCATGCACATCATTGACCTGCGCAGCGACACCATCACCAAACCCACCCCCGCCATGCGCCGCGCGATGGCCGAGGCTGAGGTGGGCGACGACGTCTTCGGCGAGGACCCGACCGTCAGCCGGCTGGAGGCGCTGGCTGCCGAGCGGCTGGGCAAGGAGGCTGGACTCTTCGTCGCCTCGGGCACCATGGGCAACCTGGTAAGCCTGCTGGCTCATTGTGGCCGCGGGGACGAGGTGATCGTCGGCGATCAGGCCCATACCTACATGTACGAGCAAGGCGGGATGGCCGCGCTCGGCGGCATCCATCCGCGCGTGCTCAAGAACCGGTCAGACGGCACGCTCGATCTCGCCGAGGTGCGCGCTGCGATTCGCGACGACAATCCTCACTTCCCGCGCACGCGGCTGATCGCGGTCGAGAACACGCACAACCGCTGCGGCGGCGCGGCGCTGACCGCTGCCTACATGCGTGAGCTGGGCGAGCTGGCGCGCGGCCGCGGCCTCCTGGTTCATGTGGATGGCGCGCGCATCTTCAACGCGGCCGTCGCGCTGGGAGTTGACGTAAGATCACTCGTGGCCGACGCGGATTCGGTGACCTTCTGCCTGAGCAAGGGGCTGGCTGCGCCCGTGGGTTCGCTGGTGTGCGGCCGTCGCGAGTTCATCCACGAGGCGCGTCGCGGCCGCAAGGTGGTGGGCGGCGGGATGCGCCAGGCAGGCGTGTTGGCGGCCGCGGGGATCGTCGCGCTGGAGCAGATGGTGGATCGCCTGGCCGAAGATCATGCCAATGCGCGCAGCCTGGCGGCCGGCCTGGCCGGGCTGCCCGGCATCCAGGTGGAAGATGTGGCGGTGCGCACCGACATCGTCTTTTTCAACGTCGTGCGGTCCGACCTGGATGGCCCGCAGTTGAGAGCGCGCCTGGCCGAGCGCGGGGTGCGGATGTTGCCGCTGGGCCCGCGGCGCATCCGCGCGGTGACCAACTATCACGTGACGGCCGAAGACATCCAGGCGGCGCTGCAAATCATCCGCGAAGTGCTCGGCGCTGATTGAGGAGGAAGGTCCACGGGAATCGGGATCCGTTTTTGCCTGGCGGCCCTGGGTGTTGTACAATCGGCGCGCGGTTGCAGCAGTAACTCGAATCTTGTCCCCACCGGCGACTGGCGTCGAAGCCGTGCAACGCGGGGTGTGTGCCAGCCGGGGTGGGGCATTGTTTTGTCTACGAGGTGGTGAACCGATGGCATTGCTACGTAAGGCTTGGGAGACGTGGAAACGGGTGGGCCGCATCATCGGCGACTTCATCGGCCGCGCGATTCTGACGATCTTCTACTTCACGCTGCTGGCCCCGTTTGGCGTCGGCGTGCGGCTCTTTGGCGACCCGCTGGCCATCCGGCCGGGTCGGCCGGCCCGGTGGGTAGAGCGCAAGACGCACGATCTGACCCTGGATGATGCGCGGAGGCTGTCCTGAGATGTATATTCTAGGTATTTCTTGCTACTACCATGACGCGGCGGCCGCGCTGTTGAAGGACGGCATGTTGGTGGCGGCTGCCGAAGAAGAACGCTTCAGCCGGGTCAAACACGATTTCGGCTATCCCCATCTCGCGATTGACTTCTGCCTGCGCCAGGCAGGCATCACTGGCCGCGATCTGGACTATGTGGTCTTCTACGAGAAGCCATTCCTGAAGTTCGAGCGCATCATGCTCTCGGTGTTGCAAGGCTTTCCCCAAACCTGGACCGTCTTCCGCGAGGCCATGATCAGTTGGCTCACCGAGAAGCTGTGGATCAAAGGCGCGCTCCTGACCAGACTGGACATCCCCGACGAGAAGCTGCTCTTCGTTGAGCACCACCTGAGCCATGCGGCCAGCGCCTTTTTCTGCTCTCCTTACGATGAGGCCGCGATCTTGACGGTGGATGGGGTGGGTGAGTGGACCACGGCGACGATCGGTCGCGCCACCGCCGACTGGGGGCAGACTGCGGGCCAGAGCGGCGGCGGGCCGGCCGCGGCCAATCGCATCGAGCTGTTCAGCGAAACCAGGTTCCCGCACTCGCTGGGCCTGCTCTACTCGGCCTTCACCGCTTTTCTGGGTTTCCAGGTGAACGAGGGCGAATACAAAGTCATGGGCATGGCGCCCTACGGCCAGCCGACGCGCATGAACGATGTCTACAAGCTGATTCGGGTCGGGGACGACGGCAGCTTCGAGCTGGACATGGACTACTTCGCGTTCCATCGCTCGACCTCGCGCACCTTCAGCGACAAGTTCACCGCCCTGTTCGGCGAGCCGCGCGTGCACGAATCCGCGTTCTACACCCCGCTGACGCATCCGAAGAAGAACCATCCGAACTGGGACCAAGCAACCGCGCAACGCAACCAATACTATGCCGACATCGCGGCGAGCATCCAGCAGGCGACCGAGGATGTGATGCTCAAGATGGCGCGCCATGCGCATCAGCGGACCGGCTCGAAGCGGCTGTGCATCGCGGGCGGCGTCGCGCTCAATTCGGTGGCGAACGGCCGCATCCAGCGCGAGACGCCGTTCGAGGATGTGTGGATTCAGCCCGCGGCCGGCGATTCCGGCGGCGCGGTCGGCGCGGTGCTCTATGCCTATCACGTGCTGCTGGGCCAGCCGCGCAAGTTCGTCATGGAGCACGCCTATTGGGGCCAGGAATACTCGCCGGAGGAGACGCGCGCCGCCATCCAGGCGACCGGCCGCTCCTTCGAGCTGGTGGAGGACTCGGAACGCCTGGCGACCCTCATGGTGGACGATCTGCTGGCGAACCGGGTGATCGGTCTCTACCAGGGGCGTTTCGAGTGGGGACCGCGTGCGCTTGGCAATCGTTCGATCCTGGCTGACCCGCGGCGGGCGGAGATGAAGGAGATCGTCAACGCACGCATCAAGTTCCGCGAGCCGTTTCGGCCCTTTGCACCGGTCGTGCCCGAAGACCGCGCCAGCGAGTTCTACGCGGGCCTCGACGATCCGGCGCGAGTCTATCCCGTGCGCTACATGCTGATGGTGTATCCCACGCGCGACGGCATGGGTGAGAAGATCCAGGCCGTGACGCACGAGGGCGGCACCGGGCGCTTGCAGACCGTCCGTCGTGAATGGAACCCGCTCTACTACCGAACCATGGAGCTGTTCGGCCAGGCCACGGGCGTGCCGGTGCTGCTCAACACCAGTTTCAACCTGCGCGGCGAGCCGATCGTCACGACGCCGGCCAATGCGCTGAACACCTTCGCCAAGAGCGACATTGACACGTTGTACATGAACGGCTTTGTGGTGCGGAAGTGACGGCCGACCGCTCGTGGGCGCGGCTCGACGGGAGGAGAGGGGATGAAGGTATTCTTGCGGAGTATGGCGGCCAACTTCGGGGTGGCCGGAGAGCTGTTGGGGTTTCTGTGGCGGCGCAAGCTGTGGTGGCTGATCCCGGTGATGGTGTTGCTGCTGGTTCTCGGGCTGTTGCTGGTCTTCGCGTCCGCGTCTGGTCTGGGGCCGTTTATCTATACGTTGTTCTAGTCGGGCAGATGAACAGATGCCATCAGTCCAAAACTGGCCGATCTGACGACGCTGAGGCTGCGGAATGAGCGCGCTGTACAGTTCGCCCCATGGGTTCAGCGAAAGCCTGGCGCGCCAGAAGGCGCTGACCCTCGTCGGACGTTGCATCCCATCCGTGCAGTGCGGCCCACGATGCGATAGATGGAGCAACCGGCAGCGGCAGCCGTCCGGCAGCAGCATCAACGATCTGTTTCGCCAACGCTCTCAGCGTCACACTGCCCACTCCTGAAACACAGTAGCGTATCATGCTCGGGCTGGAGCATGTGGCGTCCTCGACATCACTTCTTCGGCGAGGCGAACGTTTGCGCGGTGGGCAGCGGTGAGTCCTGGCCGCGCGCCGCGGGCGCGGCCGGCTTTGCGCCAGGCGTGGGCGTCGGCACGGGTGGCGGGCCGACGCGCGTCGGTCGCGGTGGAGCTGCGGTCACCGTCTGCCCGCGGCCGGTTACCTCATAGATGCGCACGACGAGTGCGCCAGCGTTCGAGCCAGGCGCCGGGTACACCTGTCTGAGATAGCCCTGCTGCGCCCACGCGTCGAACTTGGCCAACCCCTGCGGTTGATAGTACGCGCGCTCAAGCTCGCCCACGATGATGTAGCTGACGCCATACGTGTTCAGCAGATGCCGCGCCCGCGCCGTGTCAGTGGTGTTGTAGATCTCCCCGACGTGCCGAATCCGCCTGTCAACCACCAGCGGCACGACCGAACGCTGCTGTTTCTGATGCCAATCCCACCCGGCCACGGCCGGCAGGCCAGTATAGATGCTGAAGCGGCTGCCCCAGCGGTAGTTGGGTGTGACCCCCTCCAGGATGACCGGCGAACCCTGGACGTTGTGGAGCAGCCACGAGATCGCGTCTTTGTCGGCGGCCAGCTTCATGTCGCGATTGTTGTCCACGTAGATCGCCTTGTCCATGTAGGCGATGCCGTCGAGCCCGCGCGGGGAAGCCTCGGCTGAGAAGCGATCACGGATCTTGGCGCGCGCGGCGAAGGCCGGATAGAGCATCACGCCGATGAAGAGCACCGCCGTCACACCCCAGGCGATCCGCCGCCAGTTACGATGCCAGGTCATGGCTCTGGACGCCCAACCGGCCAGACCAAAAGCCGCGCCCACGCCGAACAGCACCCAGGCCTGCATATAAAACTTAAACACGGTGTTCATCCGGCCGATGTCGTCTCGCTGGCGCACCACTTCCACCCCCATGGTGATGGCTAACGCCAGGGCGATGAGCAACAACCCGAGGCGCCGCGACTGCGGAACCTCACGACCCAGCGCCAGCATCAGGGCTGTCGCGGCCAGCGGCAGCGCGATCAGCCAAACGCTCACTCCCAACACCCAGCCGACGCCGATCAGGACGATCACTACCGCGGCGGCCGCCGGCGCCAGATAGAGCACCCAATCTGGAATCTGGCGCTCCCGGATTTGAGAAACCGCCTCGCTGATCAGGTAGATGACGGCCAGCGTCAAGAAGAAGCCATGGACGGTGAGGTAATCGGACAGCTTGCTCTTGGCATCGGTCCACAACTGCAGGCCGGCATAGGCGGTGGCGTAGTACTTCGTGAACGGGTAGAATGTCACGACCGCGACAGCGACCAGGATGACCATCCGCCAGAGCACCGATACCCCGGCCCGCAGCAGAAAGGCTAATCGCTCATCCAACGCCTCCGGCTGCGCCATTTGACTCCGCCGCGCGGCCTCCAGCACAGACATCGCGATCAGTCCGACGAGCAGATAGGTCGGGAAGTCCCAGGTGTTCGTCGCCCGCAGCGCGCCGGCAACGAGACCCAGAAGGGCGATGGGCAGGAACTCAGGCCAGGCGACGCGCCAGGGGCTCGGTTCATTGCAGATCGCAGATTGGGGACGGCGGATTCCCGCCTCCGAATCCGAGGTCCGCAATCCGAAATCGGAAATCTTGATCAGCGCCGTCGCAACCGCCAGCCCCAACAATGTCAGGGGCAGCGCAATCATGTGCGCGTGGAGGTCGGCATAGGTGAACGTGAAGAACGGAAACTCATTGATGGTATCGGGGATCACCCGCGAGGCATTCCAGAACCACCAGTCGTTGGGGAACTGGAACGGCTGGCCGCGGCCGGCCACAGCCACGACGCCATCCAGCGCGCGGACCAGCTTCTGCAGACCGAGGAAGCCCGCTTGCGGCGGCAGCTTCGAACGCGCCGCAAGCTGATCAATCAGCAGCTTGACGTTGCCGAAGTTGCCGATGATCGTCACGAAGAAGACGCCGGCCAGACCAGCCAGGGTCGAGCCGATGCGCAGCCCGCCGGCAGGCGCTTCTTCTCCCGGAAAGACGGTCGCTCGGTCACCGGCCGCCAGGTTGAAGGCGACAGAGAAGGCCCCCACCCCGGTCAACGCGAAGAGCGTGGGAATCACCAGATTGTAAGCCACCCACGGCACGACGCCGGTCAGCTTGATCAGCGTGCCGACGATGACGAAACCGTAATAGTAGTAGCTCAAGAAGCCGCCCGCGTGCCACGGGTCGTAGGGCGGAAAGGTCGTGGACTTAATGACGGCCATGAGGTAGGCGAAGTCCATCGGCTTCTCGCCCCCACGCGCTGGATGCCAGAGATCGGGGTTGCCGATACGGATCAGCAGGAAGAGGCCGAAGAGGAGCAGGAAAACCGCCTCTTCGGTAAGCAGCAGGCCGCGATGCTCGCGCACGTAGCGGGCGAACTCGGCTCTGCGACGCCAGGCCAGCCGGCCTGCGAAGCCCAGCAGCGCGCCCAGTGCGAGCGCGATGGTCCAGCGTTGATACGGCCACAGTTTCAGGCTCGGCCCAATCCAGCTCAGCCACGCCAGCAGCAGCACGCCGAGCGTCTTGCTGACGCCGTAGCCGCGATCGGTCAGAGAACGCAGCACGACGAATGCGATGGGAAAGGCAGCCAGGCCGAGCGCCTCCAGCAGCAGCAGCCAGATGAAAGCGGAGACGACAGGCGACCGGTTGAGCAGGTTGTCTTCGTTGAAGAGCGACGACCATGCGCCGCCGGCCTGCTGGAGCGTAGCTTCGGCCTGGCTGAACATCAGCGCGGTCGGCGCGGCGTTGACCTGCTTGGGCCACATGGTGATGACCTGTTCCAGGTCAACCGCGTCGAGGTAAGAGCGCACCAGCGCGTCGCTATACTCCGGCGTCTTCTGGAAGATGTAGACCTCTGGATGATCGTAGACGCTGAATGCTTCCTCGGCGGTCGTATCGTTGAACTGGACGCCGAAAATCGTCGGGAAAGAGGTGAAGTGCGCGACCTGGCGGAAGCCGAGCTTCTCTGCGAAGAGCAATCGGTAGTAGAGCGAGCTCATCGGATAGCGCATCGGCAGCCGCGGGATCGAGCCCCACAGCCGATTGCTGGAAAGGAAGATGTAGTCCGTCTCGTTCAGCCACCGGTAGAGCTGCTCGCGCTTTTCCGGCGTATCCTCGCCGTACATTTGCATCTGGCCATCGGATGAGCTCTTCAGTCCTTGATAGGCGCCGGACGGCCGGAAGCTGATCTTGCCGTCGATGCTGAAGGGCAGCGCGTCATCCCAGTGCTCGTTGGCGACCGTGGCGCCGGCCGGGATGTTCTTGTAGATCCAACGCGAGGCGGTGATGCGCGTCAAGGGCCGGCGGTAGATGGCCAGGAAGCCCCAACCCCAGAGCATCGTGCCGATGACCACCAGGGCCAGCAGCGCGTATGCAGCAGTGGCCGCGTGGGGCCGGAAGATGGCGAGGGCCTG
Organism: Chloroflexota bacterium; assembly: GCA_016876015.1. Lineage (GTDB taxonomy): Bacteria > Chloroflexota > Anaerolineae > CG2-30-64-16 > CG2-30-64-16 > VGOD01. The sequence goes on from VGOD01000082.1 coordinate 19,944, forward strand.
GCGAGTGAGGCGTGAGACGGCAGAGGTGAAACGTGAAACGGCAGACGTTAGGCGTGAAACGTCAAACGTCAAACGTGAAACGTCAAACCTCCGGCCTCCAACCTCCAACGTCCAACCTCCAATGTCCAACCTCCAACTTCCATTTCCCAACCTCCGACCTCCGACCTCCAACCTCCAACCTCCTGCCTTCCGCCTCCAACCCTCCGCCTTCTCCACCAGCCGCCACAATACCCACGCCCCCATCATCGCCAGGAAGGGATAGATGGGCAGATAGTAGCGCATGGAGTAGCTGAACTGGCTGCTGTGGTAAAGGAACATGCCGCCGATCCAGATGACCGGAAGCAGGTGGTTGCGCCAGGCCGGGGATGACTGGGTGACAGGGTGACGGGATGTCAGGGTGAGGCCGCGGACGATCTGCCACAGCGCCAGCGCCCAGCCGGCCCAGGCGGCCAGACCCATCGGCAGACCCATGCCCCACACCACCATGTTGACCCAGGGGAAGATGAACGGCGTTCGCTGCGCCCACTGATGCGCGGGAGGCTGGTCAGCATCGCCGGCGATCAGTTGGCTGATGAACTGCATGTTGCCCTGCCACTTCGCCGAGAGGCTAAGGTCGAGCAGGGTCCGGCCGCCGAACGCATAGGGCTGGCCCACACGAAACACCACGAAGGCCACGAGCAGCATCAGCAGCAGCCGGAACAACGTCGCCTGGAGCAGCACGCTGAGCCACGCGAAATCTCGCGTTCCATTGCCGGTCTGCGCCACGGCGTCCCACCGGCCGTTGCGCCAATCATCCCATGCGCGTATGCCTGCGGCCAGCAGCGCGATCCCGGCCATCGGCGCCAGGTTGATGCGCGAGGCCAGGCTGGCGCCCAGGCTGGCCCCCAACGCCACATAGGTCAACCAGCCGCCATCCCTGAAGGTTTGATTTTTGCCATCTGCAATTTGCGTCCCGCCTTGCGCCACTCGCACCGCAAAGTAGAAGGTCAAAACGGCGAAGAAGGTCGCGAAGGTGTCCACCGTGAAAAAATGCGACTGCTGCAATGGCAGCACGGCAAAGGCATAGAGCGCGGCAGCAACCAGGCCAACCCGCCGGCCATACAGCCGCCCGCCGATCAGAAACAGCAGCGGGACCACGGCCAGGTCGAACAACCCAGAAAGCGCGCGGCCGACCAGGTGGACGGCATCATAGCCGTTCATGGTGAGCAGCGCGCTGCTGCCGGTGACGTTCCAGATGTGGAGCGCCTGGTTGAGGTTCTGGGCGAACTCTGCCACGATGCGGACGATGAAGATGGGCAACGTCCCATAGACGAAGAGGCCGAAATCCCGGTTGTACGGATTCATTGGCGACTTCGTGCTGTCGAAGAACTCGCTCAGCGACTTGGGCAACTGGAGCGCGCTCTCCACCATCGTCAGGAAGCGCTCATCGGGATGGATGTGTGTGCCCTGGTCCCAGTTCAGGTGAGTCAGGCGCAGCAACGCGCCGACGACGAGGATCAGGGCGAGCGCCGTGCGCACGCCGGCGTCGGCGCTGAGCCAGGCGCGCAGCGATCTCCAGCGGCCACGCAAAGCGTCAGCCAATTCGTTCGCCAACGGTCTCAGATTGCTCATGCGGTTGCTCTCCACAGCGCGGCCGCGTGCCGCTTGTTGGGATGATTGTTTTCTGCCTGGATGATGTATAATGTACGAAGAAGGCCTTGAGCGGTAAGGCCCTCGGGCAATCGAAAGGACCTGGATATGGAATTCACGCGCATCACGATTGACTCGCATCGCATGGGAGGCATCCCCTGCATCCGCGGGCTGCGCATCCCTGTCGCGACCGTCGTCGGCATGATCGCCGACGGAATGAACGAAAAGGAAATCCTCAAGGCCTACCCCGACCTGGTACGCGATGACATCCGCGAGGCATTACGCTACGCGGCTGTGACAGTGCAAGAGCGGCAATTGCCCTTGTTGGCGACAGCAGCATGAGATTCCTGATAGACAATGCCCTATCGCCTGTAGTCGCAAGGGAGCTCAAGAGGGCCGGACACGATGCCGTCCACGTGCGGGCCTATGGGATGCAAGCCGCCGATGATAACGACATCTTTGCACGGGCTGTCGCTGAAGATCGTATCTTGGTCTCTGCCGATACCGACTTCGGGACCTTGCTGGCGACACAAGCAGTCAGTAGACCGTCAGTGATCCTGTTCCGACGCCGCACAGAACGACGCCCGGAACAGCAGGTCGCGCTTCTTCTAGCGAATCTAGCCTCCATCCAAAAGCCCCTCGAAGAAGGCTGTGTGGTTGTCTTCGAGCAGGCTCGTATCCGCATTCGGACTCTGCCGATCAGCGCCGGTTAGTTGATCTCCTTCCTGTCTCCGGCAGAAAACCAATATCGCCGCCAAAAGCGCAGCATATCCATCACCGTTCGCGCAATCAACTGCGGCCGCGCGCCTGTGGCCCGGCCGCTGGCCCGCGGCGCGTAGCGCACTT
>VGOD01000083.1 GCA_016876015.1 Chloroflexota bacterium
GGCCCCAGCCCACAGCAGGATGCTCACGGCGACAGCGGCCATCGTGTTAGTCAACGGCGGGTAGAGCGAGACGTAGGCCGTGGACCGATTGTGCGCCGCCAGCGCACGCGCGGCGGCGTGGCGGAAGCGGGCCACGAACGCCGGAGCCCGGCTGAAGGCGCGCACCACCTCAACCCCGCCGAACACCTCTTGCAAGTGCGCATTGAGCACGCCGACGGCGCGGCGGTTGTCGCGCTCGGCCGCGCGCGCCCGCGCCTGGAACGCCCGCGTCAGCACGACCAGCGGCGGCGCCACCAGCGTCGCGACCAGCGCCAGCGGCAGACTGACGGCCACCATGGCGATGCCGGCCGTGACCAGCCGCACCAGATCGCCCATCACGCGCGCGACGCCCGTGGAAAAGAGGGTGTCCACCGTCTCGACGTCGGCCGTGCAACGGCTGATCGTGTCGCCCAGCGGCGTGTGGTCGTAGTAGCTCAGCGGCAGCGCCTGCAGGTGGGCAAAGAGGCGCACCCGCAGCCGATGCAGCGCCGCCTGCGACGCGCCGGCCGTGACATAGTTGGTCACGAAGTTCACGCCTTGCACGGCGATGGTGGCGCCCAGAAACAGCAGCGCCAGGGGCAGAATGCCGTCGCGACGGCCGATCGTCAGGTGGTTGTCGATCAGATCCTGGGTGATCAGCGGCGGAACGACTTCCAGCACCGCGGCCAGCAACACGCTGCCCGCGATGAGCGCCAGGCGGCCGCGCCACGGCCAGATGATCGCGGCCACCTGCCGCCACGGCACACCGGCCGGTTGGCCGGCCCTCGAAGAGGTTGTTGTTGCGCTCATGCCGTCCTCCCCGCCGACTGGGCGGCTTCTGCCGCCAGCACCGTGCGCTGCGCCCGGAAGATGGCGGCATAGAGACCCGCCGCCTGCATCAGTTCCTCATGCGTGCCCTGTTCGACGATGCGCCCCCGCTCCAACACGATCACCCGGTCCGCCTGGGGGAACGCGGCCAGCCGGTGGGAGCAAAGGAGGATGGTAGCCCGGCGCGCAGGCGCCGCGGCGGGTCCGTAGGCCTGGCGCAGGGCGGCCACGATGCACGCTTCGGTCTCAACATCCACGGCGGAAAACGGATCGTCGAGCACCAGCAGGCCCGGCCGATTGGGCGTGCCCGCGGCCAGGCTCCGCGCCAGCCCGATGCGTTGGCGCTGTCCGCCCGAAAGGCGGATGCCGCCTTCGCCGATCTGTGTGCCCAGGCCGTCGGGCATGCCCCGCACGTCCTCCTCCAGCGCGGCGACCGCCAGCGCCTCCGTGGCGACGGCGCCGGCGGCGCTGGCTTGCCCAGGGGCTTGCCGTTCGTCCAGCGCCATCAACACGTTGCCGGCCACCGTGTCCGAGAACAGGTACGGGTCTTGGGGCAGGTAGCCAATGCGGGCGGCGCGTTCAGTCTCAGCCATTTTGTCGGCCGGCGCGCCTTCGATCAGCGCCTGCCCCGCGTCGAGCGGGTAGAGCCCGAGCAGCGCGCGCGCCAATGCGCTCTTGCCCGAACCCACCGGCCCGGTGACCGCCACGAAGCTGCCGGCGGGGATTGCCAGGGAGACGTCATCCAGCGCGGGCGCAGCGGCGCCGGGGTAGGTGAAGCGCACGTGATCCAGCGAAACCACCAGCGGCCGCAGGGGCACGCTGGGCAACGGGTCGGGTTGGCGCTCGATCCCGGCCACGTGGAAGGGCCGAAACGAGGCCAGGCGCGTCGTGGCCGCGGCGGCGGGCAGCGCCGGCGCCAGCAGCGGTTTGAGGCGGCCGTAGGCGACCCCGCCGCTCTGGATCGAGTTGAGCATCTGCGGCAGCCGGAAGCTGCGCTGGGTGAAGCGCAGGTAAAGCTGGAGATAGCCCACGAACGCGCCCACGCTCATCAGGCCCGCCGCGGTCTGCTGGCCGCCCAGCCACACCACCAGCACCACGCCGCAGGTCATCACCGCCATGTAGACCGGGGTCAGCCCGCCGCGCAGGAGCGCAACGCCCAGGTTGGCGTCGGCCAGGCGTTGTGAGCGCTGCTCGACGCGGGTCACAGCGGTCCGAGACCAGCCGAACAGACGCAGCACCCGGATGCCGGTCAACTGCTCTTGCAGCAGCGCTGTGAGCGCCGCGTTGGCCTGGCGGGCCGCCGTGGTGCGTGACCGCACCCAGCGGCCGGTCGCCTCGCCCAGCCACATGCCGAACGGCACCGGCAGCAGCGCGAGCACCGACAGGCCAGGGTTATAAATCAGCATGGCCACCACCATCGAGACCGAGAACAACAAGGTGTCCCAGGTCTCATTGATGAACTCGCGCAGCCCCAGGCCCAGCACTTCCACATCACCGATGATGCGCGACATCAGATCGCCGATGGGCGTGGTGTGCAGGGCCGCCATGGGCCAGGCCAACACCCCGGCCATGGCATCGACGCGCAGGTTGGCCATCATGCGGCCGATGCCGGTGAAGATCCACCAGCGCTTGAGCACGCGCGGGCCTTCGGTGGCGAGCGTGCCGCCCACGAAGGCCAGGGCGGCCCAGGTCACCGCGGTCGCGCTCGCCTGGCCGCGTTCGAACGCCAGCGCGGTATCAATGGCCCGGCCGAGTAGGATCGCCGGCAGCACGATGGCGGTGTTCATGATGATGCCGCACACCGAGCCGAGGATCAACTGCCCCGCGACTTGCCGGAAGTAGGGTTGCAGTTCCCACAGGTAATGTCGTTTCATCTAAGGATAGATTCCTACGCGGGAGTAGAGTCGAGACCGACCTCGCTTACCAACTCGCGCACCTTGACCATCGCCTCGGCCAGCGCGGCGCGACCGGCCGGCGTCGCGCGGTAGTATTTGCGCTGCTTGCCGCCGACCACCTGCGTCTCCTGCGCCAGATAGCCGGCCGCGGCCAGCTTGTGCAGGATCGGGTAGAGCGTGCCGGGGCTAAGCTCATAACCATGCCGCGCCAGCTCGCGGATCATGTCCAGCCCGAAGATCGGCGCTTCGGCGGCGTGGTGCAGGATGTGCAGTCGGATGAAGCCTAGAAAGAGATCGCGAATCATCTTATCGGCTCTCGTTATCGGATAGCGATATTATAGGCCGATTTGACGATGTGTCAAGTTCGCGCACAGAACCTGTTTGTCACTGAACCACGGCGGGGCTAAGCGGTGTTGCAGCCGGAAGGGCGAGCGCGTGGCTGCGACAAGCCGCGGTGGGAAGCTAGAACGTCGGTCAAGTAGTCACGGGGTATCCAGCCATGCCAAGAGTCGCCGCGCCGCAAGCGGCCGGGCGTTGTCCTGCGCATTGGCGGCTACATCAGCCGGCGGGTTTCAACCGCCGGCGGGCCTTGAGTGGCGCGCTAGGACACCGGTCAAGTCATCCGCCACGGGCGACCGAGGCTTCGTCGTGAGCTCAGCCGAACGGTCGCTGCAACGCTGGCGAAGGCGCCCTGCGGCGACGAGAGCCAGCCGACGCCGAGCCTGTCCTGAGCTTGCCGAAGGATCAGCTGTGCAGTGGTGGCCGCGGTTTTCAACCGCCCGACCGTCGGGCTTGGCATTCCCCTGGACCGGCCCCAGGGCGGGCTTGACCGACGTTCTAGAGGGCGGCCACGCCAGGCTTCTCTAAAACAGCCGCGCGGCGACCGGCTGGCGCAACACCAGCCAACCGACGCCGGCCAGGTACGCGACGTAGGCCAGCGCCTCGGTCAGCGTGGGATTGCCATTGTAGCCGAAGAGGCTCTTTAGCAGACTGTTTTCTCTTCTCCTGTTATCGAGGCTTCAATGCGCGTCGTGGTCGTGCGTCCACGGCCCGCGCTGTATCGGATCGCCCTGACAAGAACCGGCGCCATCTGCTTCGTTCAGCAGCGCCATCAGCCGCCGCGCCAGCAGGACCAGCGCCAACAGCCCCACCAAAGCCACGAGCCAGGTCGGCGCGGCCAAGTAGAGCACCGCAGCCAGCGCCGCCAGCGGCACCAGGCAGCACACGGCAAGCAGCAGAACAAGCGTCTCGGAATGGGTCTGGCCGCGCATGGTCATCTTCACCTCAACTCTGACTTTCTTTGGCCGGTGAACACCAGCATAGCGCGAAGTTGGGGAGTTGTGCAGCGTCAAGCGGCGGGTTCTGGGGTCCGCCATTCGGCGCGGTTGTGGCAAGCGGAACGGGGGGGGGGCGATGCCAGAGCCTCAGTGTGACAGGAGGGGCGTTCTCAGTGCAGCAACGGCAGCCGCGCGGTGACGACGGCGCCCTGACCAGGGGCAGAGGTGATGGTGAGCTGGCCGCCGTAGAGCAGAGCGCGCTCGCGCATCCCCATCAGCCCGAAATGCCCCTGCCGGGCCAGGTCGGCCGGCTGATCGGGTGGGGTGAAGCCGACGCCGTCGTCACAGACCAGCAGGGTCAGGCTGTCGGCAGCGAATACGATCTCTGCCCAGGCGTTGCCCGCGTGGGCATGGGCGGCTACATTGTCCAGCGCCTGTTGGGCGATCCGATAGGCGGCCAGCTCCAGATCGGGAGCCAGGCGGATCACCTGACCCTGCACCGTCAGGTGCACACGAAGGCCGTAGCGCGCCTCGGTCTGGCGGGCCAGCATCTCCAGCGCGGGCACAAACCCGAGGTCCTCCAGGTAGATCGGTCGCAGGTCGCCGATGATCCGGCGCAAGCTGACGATCTCCTCGTCAATCAAGCCGGTCAGCTCCTGGAGCCGTGCGCTGGCGCGAGCTGGATCGTGCGCCAGAGCTTTCGACGCCATCTGGCCGCGCTGCTTCAATGCGATCAGCCCCTGGATGGCCACATCGTGAAGCTCGTGCGCCAGACGGCTGCGCTCAGCCTCCTGGCCCTGGGTGATGGCAGTCAAGTAGTCGCGCATCCCGGCCTGATAGGCGCGAATCCGCGCCGCCATCTGAGCCAGCGTTGCGCGCAAATCGTCAATCTCCTGCACCCCGCCCACCGGCTGAGCGACAGCGTCGAAATCGCCCCAGGCGACGCGGCCGGCCCGTCGGTCAAGCTCTTGCAACGGCCGCACCACGTTGATGACCCCTAGCGAGACGGCCAGCAGCGCGACGACCGCGACGAAGAGCAGCAGCAACGGCAATACTTCGACGACGCTCATCCCCATCGCGGTGATGGCGCGCACATCCTCCGCGGTGATCAGCGTCCAGCCAGGCGGCTCGACTTGCGCATAGGAGACGAGCAGTTCGCGGCCGAGGCGGTCGCGCAAGTAGGTCGAGCCAGAGCCAGTCGCGGGTAGGTCTGCGAAGATGCTTGCATCCGGGATCAAGCCGCGGGGGTCATGATGATGGACGCGGCGTCCGGTCCGATCCAGCACCAACATGACGCCCTGGGCCTCGCCTTCCATCATCAAGCTGCTTGCGCTCAGGTCGAGCGTTTCGACGGGCAGCGCGGCGATCAAGGCGGCCTTGTCGCCGGCAGGCACAGCTATCAGCAGTCGGGCGGCTTCGGCGCCGGTAAGGTCGGTCTCATACTGGGGAGAACCAACAGCCGCGGTACGCGCAGCCAGGATAGCTGAAAGGGGGGCGTTGGACCAGCCGCCTGCGGCCGGCGAAGCCGCCAGCAGGCGGCCACGAGCGTCCAGCAGCGCCAGGCCCTCGCCGGCGCCGCCAGTCACACCATCTGGCAGGGAAAAGGCGGCGGAAGGGGCCGCAAGCGCGGGCAGCGTCGCAGCCAACCGTGTGAGCGTGGCGGTCTGCTGCGCGATCTCGCGGCCCAGGCGATTGGCTTCGGCCGTGGCCAGCCCGCGGTCGCGATCTTCCACCATCCGGGTCATGGCCTGGCGGTGGCGCGTGACGCCAGCCAGCGAGAGCGCCACCAACACGACCGCCAGCGGCAGGATCGTCCAGAGCAGCAGTTGGGCGCGCAGGCCGCGCAGCAGCCGATGGCCCCGCCGCGGCGGGCTGTCGGTCGTCTCAGGCATCATCCAGCACCAGCCAGCCCATCTTGAGCGCCTTCGTTACCGCCTCGGTGCGGCTGGCCACGGCCAGCTTGCCGTAGATGCTGGCCAGATGCCCCTGAACGGTGCGGTCGCTGAGGCCCAACTCGGCAGCGATGGCTTTGTTCGTCAGGCCCCCGGCGGCCAGGCGCAGCACCTCCAGCTCGCGCTCGGTCAGCGGCTCGACCTGTTCGGCGGCCGCCGCGGGCTTGCCGGAGACCATCTGCGCGACCACTTTCGCTGCAACGTCGGGCGCCAGCACCTTGCCGCCAGCCGCTACGGCCTTCACCGCGCGCACCAGGTCGTCGGGGTCGCTATTCTTCAGGATGTAGCCGTCCGCGCCCGCGCGCAAGAGGGCGAAGACGTAGGGGTCTTCATCGTAAGCAGTGAGGATCAGCACGCGAATGTCGGGGTAGGCGGCCTTGATCTGCCGCGTGGCTTCGATGCCGCTCATGCCAGGCATTTGCACATCGAGCACGGCCACGGCCGGCCGACGCTCGCCAGCCAGGCGCACCGCCTCGGCTCCGCTGGAGGCTTCGGCCTCGACCGTGACCTCGCCGTCCTCTTCCAGAAACTCGCGAATGCCCTTGCGCACCACGGCGTGGTCATCGGCGAGCAAGACGCGCAACGGGGCAGAACTTGTCATGGCGCACAGCCCTCCAGCACGTGGCAGGATTACTTCTGAACCAGCGGGCGCCCGCTGGCTTCCCACGCGACCATGCCGCCCGTCAGGTCGTAGATGTGCGTGTAACCCAAATCAACCAGCTGTCGCGCGGCAATGTCGCTCATGCGTCCGCTGCGACAGTATAGCACAATTCTGGCATCCTTGCCAGGCAGTTGCCCCAGGTTAGCGTTGATCTGGTCGTAAGGGATCGCGAGATCGGTCTTGGGCAGCTCGCCCTCATAGGGAGTATGGACGTTGACCAGCGTGAAATCCTTCGGCTTTGCGAACATGGCATCCAGTTGATCTGGAGTGATCTGAGTAATCGCCGCAGCGGTCGCTGCAGGCGAAGGCGCGGATGGCGGCGTCGTTGGCGCCGCGGCGCAGGCGCTCAATGCCACTCCTGCGACGAGCCACAACACAACGAGGATCGGTATCTTCATATTATGCACTCCGATTACGCGAGTCGCGCGGCATCTGAGGATGCCGCGCGACGCTTTGTGTAACCATATGTCTCAAACGCCGAGCTTCTGCCGCAGCCGGTCGAAGTCGTCCAGCGTGATCTCGCCGGCGGCCAGCCGGCGGCGCAAGGTCTCCAGCGCCGAATCGGGCTGCGCGCCGCGCGAGGCGTTGCTCTGGCCCGAACGCGTGAGCGTTACGACCAGCCAGACCACCAGGCCGATGACGAGCGCCCAAAACAGCAGCATGCCCAGGCCGCCCAACAGCCCCATGCCCCAACCCCAACTACCCATCATAGATGTACCCTCACTTTCTGTAACGAAGCGGCAGCGCAGAGCGCCGTGCTGCGGGCCGATTCGCAACTTCACCCTTATCATCGCGCAGCCGGACCGCCGCGTCAAGAGTGTTCTGACGCAGATCGCGTCAGGCCATTCGGCGCGGGTGGGCGCAGGCTGGTAGCTTGCGGCACGGCCGGGCCGCCGCGCCAAATGGCGCACTCCCGACCCGCCGGACGGCGCTTACCGGTCTGACCCCCGGTTGGTATACTGCCCCTGAATGTCTGAATCAGGAGCAATGCTTTGGCAAAACGACTCTTCTTTCTGCTTCTGACCCTGCTAATCGGCGCCGTCCTGCTGGCAGCCTGTGGCGCAAGCGGGTCAGCGGCCAACAAGGTCCAGCTGGCGCCCGTCTCGGCGCTACCCAAGCCGATTCAGAATGCGCCGGCCACGGTGCGCACGGCCTATCAGTTCGCCGTCGCCAACCCGGACGCGCTGGCGAACGTGCCATGCTACTGTGGCTGCGGCGTCATCGGCCACAAGAGCAATCTGGCCTGTTACATCAAAGAGTTCAGCGCGGACGGCAAGCCGATCTTCGACGACCACGCGCTGGGGTGCAGCATCTGCGTGGACATCGCCGCGGATGTGATGAAGATGACGGCCGAGGGCAAATCGGCGACCGAAATCCGGCGGCAGATCGTGGATACTTACAGCAAGTTTGGGCCGGCGAATCAGTGACAGGGTGACGGGGTGACAAGGATTACGCAATACGCATCACGCACTACGCAATGGCTCGCCGGCGGTGTCACGCTCGCGCTTGTGTTCGTGGCCCTGCTGGCGCCGCTGCCGGCGCTGAACGCCGCGCCCCAGGAACGGCAACTGACGATCAATGCAAGCAGATTTGCTTTCGAGCCCGGGACAGTGCGCGTCAACCGTGGAGATACGGTCGTCATCAACCTGGAGTCAAGCGATGTCGTGCACGGGCTGTACATTGACGGCTATGAGATCAGGACGCAGGCTGAGCCGGGCCAGCCCGGGCGACTCAGCTTTGTGGCTGACCGGGACGGCGCCTTTCACTTCCGCTGTGCAATCCCCTGCGGCAACCTGCACCCGTTCATGATCGGCAAGCTGGTCGTCGGCCCCAATCTCACCTGGCTGCGCGCGGTGGCGGCCAGCCTGCTCGTGGCAGCCGGCGCCCTGGTCGCCTTCTGGAGAGCTTGAATGCGCTGGGCCATCAGCGACACGCCCTGGGTCAATCGCCTGCTGCGCGGACGTTGGCTTCAGTGGGGGATCACAGTCCTCACGCTGGCCGTGTTCGTGGTAGTCATCCTGACCGGCCTCCTCGGCACGCCCGCGGGCAATCACAACTTTGGCATCATCTACGTATGGCTGGTATGGTGGGCGCTCCTGAAGCTGGTGCTCGTACCGCTCCTGGGCCGGTTTTGGTGCAGCGTCTGCCCCATCCCTGCGCCCGGCGACTGGCTGCAGCGCCGCAGCATTCTCATTGCACGACCAGGCGGCAAGCTGTATACCTGCGCCACCCGACTGTTCCGGAAGGCCGCCAGGGGCAGGCCGCGACCCTGGCCGCGCTTCCTGCGCAACATCTGGGCGCAGAACTTCGGCTTCCTGGCGGTGGCGCTCTTCTCCGCGCTGATCCTGACCAGCCCACTGGTCACGGCGCTCACGCTGATCCTGTTCATCGTCGTCTCGCTCGCCGTGAGCTTGCTCTTCGAGCGCAAGTCGTTCTGTCGCTACCTGTGCCCCATCGGTGGCTTTGTCGGCGTCTACGGCCAGGTCGCGCCGCTGGCGGTGCGCGTCAAAGACCCTGCCGTCTGTGCGACGCACACGCAGAAGAGTTGCTACGTCGGCAGCGACGCGGGCTACGGCTGCCCCTACTTCAATCTGCCGGCCAGGCTCGAAACCAACACCCTGTGCAGCATGTGCGGCGAGTGCCTGCGCACCTGCAACCGTGACAACGTTGCGTTCTACATTCAGATGCCTGGCACGGACCTGCTCAACACGCGCGGCCGGCGGCTGGATGAAGCCTTCAACGGGCTGATGATGTTGGCCGCCGCCTTTGTCTACTCTGTGGTGTTGATTGGCCCGGATGGCTGGCTGAAGGCGACGGCGCGTGCGGTGGGCGCGCCGAGCTGGTTTGCCTACGCCGCAGTCCTGTTGCTGTTCAGTGCAGTGCTGACGCCTGGCCTTTTCTGGCTGTGCGTGCGCTTCGGTCAACTGCTGGGGGGCGACGGCGAACCTGCGCCTGGCAAGACCGCCGGCCGGGGGTCGAAACACGCTACGCTGTTCGCCGGCTACGCGATCGCGCTCGTGCCGCTGGGACTGGCGATCTGGATCGCTTTCACCTTGTCCTTCACCCTGACCAACGTGTCGTATGCGTGGCCGGCGCTTTCAGATCCCTTCGGGTGGGGTTGGGACCTGTTCGGGACCGCGAACATGGCCTGGACCCCCTACCTTACGGGGATGATTTCCTATTTGCAGATACCGGTGCTGCTGGTGGGCCTGGCGACGGCCGTGGCGCTGACCTTGCGCACCGCGCGCCAGCACGGGCAACGCCCGGCGGCCGCGCTGCCTGTGAGCGCGTTCTGTACACTGGCCGTCGTGGCGCTCCTCACCCTCTACATGGCGTAGGCGATCATGCAGCGTCGCGATCGGTTCGCACTCCTGGTCATCCTGGCTATCCTGCTGGTCTTGCCGTCTTTCTTGCTCGGCTATCAGGTTTGGCGTCAGCAGCCAACCGCCGCCGGCATCAGGATCGTCAACATCGCGGCCCGCGTGCCGGAGCAGGGTGGGTTCAGCCCCGATCGGCTGACGCTGCGCGCCGGCGAGACGGTGCGGTTGCGCATCAGCTCGCCCGATGTGGTGCACGGCCTGACCATCCCCGGCCTGGGGGTGAACGTGGATGAGATCTACCCCGGCACGGTGGTCGAGGTGGACGTGACGCCGGACAAACCGGGTCGCTATGCCTTCGCCTGCACCCGCTGGTGCGGCGTGGATCATTGGCGGATGCGCGGGGTGATCGAGGTGACTGGCCTAACCCCCCGGCCCCCTTCCCTGCCAGGGAAGGGGGTGGGGGAGAGGTCGCCCCTCGCAGGGGAGGGGGCAGGAGGTATGCTCACTTCGGCAGGCGGAGATGTCCCCCTCTACCAACAGCTCGGTATTGACATTGACGCCATGCGCCACGCGGCGCAGGTCACGCCCGCCACGCGGCCGTCCATTGGAGTGGGCGCAGAGTTGAACGCGGCCCTGCCGCCAGAACTGGCCGACCCGGCCCGCCGGCGCACGCGCACGCCCGCCGGCGCGTTTCAAACCCTGCGGGCCGATCTGGCCAACGCCGCGCTGAGCGACGACGATGTATGGAGCCTGGTGGCATGGGCCTGGCTCAAAGATGTCAAGCCCGCAGCCCTGGCTCGCGGGCAGACGCTATACGCCCGCGACTGCGCGGCCTGTCACGGCCCAGACGGCAAAGGGAAGGGGCCGGCCGGGGTAAATCTGCCCGGCATGGCGAAAATGGAGCCGGTGATGCCCAAAGGCCCAAGCGACTTCACCGACGCCGGGGCGATGCTGGCGGCCAGCGACGCGCTGCTCCAGGGCAAGCTGCTGCGCGGGGGCATGGGTACCGGCATGCCAGAGTTCGGGGCGCTCTATTCGGACGAAGAGCAGTGGGCGATGATCGCCTATCTCAGGACGTTTCTGTTTGGGAAGTAACTTGCAGTTCAATCACAGGAGGAAACGATGCCACCCAGGGCCAAACGACTTCCAAGGGACCGAACGATCAAACCTGTTCCGTCCTCGTCGCGCAGACTGCTGCCGTTCCTGGCGGCTGGCGCCGCAGTCTTGCTGATCGTGCTTGGGCTCCTGCTCGTGCAGAGACCTGGCGCGCCAGCGGGCGCATCGGACATCCCCATCCTGGCGACCAACATGCCGCGGCTGGCGGTTGACCAGAAAACGATGGACTTCGGCAAAGTGCCGCTGGACATTCCGGTGAAGGCCACCTTCAAGCTCACTAACGTCGGGGACCAGCCGCTGCAGATCCTCAACAAACCGATCGTCGAAGTCCGGCAGGGCTGCTGACCGCCCAAGGCGGTCGTCGGTTCGACGACCATCCAGCCTGGGCAAAGCACGCAGCTTTGGATGGAATTCACCATGCACAAGGGCATGGAAGGCCCGCACGATTTCCGGGTCAAAGTCAAGACCAATGACCCCGTGGCGCCAGAGATGGAGTTGACCGTGCTGTCGGACTGGGGAAAATGATGGCGGGTTGGTCAGGTCGAGCACGAGAGTCGTTGCGGCCGCCAGGTCAACGTAGCTATCATCAGTCTGGCTCCCAGGTCACCGGTTCGCCGCCTCGTCTACTTCATACTTCTGCCGCACCTCTTCTAGCCGGCGGACGCGCCCCGCGGCTTTCTGTTGACGCGCCCGACGAATCGTTTCCAAGAAAGCAGGGTGTCGTGCGATCAAATCATCCGCCACATCATCGTCGAGCAGGCTCCGGATCACGAGCACCGGATGCGTTTTCTCGGTAATCAGGACTGGCTCGGCCACGGCAGCACGGATTCGATCCTGCAATTGGGTGTCCAGGGTATCCAGTTCTATCATTCTCATCGTCTTCTCTCCAGTTCCGCCAGATAGATCAGCGATTCCTCTTTGCTCATCACGCGCAGCACTGAGACAGCAGCCGCGTCCACGTCAACGTCGTAGAAGACTCGATAGTCGCCCACTCGCAGTCGGTACGCAGGCGAGTCCAGCAGTTCCAACCGTTTGATCCGTGACCGGCTTTCGCGCGTCGGTTCGTAGCGCAAGTTGTCTTCGATGCCATCGAGGATTTCTTCGCGGTAGAAGGCCCGAAGGCCATCCAGGTCCGATTCAGCTTCTTCGGTGATCTCGATCTCGTGGCGCACTTCGTCTCCTCACTGGCTTCGGTTGACGCTGCTCAGTAACCCCATCTTACCGCGGGTCAGGCCGCTTGTCAATGCACTCGTGGCCTTCTCCTATTCCCCTGACCCCGCTATGCCCTTCGCGGCCGTTAACCGGTAGGGCTGGCTGCTGCGGCCCTGGTAGGGGTACACCCGCACGTAGTAGCGCCCCGCGCCGACCGCCCTGGCGATATGCTCCGGCGCGGTACCGACGTTGCGCGACGAGGCCAGCTCGCCGCCGGCCGCATTGGAGAGCGCCAGGTCGCGTAGTCATAGTCCGCGCCCGACGGCAGGTTGGTCAGATCGAGCACGAGAGCCATTGCACTCGTTGGGGCCAGATTCACGCGTTTGACTCTGACTGCTGCCCCTGGTATACTCGTCTTGAACGTGAGCTACAGACGAAGTACGCAAGACCGACCCAAATCAGCCGTTTTCAGGGAGTAGTATAGTGGCGCTGCAATTATCTCCTCGCATCATCGTAGACCCTGCCATCCGTTTCGGCCGGCCGGTCATCCAGGGTACCCGCGTTCCAGTTGACCTGGTGCTGGCGAAGTTGGCCGCCGGCATGACCGCAGTCGAGATCGCCAATGACTATGCTCTTACGATAGACGACATCCAGGCCGTTCTGCTCTATGCGGCGCGCTCGCTGGCCGAAGAAGAGATCAGGCTGGTCGCATGATCTGGCGTTTTCTGGTGGATGAAGACCTGCCACGGGCAACGGCCCAAGTGCTGGCTGAAGCAGGGCATGAGGCCGAAGACGTGCGCGGCGTCGGCCTGCGCGGCCATAGCGATAGCGAGGTCTTCGCCTACGCCCAGGCTCACGCCCAGATCGTGATCAGCGCCGACAAAGGGTTCACGAACACGCTCCGTTTCCCGCTCGGCTCACACGCCGGCATCGTGGTTGTGCGCATACCGGACGAACTCCCCACGGCCAGGATGCACCAGGAACTCCTCGGTGGTCTGGCAAGTCTCTCCGGGAAGGATTTGACCGGCGCGTTGGTGATCGTTGAAATCGGTCGGGTACGGGTACGCTGGCCGTTCAAGGTGATCCGCGGCCGTGGCGATCTGTTCGCATGACCGCTCGTCGCGCGAATGGGTCGCGGCCGGCTTGCATCCTCCGGTAGATGACTCAGCGCTATCTTGATCCAGTCTTCGTTGTTACGGCCCCTCATCGCCGGCTTGCCCCAGTCTACGATTATCGTTTCTTTGCCCTGCTCCGTCCCGCCCCACGACGCGGCCAACCGGTAGGGCTGGCTGCTGCGACCGCTGTAGGGATAGATGCGCACGAAGCATGGGGGCGCCTCACTTAAGCCAGACCGGTTCGTAGTCTACGTAAGGGTTGTTGCTGACATTGCGCGGGTTGACGTTCTCCACGAGCGGCGACCAGGGATCCAGAACCCTATACCCGAAAGGCTGGCCGCCGCCAACCGCTGCCGATGCCGATCGGCCCGTGGCCCGGCCGCCTGCTACACGGTCGCCAGTCAGCACGGTCACGCGCTGACCCGCCGAGATCGTCTATCTGCCAAACACTCCAAGCAACGCTGACCAGCGCCGCACGCATGGGTGTTATGACGCAAGTCATATCGTGTCCCTGCCGAAAGGCGTATCGTGACGCAGGTTGCCCTCTGCGCCTGGCTGCAGTAGGGCGACTGACTTTCGGCAAAGGATTCTCTCAAGATGCGCACCTTGCGTCTCGTTTTCGGATACGCCCACAACTACATGGGGCCGCTCATTCTCACAGTCGTCAGCATGATCGCGCTGGTGGGCGTGCAGTTGGTAGTCCCTTGGGTCATCCGCACCCTGATCGCCGCGGTCAAAGACCAACTCTGGGACCAGACGGCCCTGGCGCTGGTGACGCGGCTGGCGCTCTTGCTGCTGGGGCTCTATGTGGCGCGCGCCGGCCTGCAGTTCACGCGCTCCTACATGGCGCACGTGGCGGGCTGGGGCGTCGTGTCGGATGTGCGCCGGCACATCTACGAGCACCTGCAACGCCTGTCGTTGCGCTTCTACGAAGACAAACAGACCGGTCAGTTGATGTCGCGCATGGTCAACGACTCGGACCTCTTCGAGCGGTTGATCTCTCATGCCGTGCCAGATGTGCTGGTGAATGTCCTGACGCTGGTTGGGGTCAGCGCGGTGCTCTTCAGCATGAACTGGCAGTTGACCCTGCTCAGCATGGCGCCGATCCCGCTGATCGCGGTGGCCATGCGAGCGTTTGCGCGCTACGTGCGGCCGGCCTTCCGCGAGCGCCAGCGCGAACTGGGCCAGCTCAATGCCACGCTCAACGACAACCTCTCCGGCATCCGCGAGATCAAAGCGTTCACCCAGGAAGAGCGCGAGGCGCTGCGCATCGGCAAGCACATCCATCGCTACCGCGACTCGCTGCTGCGGGCGCTGCGGCTGATGGCCACTTTCGAGCCGTTCATTGACTTCGCCTTCTCGCTGGGCGCAGTCGTGGTGATCTACTTCGGCGGCCGGCTCGCGTTTCAGCAGACCCTGCCCATCGAGGACCTGGTCGCCTTCTTCCTTTACTTGAACCTGTTCTATCATCCCGTGCGTGTGCTCAGCGGCGCCTGGGAGAGCATTCAGGAGGCGTTGGCAGGCGGCGATCGCGTAGCCGAGCTGCTGCAGGAACAGCCCGAAGTCGCCGCCAGATCAACATCGTGCTGCAGGACGTCTTTTTGTTCCACGGGACCGTGCGAGAGAACATCCTCTTCGGCCAGCCCGATGCTACAGAGGCAGAGATGATCCGCGCCGCGCAGATCGCCAATGCGCACGAGTTCATCCAGCGCCTGCCGCAGGGCTATGACACACTGATCGGCGAGCGCGGGGTGAAGCTCTCGGGCGGACAGAAGCAGCGGCTGGCCATTGCCCGCGCCGTGTTGAAGGACGCGCCGATCCTGATCCTGGACGAGGCCACGTCATCGGTGGACACCGAGACCGAGATGCTGATCCAACAGGCGTTGGAGCGGCTGATGGCTGGCCGGACTACGATCATCATCGCCCACCGCCTCTCCACCATCCGCAACGCCGATATGATCGTGGTGCTGGATGGCAAACACATCGTCGAGCGCGGCGCGCACCGCGAGTTGATGGCGCGGCCTGGCCTCTACCGGCACCTGAACGAGGTGCAAATGCAGGTTGCGCGGCAATGGGAGGCGATCCGACCGCCAGCCGCGTCTGCGAACTGAGGCGCTCAGTGACAATCGCGAGTTTTGACGTGGCAGGGAGATGCGGTATACTGTCCTTGCCAGCCCTGATTCAAGCCGCGAGATGAAGGCATGTTCGGGATCTTCCAGGGTAAGCAGACTCAGCCACCGCCGCCGGAAAGCAGTTCACGGATCCCCCCTCCTGTTCGCCAGCCAAAGCCGAAACTGGTTACAGGCCGTTCCACACCCGTCGAACTGCCGCGCGTCCGGTCCGTTTCCCCGCGGCCTCCGCTCAGGCCGCCCCGATCCCGGCTGACGCCGCCGGCGTCCCCAACGCCTCCGACGCCAGCCAAAGCGCGGCCGCGCATCCGCCTCGCCTGGCAGAACCTTGCGCTGATCGCCGCAGGGGTCCTGCTCGCTTTTCTCAGCCTCTTGGTCTACAACACGCTGCAACCTGGCCCCCCGCGCCTGACGGAACGCGCGATCAACCAGCTCATCGGCCGCGCAATGGCTTCGGCCACGCCGCCGCCATCCACTGCGGCGCGCGTGTACGAGCTGATCGCGCGTTCTGTGGTGCTCATCCGCACGCGCGTGACCGGGGACGGCGAATCTGAAGATGGATTGGGGTCGGGCGTGATCCTCGATCAGAGCGGCATCGTGCTCACCAGCCTGCACGTGGTACAGGGCGCCAGCGAGATCACCATTGTCTTTCCCGATGGCGCCGTTTCGCCGGCCGCTATCGTCAGCAAGCTGGGCGACAAGGACATCGCCGTGCTCAAGGCGTTGCAGCCGCCGCCGCAGCTCATCCCGGCCGTCCTGGGCAGTCCGGCCTTGCTCCAGGTCGGCGACGAGGCGATCGTCGTCGGCAATCCGTTTGGGCTCCGACACACTGTCACGGCGGGAGTAATCTCTGGCCTGGAGCGCCGCTTCAGGCTGCCCAACAGCGAAGAGGCGACAGAGGGACTCATTCAATTCGACGCTGCGGTGAATCCCGGCAACTCTGGCGGCCCGCTGCTCAATCGCGATGGCGAGGTCGTGGGCATCGTCACTGCGCTGGCGAACCCCACAGATCAGACCGTTTTCATCGGCATCGGTTTTGCAGTGCCGATTGATGTGGCGGCGAGCGCGGCCGGCTCCCCGCCGTTCTAACGTATCGCGTGTTGCGGAGTTCGCGTCGCTTCACGCTTCCCGTTTCACGCTTTCCTTGCGAGCAACTCAATGTCAAACACCCTGTCCAACACCGGCGCCGCGTCCCTCATGGAACACGCGCTGTACGAAGTCAAGAAGATCATCGTCGGGCAGGATCACCTGCTGGAGCGGATGCTGGTGGCGTTGTTGGCGCGCGGACATCTGCTCGTGGAGGGCGTGCCTGGCCTAGCCAAGACGCTGGCCATCAAGACGCTGGCGCAGGTCATCGGAGGCGAGTTCAAGCGCATCCAGTTCACGCCCGACCTGGTGCCTGCGGACCTGGTGGGCACGCGCATCTACAACCAGAAGACCGGCGAGTTCAGCACATCGTTCGGCCCGGTCTTCACCAACCTCCTGCTGGCCGATGAAATCAACCGGGCGCCCGCCAAAGTGCAGAGCGCGCTCCTGGAAGTGATGCAGGAACGACAGGTGACGATTGGCCGCGACACCCACAAGGTGCCCGACCCCTTCCTGGTGTTGGCGACGCAGAACCCGATCGAGACCGAAGGCACCTACCCGCTGCCCGAAGCGCAGGTAGATCGCTTCATGATGAAGGTGCTGATCGGCTATCCGACGAACCAGGAGGAGTTCATCATCGTCGAGCGGATGACCGCCGCGCTGCCGGCCGTGGAAATGGCGCTGACCACAACGCAACTGATCGAGCTCCAGCGCGCAGCCGACCAGGTATACGCGGACCCCGCCCTGATGGAATACGCAGTGCAGCTCGTCGCCGCGACGCGGCGGCCGGTCGAGTACGGGCTGGATGACATCGCGGCCTACATCCTCTATGGCGCCAGCCCGCGCGCCTCGATCAACCTGATCCTCACCGCGCGGGCGCTGGCTCTTCTGCGCGACCGCAGTTACGTGTTGGTCGGCGATGTGCAGGATATGGCGCTCGATGTGATGCGCCATCGCCTGATCCTCTCCTACGAGGCGCTGTCGGACAATGTAACCAGCGACATGATCCTGGCGCGGGTGTTGGATCAGGTGCCTTTGCCGGCGCTGCCATTGCAACAACATGCCGTCATCAACGCCAACGCCTGAGCAAATTCTCCAGCGGCTGGACTGGCAGGTGATCCGTCGCCTCGACGGCATCCTGCAAGGCGACTATCGCAGCCTGTTCCGCGGGTTCGGGCTTGACCTGGCCGGTCTGCGCGAGTATCAGCCCGGCGACGACATCCGCCACATAGACTGGAACGTCACCGCGCGGCTGACGACGCCCTACGTCCGCCAATACATCGAAGATCGCGACATCACCGCCTGGTTTCTGCTCGATCTCAGCCCGTCGGTGGATTTCGGGACGGTCAACAGCCTGAAGCGCGATCGCCTGGTGGATTTCGTCTCGGTGCTCGCCCGGCTGCTCACCCGGCGGGGCAACCGGGCCGGGGCCATTCTGTTCGGCGGCCAGGTCGAGCATGTGATCCCGCCGGCCGGCGGCCGTCTGCATGTGCTGCGCCTGATCAACGATCTGATCGAACAGCCGCGGCTGCCGGCCGCGCCTTTCACCGATCTGGGCCTGTTGTTCGAGAATGCCCTGCGCACGATTCGGCGCCGATCGCTGATCTTCGTAGTGTCCGATTTCATCAGCGCGGGCGGCTGGGAAGCGCCGCTGGGGATGTTGTGCCGCCGACACGAGGTGCTGGCCGTGCAGTTGTGGGATCGCCGTGAACAGGAGTTGCCTGACATCGGGTTGGCGCTGATGCAGGACGCGGAGACTGGCGAGCAACTGCTGGTGGATACGCACGATCGGCGGTTTCGCCAACGTTTTCACGAAGCTGCGCAGCGCCGACAGGCCAGCCTCGAGGCGGCGCTGCGCCGGGCGCGCGTTGATCTGCTCTCGCTCTCGACGGAAGATGATCTGGTCCGGGCAATCGTGGAGTTCGCCGGACGCCGGCGGCAGCAGAAGCAGCTTGCCAAACCCCATTAGCGGCCGATGCGGCCGGGTGTTGAGGTGAAGATGCAGTTTCAATGGCCCATGATGTTGTGGCTGTTGCTCTTGATCCCTGTGCTCGTCTTGCTCTATGTGCTGGCGCAGCGCAGGCGGAGCCGGTATGCCTTGCGCTACGCCAGCCTCTCGCTGGTGAAGGAGGCGTTGGGCCGCGGGCCGGGCTGGCGCCGGCACGCGCCCCCGGCCATCTTTCTCCTCGGCCTGGCGCTGATGCTCATGGCGCTGGCGCGGCCGGCATCGGTCGTCACCCTGCCCGCCCAGGAGGGAACTGTCATCCTGACGATGGACGTTTCGGGCAGTATGAGAGCCGAGGACCTGAAGCCCAATCGCCTGGAGGCAGCCAAATCGGCTGCGCGTGCGTTTGTCGAACGGCAACCGACGGGCGTCAGGATCGGCGTCGTCTCCTTCAGCGACAACGCATTCCTCGTGCAGGCGCCGACGGCCGAAAAGGAACAGGTGATCGCCGCGATCAACCGGTTGGCATTCCAGCGCGGCACCGCGATCGGGTCTGGGCTGCTCACCTCGCTCGATGCGATCTTCGAGGCGGCCGACATCGAGTCCAGCGCGACGCTCAGCTCAACCCTACCCACGCCGACCCCGGTGCCCAAGGGCGTGTATGAGCCGGCTATCATCGTCCTGCTCAGCGACGGCGAGAGCAATCGGGGGCCGCGGCCGCTCGAGATCGTGGAGCGAGTCGCCGCGCGCGGGGTGCGGGTCTACACGGTGGGGGTTGGCAGCGTGGAGGGGACCGTATTGCACTTCGGCGGCCGCTCTATGCGCGTGCGGCTGGACGAGGTGACGCTGAAGCGTCTGTCCGAGGCGACGGACGGCGACTACTTCAACGCGGCGACCGAACAGGACCTGCACACGATCTATCAGGACTTGAGCACGCAGCCCGTTTTCAGAAAGCAGCATACCGAAATCACGGCGCTCTTCACCGGGATCGCGGCGGCCATCCTCTTGGCCGCGGCTGCGCTTTCGCTCCTCTGGTTCAACCGCCTGCCTTGACGCCCAGGAAGCAAGGCTGCGAAATCTGGCGGGGGTGCAAGTGGCAGAAGACGCGGTTTCGGTGCTGATCCTGGCCGGCGGTCGCAGCCGGCGCATGGGTCAGGATAAGATCTGGATGGAGCTCGATGGCAGGCCGTTGATCGAGTGGGTCGTCCGCCGCGTGCTGCCGGTCGCCGGCGAGATTCTGCTCAGCGCCAATGCGCCTGGGCGTCTTGCCGCGTTTGCGGATTCTTTGCGCGGCCAGGGCGTGCCCAGCCGGATCGTCGCCGATAGCTTCGCGGGCGCCGGGCCGCTGGCAGGACTCCACGCGGGGCTGAGCGTCGCCCGCTGCGAGCTGCTCCTGGCGCTGGCGGCCGACATGCCGTTCGTGAGCCTGGCGCTAGCGGCGCGCATGATCGAGCTGGCGCCTGGCTTCGATGCCGTTGTGCCGCAGATGCCTGTTAGCGCGACCGCAGAACCCTCGTGGGAGCCGCTCCACGCGCTCTATCGGCGGAGCTGCCTGCCGGCCATCGAGACCAGGTTGGCCGTGGGCGAGCGCCAGATGACCTGCTTTCTGCCCCACGTGCGCACGCGCGCGGTCACAGCCGAGGAGTGCGACCTTCTCGATCCCGCCAGGCTGTCGTTCTTCAATGTGAACACGATCGAGGACTGGCGCGCTGCGCAGCGGCTGGCGGCCGAGCACGGTCTTCTGGCAACGCGAGATGGCGAGGTTTGGGAATGAGTATCAGCAAAAGATTGGACGAGGCGCGCCAGGCCTTTGCCAGGGGCGATAAGGCGGCCTCAGCCGCCGCGCACGACTTCAGGCGGATCGCGCACGCGGCGCGCGAACGGCACGCTGGCGGAGAAGCGCAATACATCGGCGACCTGGTGTATGGCGGGCTTGACGGCATCATCACCACCTTTGCCGTGGTCAGCGGCGTAGCCGGCGCCAACCTGGGAACCAACGTGATCCTGATCCTGGGTCTGGCCAATCTGCTGGCAGATGGCTTCTCGATGGCGACAGGCGCCTACCTCTCGACCAAGAGCGAGCAGGAATACTACGAGCAGGAACGCACCCGCGAGCGTTGGGAGGTCCAGCACGTTCCCGATGGCGAACGCGCCGAATTGCTGGAGCTGTACCGCGCCCGCGGCTACTCGGATGCGGACGCCCGCCAACTGGTGGAGATCCACAGCCGGGATCAGGAGCGGTGGGTGAATGCCATGATGATTGATGAGCTGGGGATGCTCCGCAACGAGGGCAATCCGCTCAAGAACGCCGCGGCCACTCTGGCGGCCTTCATCGCGGCGGGCAGCGTCCCGCTGATGGTCTATCTGGCGGGGCTGGTTGCGCCTGTGCCTCCTGGCGTCGCGTTCGCAACCTCGCTGGCGCTGTCGGCGCTGGCCCTTTTTGGCCTGGGGGCCGCCAAAGTACTGGTGACCGGCCAGAAGCCGCTGCGCAGCGGCATCGAGATGCTGCTGGTCGGCGGGCTGGCCGCGGCGGTCGCCTACGTCGTCGGCGCGCTGCTGCGCGGCCTCGGCGTGCAGGCTTGAGCGGCTGGCCGCGCGCGGCCAGCAACCGACGCCTCTTCCTGACCTCATAGCTACGGACCTCCGACGAACTTGATAGTGTCGCACTTGAACAATATAAATCTCAGGTTAGCGTTACCTTAGAGCCGTACTTTCGTCTTCACATGTAGGGCGCAAGGAGAGCGACGATGAAAGCCGGTCATTAGATGATCGCGGTCTACATTGTCTTCCTGTGTTCTGGCTTGCTGTTGGCGTGTAGCCTCATCACCAACGCGTCTGCGCCCGCCCTGATCCCCGGGGCTAGTCAGCGAAGCTGATCTTCATCCACCACTCGACCGGCGACACAGGAGGTGATTATGAAACCGCGTCGTTGGATCTATCTGCCGATTCTCGCGGCAATCACAGTGTCAGTCCTGGCGTACGCCTGGTCAGGCGTGACCGCACCAGCCACCGCCGCCCAACCTGGGACGGCCCCCACCGCTGCCATCACGTTGTACGCCATCGCCGACGCTTACGTCTACTCCGCCAACCCCGCTGGCACCTATGGCGATGCGACGACGCTCTACGTCGGCAGCCAATCGCTCAGTGCTACCGGCCGCGCCCTGTTGCGCTTCGATCTGAGCAGCATCCCGGCCGGAGCGACGGTGCAGAGCGCCAGCTTCGAGGCCTATCTGACGCAGACCTCCGCGTCGCCGACCACGCTGGACGTGGAGCTGAAGCGCGTCGATGCGGCCTGGCAGGAGATGACCGTGAGCTGGAATACGCAGCCGGGCTACACCGGCGCCAACAACGTGATCGGGGTGGGGGCGGCGCTGGGCTACTACAGTTGGGACGTAACCACTCTGGTGCAGACCTGGGTGAACGGGGCGCCCAACCGGGGGCTGGCGCTGATGAGCAAGAACGAGAGCGTCCTGGGCTGGCGCGGCTTCGCCAGTCGGGAGAGCACCTCGCCGCTCAACCGGCCGCGGCTGGTGGTCAACTACACGGCGGCCACCAACACGCCGACGCGCACCCCCACCCGCACGCCCACGCACACTTTGACGCCGACCCAGACCGCCATGCCGGCGCAGACCGCCACCCGCACGCCCACGCCGACGGTCACGCCCACCGAAACGGTCCCGACTCCGACCGCCACCCCAACACGCTC
>VGOD01000084.1 GCA_016876015.1 Chloroflexota bacterium
GACCTTAGCTTGATGCCTATGGGGTTATACACCGTCGCACTGGGTGGGTTTGCAGCCAGGGAACCGCTTCTGGTATGATTGGTCGTATGGACGAACTGACCATCTTCGACCTTCGACGCCGGATGGCGGCCGGCGAGCTGACCGCAGCCGGGCTGACCGCGCTCTATCTGGCGCGCATCGCGGAGCTCGATCGGGCCGGCCCTGCGCTCAACAGTGTAATCGAGTTGAACCCGGATGCCCTGACGATCGCCGACGCGCTGGATGCGGAGCGCGCGGCCCGCGGGCCACGCGGACCACTGCACGGCATCCCGATCCTGCTGAAGGACAACATTGACACCCACGACCAGATGAGCACCACGGCCGGCTCGCTGGCGTTGGTCGGTTCCACGCCGCTGCAGGACGCGACCGTCGCAGCCAGGCTGCGCAAGGCCGGCGCGATCCTCCTGGGCAAGACCAACCTGAGCGAATGGGCGAACTTCCGCTCGAATCACTCGACCAGCGGGTGGAGCAGCCGCGGAGGACTGACGAAGAACCCCTACGCGCTCGACCGTAACCCGTGCGGTTCCAGCTCCGGTTCGGGGGCGGCGGTCGCGGCCAATCTGTGCGCGGCCGCGGTGGGTACCGAGACCGATGGCTCCATCATCTGCCCATCGCACGCCAACGGCATCGTGGGCATCAAGCCGACCATGGGGCTGGTCAGTCGGGCGGGCATCGTGCCCATCAGCCACAGCCAGGACACGGCCGGGCCGATGGCGCGCACCGTGGCAGACGCGGCCATCCTGCTCGGCCCGCTGGCCGGCCCCGATCCGCGCGATGCGGCCACCGAGAGCTGTCGTGAGCGCGCGCTCCCCGACTACACCGCGTTCCTCGATCCCGATGGGTTAGCGGCCGCGCGGATCGGTGTGGCGCGCAACTTCTTCGGCCGGCTGTCGTGCGTGGATCGCATCGCGGAAGAGAGCATCGCTGTGCTGGCTGACCTCGGCGCGGAGATCGTGGACGATCTGCAACTCTGCGCATCGAAGGAGCTGGACAACCACGAGTTCGAGGTATTGCTGTACGAGTTCAAGGCGGACCTGAACGCCTACCTGGCGGGGCTGGGGCCAGCGGCTCCAGTACACAGCCTGGAAGAGGTGATCGCCTTCAACCGTATGCACGCAGACCGGGTGATGCCCTACTTCGACCAGGAGCTGATGGTGATGGCGCTGGCGAAAGGGCCGCTCTCCGAGGATGCGTATCGGACCGCGCGGGAAACGAGCCGGCGGCTGGCCAGGGCTGAGGGGATCGACGCGCTGCTTGGCGAGCATCGGTTGGATGCCATCGTTGCGCCATCCGGCGGGCCGGCCTGGCTAACCGACCTGGTGAACGGCGATCACTACACCGGCTGCGGCAGCTCATCGCCGGCGGCCGTGGCCGGCTATCCGAGCATCACCGTGCCCGCGGGCACGGTATTCGGGCTGCCGATCGGCATTTCGTTCATCGGCGGCGCGTTCAGCGAAGCGACGCTGATCAAGTTCGCATACGCGTTCGAGCAGGCGACGAACGCGCGCCAGACGCCGGCCTTCTTGCCGAGCGTCAACCTGTGAGCAGCCGGCCGGTGGGCCGAGAGCGGGCGACGAGGCGCAACCCCTGGGCTGATGCGAGCGTATAGGGGCAGTGAGCGCCGATGGTATTCGGCGTCTATCTCTCAGGGAGGCTGTTCCTATGTACTATCGTCTTTTTGCGGCATGGCTCGCCATCGCCGTCCTGCTCAGCGGTTGCACTGCCTCCGACCGGCTCATCGGTTCAGGCAAGAAGGTGACACTGGAGAAGGATGTCGCTGGATTCACCAGGGTGGAGATCGGCAGCGCCTTCACGGCCGAGATCACAGCCGGCGACCGGTTCAGCACGGTGATCACGATTGATCAGAACTTCGAGAAGGCGCTCCGGGTGGTCCAGGAAGGGGACACGCTGCGGATCTATCTGGATTGGCGCAGCGGCTACTCCTTGCGGTCGGGCGACGCCTTGCAGGTGAAGATCACCATGCCGGAGCTGACCGGCCTGGCGCTGAGCGGCGCGAGCACGGGAACCGTCAAGGGGTTCAGGTCCGGCAAGGATGTCAGCATGAACGTGTCGGGCGCGAGCAAGCTGAACGGCGAGCTCCAGGCTCGCGACGTGAAGCTCACCCTGTCGGGCGCAAGCTCGGCAGTCCTGAGCGGCGCAGGCAGGAACGGCGATCTGAATGTTTCGGGGGCCAGCAAGGCGGATCTGGAGAAGCTCACGCTCGCAGATATCAACGTAGAAGTGAGCGGCGCCAGCCAGGCCACTGTGAACAGCGCCGGCCGGCTGGATGTCAGAGCCACGGGCGCGTCGAAGCTCTTCTACCTGGGCCAGCCCACACTGGGCTCGGTGGACACTTCGGGCGCCTCGACGATCCAGCGCCGGTGAGCTGCGATGCCCGTTCACCGGCGAGATGCTGCGCGGGGCGGCTCATGCGCCGCTGCTCTACGCGGCCGATCCGCGGTCCGACCTGCCCGAGGCGCTGCAAGCGCGGGTGGCCGAGGCGATCCGCAACTGCGACCCCGGCATCGTGGCCGGGTGGCTACGCGGGGGCGAGCCGCTGGCGGCCGACCGGCAGCCACACGGTGAACGTGCTGCCTTTGCCCACCTGGCTCGTCAGAGTGATTCGCCCCCCGTGGCGCTCGACGATCTCATGGCAGATCGAGAGTCCTAGCCCGGCGCCTGGGGCGCCCATCTGGCGCGCGGCCTCTCCGCGATAGAAACGCTCGAAGAGATGCGCCTGCTCCTCGGCGCTGATTCCGCAGCCGGTGTCGCTGACGGCTAACGTGACCCATTGCAGACGCCCGGCGTCTTCAGTAGTCTGGAGACTGTCATCCGCAAGGCGCAAGCCGCTGGTCACCGTCACCGCGCCGCCGGCCGGCGTATAGTTCATCGCATTGGTCATCAGATTGGTCAGCACCTGGGTCAACATCTTCACGTCGGCCTGCACCGCAGGCAACCCCTCGCCAAGATCGGCGCGCAGCGCCAGCCCTCGATCAGTGAAGAGCGCCGCGCGATCGCTGACCAGGGTTGTCGCGACCCGGTTGACGTCCACCGCCGCGAAGGCGGGTTGCGCCCGCCCCTGGTCCATGCGCGACAGCAGCAACAGGTCTTCGATCAGGCAGTGCAGCGTGTCCGCTTCGCGGTGGAGGGTGGCCATGTACTGGGGCCGCTTCTCCGGCTTGCCCTCGTCGAGCAGGTGAAGGTATACCTTGAGGTTGGCCAGCGGGGTGCGCAGCTCGTGTGAGACGTTGGAGACGAACTGGCTCTTGAGCCGATCCAGCTCCTTGAGTTGCCTGTTGGCGGCCTCCAGTTGTGCGGTGCGTTCCCGCACGCGGCGTTCCAGATCGAGATTGAGCGCATGGAGGGCCTCCTCGGCTCGCCTGCGCTCGGTGATGTCTTCGCCAGAGCTGAGGATGCCGACGACTTGCCCCGCGTCGTCGCGGAGCATGGTGTTGTGCCACGCGATGATCCGTTCCTCTCCCCGCTTCGTCAACACGGGATTCTCGTAGTATTCTACACCCTCGACTTGCCCGCCGATCAACTGCTCGAAAACGGCTCGTACTGGCTTGCGCAGTCTTGCCGGCAGACAAGCGTCGAACCAATCTTGGCCCAGCAGCTCAGACTGCCCGTAGCCGAGCAGATCCAACCCGCGACGGTTGAGCAGAGTGATGCGACCCTGGCGGTCGAGCGCCAGAATGATGACGCCCGCGATGTCGAGATACTGTTGCGCCTTGTCCCGTTCGACGCGCAGCGCCGTCTCTCTTGCCAGCTCGGCGACGCGTTGGCCGCGGTGGAAGAGCACCTGCTGGCGTTGCCCGAAGACGATCACGCCGGCCCCAGCGATCGCCACCAGCGCGGTCGCCAGCAACCCCACCAGCCAGCCGAGGCGATGCAGCGGCGCCTCGACTTCGGCGACGTCCACTTTGGTCACCAACCGCCACGGCGTAGCGGGTATCGAGCGCACGGCCCCCAGAACCCTCACCCCGCGATAGTCGGCGCCCTCCAGCGGGCCTTCGGGCCCGTGAGCGGCCAGGGCGACCAACTGCGGCGCGCGGGCCGGCAAGCGCAGCGCCATCGCCGCGGCGCTGCGATGGCGCAGCTCGTTCAGAATGACGACTTCATCCTCCTCACGGCGCAGCAGCAGCGTCTCGGCCGTGGCGCTCTCGACGGGCCAGGTCTGAACGGTGGGATAGAGAAACGCACGTGGATCAATCCGCAGCAGGATGGCTCCCACCGCGGCAAGCTCACCCCCATGCGATGCCAGCAGCGGCGCGACCAAATCCAGATGGATCGCGTGGACTGGCTCGGTATGATGGAAGTCGGACAAGATGACCTGGTGGGTCTGCAGCGCTTCAGCCACCAACTGCTGCCCATAGGCGCTGATCAGCGCGTTGCCGCGGTCGCCGGCCAGTCTGATCTGACCGTGGGCGTCGAACAGGATCGCGTCCGGGTAGTCGTATATCTGTTGCAGGGAAGTCATCCAGCCGCGGATTTCTGCAGCCAGGTGGTCAGCGCCGGCATCGGCCCACAGCGCCTCCACGGTCCGCGCGATCATGCGGTCGGCTCGGATCACTTCACCATCGGCCAAACGCTCTTGACGCCAATAGGCGATCTGGTTGACCTTCAGATCGGCGATGGCCGCCAACTCGTTGAGTTTTTCGCGCCTGACGAGCGCGTGTTGCCGATCGCGATACAGCGAGCCGGCAAGCCCGATGCCGATGGCCAGCAGCACGAAGATCACAAGCAAGGCTGCGGTGAGGTTGCGTGGAGCAGGTTGACCCATTGAACTCCTCAGTGATAACTTCAGCCCTTCGGCAGCCAGAGCGTGGTCACGCGGCCCTGGCCGGGCTGCCCCGCCACGGTTAGCTTGCCGCGGTGCTGCCTGGCAAGCTCTTCGCAGATCGCCAGGCGCAGCCCCGCTCCGGCCGCGCTCGCCGGCGTCTCGCTGGTCTCGCACACGCTGACCGTGACCCATTCGGTCGCCGACTCTGGCTCGGTTTGCAGCCGGCACTCCACCGCAATCTGCGCGGCGTGCGGCGAGCGATCCGCGGCATCGGCGATCAGGTTGGCCAATGCCTGGGTCAGCAGCCTGGGATCAGCCAGCGCCGGCGGCAGATCAGGGGCCACGGCCAGATGAAGACTTAGCCCGCGGTCGGCGAGCAATTGCGCCCGGCTCTTTGCTGCGCGGTCCGCGATCGGGCCGATATCCACTGGCCGCAAGGCCGGCCGCATGCGGCCCAGGTCGAGGGTCATGGTGGTGATCAGGTCTTCGATCAGGCCATGGAGCACATCGGCGTCTCGCTGGAGGGTCGCCAGGTAGTAACCCCGTTTTTCGGGCTTGCCGTGCTCCAAGAGCCACGCAGAGGTCTTGACGTTCGTCAGCGGCGTGCGCAGCTCGTGCGAGGCCTGCTGCATAAACTGACCCTTCAGCCGATCCAGCTCCCTGAGCCGTTCGTTCGCCTGTTGAAGCTCAGCGGTGCGCCGCGCCACTGCTTCTTCCAGCGCAGTTGCATGGTCGCGCGCCGCCTGGTAGAGCCGCGCATTCTCGATGGCGACAGCGGCCTGGTCCGCGAACGCCTGCAGACGCTCGGCGTGCGCCTCGGTGTAGAAGCCCGGCGTGGCGCTGTCCAGGTTCAGAAAACCGATGATCTGGTCTTTCGCGCGGATCGGCGCGCCCGCGGTCGAACGGACCCATGGTTGTTGGGGATGCACGACCCAGCCGTCGTAAAGCTGCGTGTCCGCGATGACGAGAGGCCGACCCGTCTCGATCATAGTCCGCAGATTGGCGGTCGAGGCGATCGGCAGGCGCAGGGCCGAGATCGGCTCGGACGGCGGCCGCTCGTCGTATCCCCGGCCGCGCGCGCCTAAGGCCATCCCCTCTTTCACCAACATGATGCGCGCCGCATCGTGGGGCACCACCTCGCCGACTTCGGCCAGGATGCGATCGAGCACCTCGTCGAAGCTGAGGGTGCTGGCGATGGCTGCCGCAGCGTCTCGCAGCGCCTCCGCGAACAGGCGTTGTTCGTGCTCGGCCTCCTGCGCCCGCACGCGCTCGGTGATGTCCTGGAACACCCCCAGCGTCGAGACAAACACGCCCTCCCGATCGAGTTGGGGCTGGGCAGTCACGGCAAGGGTGCGGCGCTCGCCATCCGGCCGGATGATGTCCAGCGTGTAGCGGCTCCCTTCTCCCCGCAGGCGACGAGCTGTCTGCTCTGCCAGCAGAGCCAGGCTCTCTGGATGGGTGAACTCGCGCAGCGAGCGACCGATCAAAGCCCCCCCCTGCACGCCGAAGATGGCATCCGCCGCGGGATTGGCGAACAACAAACGTTCTTCGGCGTCTACCGTGGCGATCCCCTCGCCCAGGCTCTCGACCAGCTCGCGGTAGCGCGCCTCGCTGCTGCGCAATTGACCGAGCAGCGCATCCCGTTCCGCCTCTATCTGCCTGCGCGCGGTGATGTCGCGGCCGATGCCCACCAGCCCGATGATCTGGCCCTGGTCGTCGCGCAGCGGCGCCTTGGTGGTCAGCTTCCAAAGGACTTTGCCAGTGCCGTGATCTACCACCGGCTCCTCGTGCGCCAGCAATGGCTGGCCCGATTGGACCACCCGCTAGTCATCCTCGAAGTAACGGCTGGCCAGCTCGGCCGGGTGATAGTCGAAGTCGTTCTTGCCGAGCGCCTCCTGTTGGTCGCGGGCCCCCAGGATGCGCAGTTGGGCCGCGTTGTTGAGGATGAAGCGCGCCTCCGTGTCTTTGGCGTAGATCGAATCGGGCAAGATGTCAATGAGCGTGCGCAACAGATGGCGCTCTTGGGCCAACTTGCTCAGGGCCGCGACCCGCTCTCTTTCCACGCGATCGCGTTCGGCGTCGAGCAGCAGATGTGCGACCTGGTCAGCCAGCTCGCCCGCGAAGCTGATCTCGTCCTCGGTCCAATGACGAGCCGGCCCGATGTGTTCGTGGCAGATCACGCCCGCACAGCGACCGGCGATGCGGATGACCGCATCCAATGTCGAGGTGATGCCGAAGGGTGCGAAGTATGTTTCCTGGAATTCGGCGGTGTGTGGATCGCTGGCTGCATCGTGCGCCGCAATCGCACGTTCGTTGCGCAACGTTGCGAAATAACGGGGATAGCTCGCGACCCCAAGAGGCGGATGCTCCTCGTGGCGCGACGCGGGCGCATCATAGAGGTCGGCGCAACGCAGCTCTTAACCATCCTCGCTCAGCAACCAGACGCCGACTCGCGCCACGCCCATGACCTCGGCCGCGGTTCCGGTGAGGTCGCGCAATCCTGCGTGCAGGTCGTCTGAAGCGAAGGTCGAGCTGGTCGCCAGCTCGATGATCGCCTGCTGCTGGCGCCCGCGGCGGTCGAAGCGCGCGCGTTGCATCGCATTGACCGCGGCCACCTCGGCCAGGGCGCGGCCGAGGTGGTGCGTAGGATACCAGGTCAGCAACGCCAGCAAGAGAAACATGATGATTCGGATCCAATGCGGCCAGGGCAGTCCTGCAGCCAATGCGAGCGCGCCAAGCGCCAGATAGCTGATGACCGCGGCGACCAGGCTCACCCAAGGCCGGATCAGCACACTCGCGGCCACGATCACCACGGCGACGCCGACTAGACTGCGGCCTTCGACAACCTGCATCGGCTCGTCGGTGAGCAGGACCAGGATCAGCAGCGCCGACACGAAGGCGATGCTGGCCGCATCGGTCGAGATGCGGCGATTGACCACGTGCAGGCCGGTCAGGACAAGCACGACCGCAGCCATGTTCCAACAAAACGCGATGTTGTCGGCCGATGGCTCTGCTACGCCGAGCAGAATGGTCGCCAACATCGTCAAGAGGGCCAGAAGCGCGCTGCCGCCTACCAACGGCAGTAGTACACCGAGCAGCCGGCGTCGGTGCGCAGCCTCGATCGCCAGGACGTGAACCCCAGCGGCAATCAGTCTACGGATCTTTTCACGCATGAGCAACTATCCTGAAAACGCGGTCTCACTCGCCAGCAGAGTAAAGCTGAAGACGCTCCCTTGACCTGCGGCGCTCTCCACGGCCACCTGGCCGCCCAGCTTCTCCACGATGCAACGCACGATGGACAGCCCCAGACCGTGCCCCTGGGCATGGACCTGGTTGAGCCGGGTGAAGGGCAGGAAAAGCTGTTCCGGGTCCGCGACGTCGAAGCCAGGGCCATTATCGCGCACCCAGAACCTGATTTCTGACTTCTGATTTCTGATTTCTGATCTCTCGCCGGCGATGGACAAATCTGCAATCTGCGTTCCGCGATCCGCAGTCGAGAATCCGAGTTCCACCTGCGGCGGGGTTCCCCCGTATTTGAGCGCGTTGCTCAGATAGTTCACCCAGACCTCTTCCACCCAGGCCGCATAGCCCAGGGCCGGCGGCCACGCAGCCGGCGTGACGATCTCGGCGTGACGCTCGGCGATCATGTGCGCCAGCCGCGTTTGCGCTTCGTCCACGATGCTCGCCATGTCCAGCGGCGCCAACTCGATGTCCATCTTGCGCACTTCGGCCAGCAGGAGCAGCTCGTCAACGATATTGCTCATCTTGACCGCGGTGCGCGCCACGTAGTCCAGGCAGTCCTGCTTCTCATCATCCGGCATCTCTGCCAGGCCTTCGGCCAGCAGTTGTGCGTATCCGACGATGTGGGCCAGCGGATTCTTGAGGTCGTGCGCGACGGTGTGGGCGAAGGCATCCAGCTCCGCGTTGCGGGCCTCTAGCTCGGCGGTGCGTTCGCACAGCGACGCCATCAGCCGCGCATTGGCGACCGCGATCGCCGCCTGGTCAGCAAACAATACCACCAGGCGCACCTCTTCTTCCGAGAACGGATCGAACCGCTGATCATCCCCCACATTGATGACGCCGATCACGCGCTCGCCAGCTTTCAGCGGCACACCCAGGACGCGACGCGCGGGCGTCCTCTCATAGGCTGGGGCGCGGCCGGCCCACTCGTGATAGCTGGGGACCATCAGCGGCTGTCCGCTCTGCGCCACCCGGCCAGAGAGCCCCTCTCCTGGACGCAGCTTGAGCCCGATGAAGTCGCCTGGCATCTCGTGGCTGACGACCAGCTCCAGGGCTGACTCATCCGGCAACATCAGGTACAAGGCCCCCATCGAGGCGCCCACCAGACTGACCGCGCGACGAACGATGGCCGGGAGCAGCGCCTCGAGATGGGGCTGTGCGTTGACCTCCAGCGAAGTTTCGTACAGCGCCTGGAGCTCTTGGGCGCGGCGCGCCAGGGCAGCCAGCATCGCGTCTCGTTGCGCCTCGGCCTGCCGGCGCTCGGTGATGTCCTTCAGGCTCCCTTCGTAGTGGAGCACCCTGCCCGCGACATCCTTGATGGCGCGCACCGAGTCACGCACCCAGATGGCGGTCCCATCGTAGCAGTGCAATTGCAGCTCGAAGTCGTTTGCGCTGCCCGTGCGTTCCATCTGGACGCGCTGCCGCGTCCGCTCTGCAGGATCGGCAAAGATCTCGGCCGCATTGACCGCCAGCAGGGCTTTCCGGTCGGGGTAACCCAACATCTCCACCAGCGCCTGATTCGCATCGAGGATCTGGCCGTCAGCCGTGGTGCGGTAGAGGCCAATCGGCACCCGCTCGAAGAGGCTGCGGAAGCGCCGTTCGCTGTCGCGCAGTGCCTCTTCGGACTTCCGTCGCGTTTGCCATTCCACCCGCAACAAAGCAAACAGCAGCGCCGAGGTCACGGCGACAAACAACCACCCCTTATAGGTCTGCCACTGCGCGTAGAGCCGGGGGTCGGTCACAAGCACGGCCAGCAGGCGATCCGACAAGAGGATCCATATCCCGCCGCACAGCGCGTAGACGAGCGCGATTCGCCAGGTTGCGGCCCGCCCGTTCGAGTTCGTCATCTCATCGTCCATACCGCCATCCTACTCGAAGATCGGTTGGCTGTGAAGTGACTCATGGTACTACCTCAGGGACATTGTACCATGTTCATCTCTTCCGGGGTAATGTTGTATAATCAGTGAAACACTTTCACGGAGGCGAAATGGCGTTCACAGCCCAGGAGTTGACAGCCCGGCTCCCTGCGCTCGGCGGGGAGCCGATGGAGAGCTTGCAGATCGTGGCGGCTGCACAGGCCGCCAGGCAACACTACCCGCATTTCGATCCTGGCCAGCCGGTCTTGCTGGTCGGGCTTCAAGATGGCGCGCTGCTCGACCGGCTGCGCCAGATGCTGTTGATGGCCTATCCGCCTGATCATCCGGCCACGTTCATCGCCGCCGAGACCCAACACGGCGTGGCCCTGACCGATCTAACCGCCGCGCGCTGGCAAGAGGCGGGGGCGCCGGCCTGTCTGCTGATCGCGGGGCTGCCCACGCCGGCCTGTTTCGCCGCGCTGCAAGATGTCGCGGCGCATCTGCGCGCGCCCGAGGGTTGCCCGTGGGACCGTGCGCTTACCTGGGCGAAGCTGCGCGCCTCGCTCCTGGAGGAAACCCACGAGCTGCTGAGCGCGCTCGACGCGAAGGATGCCGACAAGGTGGCCGAAGAGCTCGGCGACTTGCTCCTCCAGATCGCCATGCAGACGCAGATCGCGGCCGAAGCCGGCCGGTTTCGCCTGCCCGATGTGATCCGGGAGATCGTGGCGAAGCTCGTGCGCCGGCATCCCCACGTTTTCGGCGATGCGGTGGTCAGCGGGACCGACGAAGTATTGGCGAACTGGGAGGCGATCAAGGCTGCTGAGCGTGCGGCCAACGGCGAGCGGCGCTCGCCGTTGGCGGGCATCCCGGCCGGTCTGCCCGCACTGGCCCAGGCAGACGCCTACCTGGATCGCATGTCGCGGCTGCGCGCGCTGAGCGCGGCCGACGCGCCCTGGCGTTCGTTGGCAGAGCTGCCGGCCGGCGCGCCGGTCTCGCCAGAGATCGTCGGCCAGGCGCTCTTCGGGCTGGTCGCCTGGGCCAGGGCGCGCGGGATAGATGCCGAGAGCGCGTTGCGCGCCGCCAACAGCCGCTATGCCGTAGCCGTGGCAGAGGAGTTCGCCGGAGGGTCGTAGACGGTCGTGCGAACAAATCCTCGCCCGCGCAGCGACTCCAGGATTTGGCGCGCGTTTTCCTCCGGCGTGTGTGCGACCGTATCGAGACAGATTTCGGGATTGAGAGGCGGCTCGTAAGGATCGTCAATCCCGGTAAAGCCGGTGATCTCGCCGCGACGGGCCCTGGCGTACATCCCCTTGCTGTCGCGCTGCTCGCACACCTCCAGCGGCGTGTCCACGAATACCTCGATGAAGGCATCTCTGCCCACCATGCTGCGCACCGTATCGCGCGTCGCGCGATAGGGGCTGACAGCCGCACAGATGACCGCGCCGCCATGACGCACGATCTCGGCCGCGACGAAGCCGATGCGCCGGATGTTGGTATCGCGGTCTTCCTTGCTGAAGCCGAGGCCCTTCGACAGGTGCGTGCGCACCACGTCGCCATCCAGCACCGTCACCTGCCGGCCGCCTTCCATCAGCAGCTCAGTGAGCACTTCGGCCGTCGTAGTCTTGCCTGCCCCGCTCAGCCCGGTGAACCAGATGCAAACGCCTTGCTTGTGGCGCGGGGGATAGGTTTCGGCCAGGATTTCCGCGACCTCGGGCCGGGTGAACCAGGCCGGCAGTTGCAGCCCAGCATTGAGATAGCCCTCGCGCACCTGGGTGCCGGATAGATCGGCCGTGGCTGCGCCGGGCTCGATCCTGGAGACCTCCTCATAGCGATCTTGCGCGGGCAAATAGACCAGTTGGCGGAAGGGTATCATCTTCACGCCCAACTCATCAGAAAAACGGCTGACCAGTTCCTGGGCATCGTAGGGGCCGTAGAACGGCCTGCCGTGTGAGTCTACCCCTGGGCCGGCGTGATCGCGGCCGACGATCAGATGATTGGCGCCGTAGTTGCGCCGGATGATGGCGTGCCAGACCGCCTCGCGCGGGCCGGCCAAACGCATTGCCAGCGGCAGCAGCGCCAACACGATCCGCCCAGGATCGTAATGCCGCTCGGCCAGCGCCCGATAGGTGCGCACGCGCGTGAAGTGATCCACATCGCCCGGCTTCGTCAGACCGACGACCGGGTGCAGCAACAGCACCCCATCCACCTCCTGGATGGCTCGCCTGGTCAGCTCCTCGTGGGCGCGGTGCAGCGGATTGCGCGTCTGAAACGCCACGACATTCGGCCGGCCCAGGCCTGCCAGACGCTTACGCGTCTGCGCAGGCGTCAGGCGCAACTCACGAAAATCATAGCGCCTGGGCAGGCGCAGCGCCTGCAACGGGCCAGAGATGTTGAGCCGGCCCCAGTGGTGCATCTCGGCCACCAGCGGATGGCGCGGGTCGAGCGAGCCGAAAACCCTGGCCGCGACCGCGCCACGATCCCAGGGATAGATCTCGGTGATGGTCATGATCGCCAGGAGATCGTTCTTAGCGTCGCGCAGCGCCACTTCGGCATCCAGGTGGATGGTCGGGCCTGGCTCCACGGGCAGCGTTACGGGAATGGGGAAGAGCCGGCCATCAGCCAGGCGCATCTCGTCCAGCACGCGTTGGTGATCTGCCTGACCCATGAAGCGGTCGAGCGGCGAGAACGCGCCGATCGTCAGCATCTCCAGGTCGCACTCCGCGCGCGGAGACAATTGGAGCGAGGGCAGCCGATTGGCACGCGCCCTGAGTTCGTCCAGCGCCTCGGCCGGCGCCAGCAGGTTCAGCAACTCGCCCCCGTAGGGAGAAATCAGCATAGTCATCGCCAGCTTGTCATCCGTTCCGCGGCGAACTCGTACCTCAGCTTCAGATCTCCCAGGACGGCCGGGAGGAAAAGAGTCTGCTGCGAGCCGTCGCTATTCATGGTGTAGAACCGCCACGCGCCGTCGCGGTCGCTGAGAAAGAGGATGTGACGACCGTCTGGCGACCAGATGGCTGCAACGTTGTTGGCGGGCCGGCCAAAGGCCGAGGAGGGCTCGGTCAGACGACGCAGCAAAACGCCCGCGGCGTCCAGCAACACGATATCGGTGTGGTCGTGATACTGGAACTGGGCGACGATGCGCTGGCCGTCAGGCGACCAGGCGGGGCTACGCAACTTCTGTTCGCGCGCCAGCGGCCGCGTTTGCGCCCCGACCCCAGTGAGCTGCAAGCCGTCGCGACCGCGATAGATGATCTCGTCTCGTTTCGGATGCCAACTGACCGATTGCACGGTCGTCTCGGCCGATAGATCCAGCCAGCCGCCATCGCGCAGCGTCACCTGCGCCAGACCTGCATCCTCCACCTGACGCCGCTCGAAATCCTGGAGACAGAGCCGGCCCTGGGGAGTGTCCAGACAGTCCTTGCCGCCCAGCATCCCGCGAGCCGCCGATTCATCGAGACAGCCGAAAGGAGTCTGCAGGCAGACGTGGGTGCGGATGGCGTGGGCAAACGCCAGCCGGCCGCCGTCGGAACTCCAGGCCGGCGTGCGCGGGTGGTTGGCCGATGCGACGCGACGCTCAGCTCCGGTCGCCAGGTTCAGCACGTACACACCCTGCTCCGCGCCCCAACGGGTATATGCCAATCGCTCGCCGCCGGGCGAGAGCGCCGGGTCAAGGCCATTGGCCACGCGGCGCAACTCCGAGCCATCCGCATTCACGATGTAGATGTCGCCGCCAGAGGCGGTCTGAAACGCCACCCGCCCCGCGAACCCGGCTGTAGTCGCCCCCAAGCGCGTCGTCGCGGCCGCCAGGACCGGCAGAGCGCCCACATCGCCCGCCACATCCAACAGGTAAGCTGCGATCCATGCGGTCGCTCCATCCCACTCGATGGCCAGCCAGTCGCTCTCCTGGCTCCGGCCGATCACCGCGACTGCCGCGTCAGGGTCGAACTGGTCTACCACGGGTTGATCCAGCTCTGGTCCGGCGCGCACATTCACCCGCGTCCCGGCGTTCACCCGGCCGGTCAGCCTGCCGACGAGGGGGCTGCCGCGCTGCGCGGCCGGCGGGGTCACGGCTGTCGTCGTCACCGGCAGGACTTCGGCGTCGCCCAACAGCTTGACATCGGCCGCCGCCACCCACCCGCGCACGACCGGATCGCCGTATGCCACGCGCAGCCAGTCAGTCTCGGCCGTGCGCGCTTCGGCCAGGAAGACGGTCGCGCCCGGCGCGGCCGCCAGACGCGGGGCGTCGTTGGCCGGCGCGGTGCGCACCGTCACCGCTGAGTGCACGCCGAGTGCGGCGATCGGCCCCGTGCCGGCCGCCTGGGCCGGGGTGGGGGATGGCGGTTGTCTCGTGGCCGTAGGGGACGCCGGCGCAGTGGGCGTGGCAGAAGGCGCGGCGGCCGTCGGTTCCGTGCGGGTCAGCGCCAGCGTCGCCGGCGCCAGCAGTACCGGCGTCAGTGTGGGCGGCGCAGACTTCGGCGCCAGCGCCTGGCAGGCCGTGGCGAGCAGAACCAACGCCAAAGCCAGGACAGTCGCCCATGCCTGGGTCCTACTCATATCTCAGCGCCTCGATCGGGTTCAGCCGCGCCGCGCGTGTGGCGGGGTAGATGCCAAAGAACAGCCCCACGGCCGCCGAGAAGCCGGTCGCCAGCAGAACCGACTGGGGCGTCAACACAGCCTTCAGGTCGTCCTGCAGCCGCGAGATGGCCGCTGCGCCGGAAGCTCCCAACAAGATGCCGATGAAACCGCCGATCAAGGCCAGGACGATCGCTTCCACCAGGAATTGCGCCAGAATGTCCTTGCGCCGGGCGCCCACGGCCTTGCGCAACCCGATTTCACGCGTGCGCTCGGTGACAGAGACCAGCATGATGTTCATGATCCCGATGCCGCCAACCAATAGACTGATGCCGGCGATGGCGCCCAAAAAGATGGTGAGCACACCGGTGATCTCGCCGAAGATGGCGAGCAGGTCCTTTTGGCTGATCACCGTGAAATCGTCGTCGGCGCCGAAGCGGATGCCGTGGCGGTGGCGCAGCAGCGTCGTCACTTCATCCGCGGCGCGATCCATGCGATCTTCGCTGATCACCTCGACGTAGATCACGGACAGCCGCGGTTCCCCGCGATTGGTACGATAGCGCGGAAACAATCTCTGGTGCGCGGTAGTCAGCGGCACCAGCACGATGTCATCCCGGTTGCCGCCAGACGCGCCGCCCTTGGACTGGAGCACCCCGATCACCTTGAAGGGAATGCCGTTGATCTTGATGATCTCGCCGATTGGATAGATGCTGGCGCCGAAGAGCCGTTCGTAGGTGGAACTGCCCAGCACCGCCACGCGGGCCTGGGCGTTCATGTCGGTCTCGCTGAAGAAGGCGCCGAAGTCCACCGGGAACTTGCGCACGACGCTGTAGTCGGGCGTGACGCCGGATACTTGTATCCGCAGGTCTTGGCGGCCGTAACTGACGTCGGCTGAAGCCATCAACTCGGGCGCGACCTTCATCGCGCTGGGCACGTGAAACGGGTCAGCGATGGCCGCAGCGTCGGCCAGGGTCAGGCTGGCTGACCCTGAGCCCGTGCGCGGCCGCGCGCCGGAGTTGGAGAACTGGCCAGGCATGACGAAGAGCAGGTTTGTGCCGACGCTCTGCAGCTCCTCGGTGATGAGGACCTGCACGCCCTGGCCCACCGACATCAGCGTGATCACGGCGCCTACGCCGATGATGATGCCCAGCATGGTCAACGCGGAACGCAGCTTGTTGACGGATAGCCCGCGCAGCGCGATGCGAATGGATTCGATCAGGTTCATAGATGGGGCGCCCTGCCGATGCTAACGTCCGCCGGAAAAGCCGCCGAAGGTCTGCTCCAGGCGTGCGCGGGTGCTGACGATGCGGATGATCACCTGGTCGCCGTCGGCGAGGCCCTCGCGGACCTCGCTCTGCTGCTCATCGCGCAGACCCAGGCGCACTTCGACGCGTTGGCTTGCGCCGTCTACCGATCGCTCAACATAGGTCTTGCCGGTTTCGCGCTCCACCTGCACCGCGCGATTGGGCAAGAGCAGCG
The DNA here is from genome assembly GCA_016876015.1 of Chloroflexota bacterium. Lineage (GTDB taxonomy): Bacteria > Chloroflexota > Anaerolineae > CG2-30-64-16 > CG2-30-64-16 > VGOD01. The sequence continues at coordinate 15,970 of VGOD01000084.1, forward strand.
CATTTTGTCGCGAGTTGCTGGTGATCGTCACCGTGGCGCTCATGCCTGTGCGCAGCGCCGCGTCTGTCGGGTCAATGAAGATCGTCACCTGGTAGGCAATGAGGCCGGTGGGATCCGCCGCGGGCGCGGGCGCGATCTGGGAGACGCGTCCGGCCAGCCTGTTCCCCGGCAGCGCATCCAGCTCCACGCTGGCCGGCTGGCCTACGGCAATGCTGGCGATATCTATCTCATCTATCCTGACATTAACGTGGAAACGGCTCAAGTCGGCCAGCCCGATGGCCGGCGCGCCAGGCTGAGCCAGGCCGCCTTCGGTGACATTGACGGCGGTCACGACCCCAGCCCACGGCGCGGCCAGCTTCGTATTGTCCAGCCGGCGCTGCGCCTGTTCGACCGCGATCTGCGCCTGATCCACGGCGGCCTGGGCAATGTCAAGCTGCTCCTTGCTGGGGCCGCGGCGCAAACGATCGAGCGCGGCCTGGGCCTGAACGACCTGGGTCTGGCTGGCCGCGAGTTGCGCCTCGGTCGCACCGCGGCTGGTCACGCGGAAGTTGGCCTGCGCGGTCTCATAGTTGATCGTGGCTTGCTGCAATTGCAGCGCCTGCGGAAACATGCCGGCGTTGGGCTGGTCTTTGATCCTGTCGTAGGCTTGTTGCGCCTGGTCACGCGCAACCCGGGCTTGTTCCACGGCTGCGCGGCCGGCCGCCAACTGGTCGGCGACTGGCCCATCGAGCAACTGCTGATAGGCGGTTTGGGCGCTGGAGAGCGCGGCCTGCGCGGCTGAAAGGTCAATGGCGTTGGCCGGCGCCTTGAGTTGCTGTAGCTGTGCCTGGGCTATGCGCAGACCCACCTGCGCCTGCCGAACGGCCAGTTGCAGCTCGACGGTGTCCAACTCCGCCAATAGCTGGCCAGCCGCCACCCTATCGCCCACCGCCACGTGAATGCGTGCAATGGACCCCGCAGTCAAGAAGCCTAGATTTGCTTCGCGTTCGCCCAGCACCTTGCCGGTAGCGCTGACGGTAGACGTGATGTTTCCGCGGACGATGTTGACCACCTCGAAATCGGGCGCTTGACCACTCCTCGAAACCGCAATACGTTGGTATCCGAACCATCCCCCCGTCGCGACGGCCGCGACGACCAGGATGGCGATCAGAGCTCTTCGCATGTACGTACTCCCTTGTGAAACGCATTTGCCAACGTACTATTGTACCACATGCACGCCCAGGGGGATAAATTCATACGTATCTTCTCAATGATTCGGAGTAGGGGCACGGCCTTGCGCCTGCCCGCGCGGGCGACCACAAGAGCCTGCCCTGAGCGTAGTCGAAGGGGTGCGCCCTGTGGAGGTAGGGGCACGGCCTGGCGCCTGCCCGCGGGGGCTGTCAGGGCAAGTCGAATTGCTCTTGGATGGCGGCCAGCGCCTCCCGCAGCCGCGCCAACTCGATCAGGCAGTTCACCGTGGAGATCGAGGTGCTGATCGCCAGGATGTTGATGCCGCGTTCGGCCAGCGCGCGGAACATCTGCCCGGCGATGCCGGGGCGCTCTCGGAAATCGGGGCCGAAGATGGCGACCGACGCGACATCGGCCCTGGTCGTGACAGCCTCGGGTTGCACTTCGGCGCGGATGGCCTCGATCGCCTCGATGCTGGCGGGCAGATCCTTGCGCTCGACGCCCAGCACCATCTGCGCCTGGCTCTGCTGATCAATGATCTGCACCACGAACTGGACATTGATCCCGCGCTGCCCCAGGGCATTGAGCACCGCGGCTGCGATGCCAGGCCGATCTTTGACCGCCAGCACGCTGATGCTCGCCAACTGATCGTTTTGGATGATGCCGCCGACTTTGATTTTCTGGCTCATGGGGTTGCTCCGGCTCTCAGTGTAGCATATCTGGCCCGATTGCAAAAAAAGCGCCGGGACCTTGCGCCAACCGGCCGCGTAGCGCCGCAACGGACAGGTCTGCGACACACGCGTCTGGCTCTTGACAACCCGCGGCGGGGTGTGGTATAAGGGACTTGCGTGTGTGATGCCCCCTGGCAGACGATCTGGTCATCAAAGAGGTACGCTGATGTCCCGTCTTTGCTCCTCTCCGTTGCGTCTCGCATTCGTCCTCTTGCTGGCGCTGCAGGCCGCGCTGCCCTATCGCCTGGTGTTATCTCCTGCGGTGGCGCAGGCCGACAATCCCGCAACCACCTCCGCCATGATTGAGGTGCAGGAAACGGCCCCGGCCCCAGCCAGAGCGCCGTTCGGCACGGCGTCGGCTTTGCCCCTGCACTATCCTGCGCCACGCTGGCGCGGGGCGCCGGCGACCACCACGGCGGAGAGCGCGGCGGCCACGTCAGCGCGCCAGCCATCGTCAGACGCGCCAACCGCCCCGAGCGCTCCGCCGCTGCGGCCTTTCGTCAGCCTGCGTGCGACTGCTGAGCCGGCGGCGGTGGCGCCCGGCGACCGCGTGCTGTTGCTCTGGCGCGTCGAGAACCCGGATCAGCAGGCCGTGGAGGGCGCCGTCATGGAGGTGCTCCGCACCTATGCGGCGACCACCAGCGGCGTCTACGGCGGCGCCAACTTCGTTTACCTGGGCCAGGAAAAGCAGTACATATACGACGCGACAGCCGGCAATCCGCAGGGGTGGGCCGCGCACTATTTCTACGATCTGGATCATCAGGACGGCGCGCAATGCGGCGACCTGACCCGTCGCCAAGACTATGCCAGCGCGACCGCTGCCACGCCGTACCGCACCGTCGAGCGCTGGTACTATCCGAAAGATGACACGACTAACGGCCAGTACATCGTCAATCGCGTGGCCCAGGAAAAGCTGTGGCAAGGGGAGGCGGCCACCGGCGCCTGTGTGGGGCAGAGTCGCTACTTCTACGACAACCTGACCGCGCCGTATTCGACGCCGCCGACGGCAGGTCTGCTGTACAAAGTCCGCCAGATGACGAGCATGTGCGACGATACAGGCGTGGCGGCCGGCTGGGTGACGACCAGGTACGGTTACGACAGCCGCGGCAATCGCACGCAAGCGCTCGCGGCCGGCAGCGTGCTGACGATCACGACGACTTACGATAGCCTGTATGCCGCCTACCCCTTGACGGTGACCGCCCAGCCGGCGCCCAGCCAGGGACCAGTCCTCACGACGACCATCAAGTATTACGGGGTCAATGGCGAGAGCGGTGGGGGCGGGTTGCCGGGCCAGGTGCAGGTCGTCTACGATGCGAACCAGGCAGCCACGCGCTACAGCTACGACGGCTTCGGCCGGCTGACGGAGGTGCGCCGGCCGGGCGCGGGTTGGAGCCACGCCGCCACCGCGCAGTACGCCTACAGCGATGCCCCGGCGCCCTTCACGGTCAGGCATTCGGTGAAGGACGATACCCTGGCCGACAGCATCCCGCCTGGCTCAGCCACCTACCTGGAGGACTGGGCCTTCTATGATGGCCTGGGCCAGGTCGTGCAGACCCAGGGCGAAGCCGGCCAGAGCAACAACGCCATCGTGGTGCACCAGCGTTACAACGCCTTGGGGTTGCTCACTGGCCAGACGTTACCCTACCTGGTGACCGTGGCGCCCGGCGCGTATCGAACGCCGGACTGGAGCCAGCCCCAGACGCAGACCGGCTACGACGCATTGGGCCGGACGACGGTCATCACGAATGCGGCCGGCGCGGCGGTCAACACCTTCTACAACGGTCGACAGACCGCCACGCTGGACGAGCTGCGGCATCAAACCATCGCCACGGTGGATGCGTTCGGCTGGCTGATCAGCAGCCAGCAGTTCAGCGGCACCTTTGCCAGCCCCAACTGGGGCGCGGCCGCCTACGCCACCGCGCTCTACACGTATACGGTGCGCGACCAGTTGAGCAGCGTGAGCGGCCCGGCGGGCGCGACGACGACCATCACCTACGACCTGGCCGGCCGCAAGACGGCCATGAGCGACCCCGATATGGGGCCCTGGTACTACGGTTACGACGACCTGGGCCACCTGAAACACCAGATTGATGCGGTCAAGCCCAACAATCTGTGGCGGGCGGTCTGCTTCTACTACGACGGCCACAGCCGGCTGAAGGATAAGACCTATCCGACGGGCATCGCCAGCCCGACCAGCTACAGTTGTCCGGCCGATCCGGGCGTCTACCCGATCCGCTACAGCTACGATGCGTACAACGGCAGCACGCAATTCGGCCTGGGCCGGCGCACGGCCATGAGCGACACTGCGGGCAGCGCGGCGGGGGTGCGCCAGAACTACAACTACAGCCAGGCCTACAACTTCCGGCTGACGACCCTGAAGAGCGGTGCGGGGCCGGGTTACGACACGCAGCAGAACCTGAGCTATGCCTACGATGCGGCCGGCAACGTGCGCGCCATCACCGACACCGCGACGCTCTGGGGCGGGCAGCAAGTACAGAGCTTCAGTTACTACAACAATGCACTGAACCAGGTGTGGACCGCGCAGGCGACGGGCGGCGCCGGCAGCTATCCGCTGAAGGTCTACGAATACAACCCGGCCGGCAACCTCACTCAGTTCGAGGGGACGCTGGTGGCTTACAACGATGCGGCTCACCGCCATGCCGCGACGCACGTGGGGGGTGCGCAACGCTATTGGTACGACGCCAACGGCGACGTGATCACGCGCACCGTCAGCGGCGTGACCCTCACGTTGGCCTACGACGCCGAGAACCGCCTGATCAGCGTGGGCGGGACGGTCACCGAGGCGCATACCTACGACGGCGACGGGGTGCGCGTCAAGGCGGTGGTCAGCGGCACGACGAGCGTCTTTGTGGGCGCCTACTACGAGGTGCAGGGCAGCATCACCAAGACCTACTATTACGCCGGCGCCGTGCGGGTGGCGGAGCGCAACGGGGGTGTGCTGCACTGGCTGTTGAGCGACCATCTCGGCAGCACGAACGTCACCCTGCGGGCGGACGGGACCTTCAGCACCACGCTGCGCTACATGCCTTTTGGCTACACGCGCTACAACCCGGGCAGCCAGATCACGACCTATCGCTTCACCGGGCAGCGTTGGGACAGTGGCACGGGGCTGTACTTCTACAACGCGCGCTGGTACGACCCGCTCATCGGGCGCTTCATCCAGGCGGATACCATCGTGCCGCAGCCGGGCAATCCGCAAAGCCTCAATCGGTATGCGTATGTGCTGAACAACCCCATCAAGTACCGAGACCCCAGCGGCCATTGGGTCGAAAGTGCGCTCGACATCGCGTTCATCGCCTACGACATCTACGATATCAAGCAGCATGGCCTGACCTGGCAGAGCGGTCTGGCGCTGGTTGCCGATGTAGGCGGGCTGTTGTTGCCCGTAGCGACGGGCGGTGGCCTGCTGGTACGCGCAGCCACGCACGCTGACGATGCGGCCAGGTTGGCTCGTATTGCCGCGCGTGTGAAGCGTTTTGCAGGGGCGAGCCCGGAAATCATGCGCGGCGTGCAACGGTTAGCTAAGCTGGTAGAGAACGCCAACGTGCCACCCCAATATCGCCAGGGGTTAGCGGCCCAGTTGCGCCGCGCTGAGGAGTACTACAAGGCGGGCCAGCTAAAAGCTGTCGAGTTGGTGGAGGGCGCCAATCGCTATGACTTGGTGCTGGACACCGGTACCGTGGTGGAGGTTAAGTACTGGCGGGAGGGGTATGCCAGGGGACATATAGAGCAGATCGTCAGCCAGCTCGAACCGTATCAAGCCTCGAATCGTCAACTCAAGCTTGAGTTCGTACGTACCGCTACCGATCCTATCACCGATGAATTTCTCAGAATACTGCGTCAGCGGTTGCAGGACGCAGGCATTGATCTTTCCCGCCTGACCATTGAAGTGGTGGATTGAGGAGGGAAGTGAAGATGCCTGCAGCGGCTTTCCAATTCAACCTCATGTTCCACAACTCACAGATCCACGATCTCAATGGCATCGTAGAACTGGCTCACTTCCTCGCGGCCCACGGCTTCTTGCCGGCCGATAAAACGCCCAAGTCCCCTATCGAACCAGTGGACAACATATCCCATCTCGTCCATAAGCACCTAATCGATTATTCCCAAGACCCTGTAGGCCAGAAAGTGATGGGGGTGCTGTGGAGCGTTCGCTTCTGGCTAGTGATTCCTGACAAGCCAGACCTGATTGCCAGCTGCTCGTTTGAATTCAACGACCCTCAGCGAAAGCGCCTGCAAATTGGTGGCTTAGCCGACTTCGAGTTCAGAGATCAGCGACACTACGTGGAGC
>VGOD01000085.1 GCA_016876015.1 Chloroflexota bacterium
AGTGGAACACAAGTCTGCACCTTCTTACCTCTGCCCTCGTAAATCGCACTTGCGCGTCTCCGGATTATCCCTGTCGCCTGCGCGCCAATTGGTGCCGATTACCTCTGTGCGCCAGTCCTTGGCGCTAACTCCGTAACGGGCCCTATCACGCTGCGTTCGCGGGAACCGGCGGGGCCATCACGGCGTCTTCGGAGCAGACCCTGTCGGCCGCGTCAAGGGCGGTTTGGCAGAAACGGCGCTTCGCGTGTAGAATGACCGCCATCGAGAAACCACCCGTTTGTCGCATGGGGAGACGCCATGGATTTGCGCGCATATCTGGAAATCATTCGCCGCCGGGGCTGGATCATCGTCGTCGTAGCCCTCATCGCCGCGGCTGCCGCGTTCGGCATCAGCCTGGTGCAAACCAAGACCTACCGCGCCACCGTTCGCATCAGCGCGGTGCCGGCCCGCCCCGACTGGGGACTGGGCAACAGCGCCAAAGACCTGCTTCGCAATTTCGTCAACAATATCGCCACGCACGACATGGCCAACCGCGTGATCGCGGCCGCGCAGCTCGACATGACCTCCTACGATTTGCTGGCCAAGGTCAGCGTCAGCGCGGAGCCGGAGAACTTCGTCATCCGCGTTGACGCCAAGGACCGCGACCCCGAGATCGCCAAGAGGATCGCCAAGACCACGGCGGACCTGTTCGTGGACGAACGCGTGGCCTACTACCAGACCCAAGACAAGCGCGATCGCATCGAGGTCAAGCTGGTGGACAGCGTGATCGACGCGCCGCTCTACCAGCCCAAACCGCTGATGAACGCCATCGCCGGCGCCGCGCTGGGCGCGCTGATCGGCGCATTGGTCGTTTTGGCCCTCGAATGGATGGCCGCCGACATCCTGGCCACCGCGGCGCATGTCGAACGGACGCTGGGTTTGCCCGTCTTGGGCGCGATCCCCGCGCCGCATGGCGCGGCGGGCCGCAAATCCCGTCGCTGATTCCCGCGGCGAGCGGAGGCGCTGGGCGGAAGGTGGTCGCCTTTGCCCCTCACCCCGCCTGCCCTACCGCTCCTTCGAGCAGAGGAGAGCATCACCGCATGTCAACCGATCTCATCACCCTTACCGATCCTGCATCGCCCGCAGCCGAAGCCTACCGCCGCTTGCGCATCAATCTGGTGGCCGCCGGTCGCGAGTCCCCGCTCCAGACGATCCTGGTCGTCGCGGCAGGAGCTGATGACGACAAGGCGAGCATCGTGGCCAACCTGGCGGTGACTTTCGCCAGGATCGGCAAACGCGTCGTGCTTGCGGATTGCGACCTGCGCCATCCTGGGCAGCACGCCCTGTTCGGTTTGGACAACCGCGGCGGCGTCACGACCGCGCTGGCCGCGGAATCAGCGCGGTTGCCGCTGCAGGACACCGCTGTCGCCGGCCTGCGCGTGTTGACCAGCGGCCCTGCGGCCGACTCGCCCGCGGATATGATCGCCTCCCCGGCCATGACCGCGTTGATCGGCCGTCTGCGCGAGGAGGCTGACATCGTGCTCTTCGATGCGCCCCCCGCGACCCTGGCGACCGATGCGGCCGAGCTGGCGACACAGGTGGACGGCGTGTTGCTGATCGTCACGGCCGGCCACACCCGTCGCGATGAGGCGCAACGCGCCCAAGAACTCCTGGAGCGCGTCGGCGCGCGCGTGGTGGGCGCGGCGCTGGTCAACGTGGCAGTGGATGGCGAGCTACGCAAGTATCTGACAGGAGGCGCGTCATGAAAGGTCTGATCCTGGCGGGCGGCAAAGGCTCGCGCCTGTACCCCATTACTTACACCAACGCCAAACAGCTCGTGCCCGTGGCGAACAAGCCAGTGCTCTTTCGAGTCATCGAAGCGGTGCGCGACGCGGGCATTGATGCGATCGGCGTGGTGGTCGGCATGGACGACAACGCGCGCCAGGTCCGTGAGGCGGTGGGCGACGGCAGCCGTTGGGGCGTGTCCATCTCCTACATCCCTCAGGAGGCGCCGCTCGGACTGGCGCACGCCGTCAAGATCAGCCGCGATTTCCTGGGCGATGAGCGGTTCGTGATGTTCCTGGGCGATAACGTGATCCAGGGCGGCATCAGCGACCTGATTCGGCGCTTCGAGACGAGCGCCTGGGACGCCCAGGTGGTGCTGACCGCAGTGCACCAACCGCAGCAGTACGGCGTGGCCGAGCTGAACGAGGACGGCAGCATCCGCCGCCTGGTGGAAAAGCCGCGCGAGCCGCGTTCGAACCTGGCGCTCGTCGGCATCTACATGTTTAGCCAGCCGGTCTTCGAGGCGGTCAACAGCATCCGGCCATCGTGGCGCAACGAGCTGGAGATCACCGACGCCATCCAGTGGCTGGTGGATCATGACTACCGCGTGCAGCCGTACATCCATCGCGGATGGTGGATTGACACCGGCAAAGCGATTGACATGCTGGAGGCCAACAACCGCGTGCTGGACGAAATCTCACACGAGGTCAAGGGCTACGCCGACCGCGACTCGCAGGTCAACGGCAAGGTCACGATCGAGAAAGGCGCGGAGATCATCAACAGCGTGATCCGCGGCCCGGCCATCATCGGCGAGAACACGCGCATCATCAACTCCTACGTCGGGCCGTTCACCTCCATCTACCATCACTGCGTCATCGAGAACAGCGAGATCGAGCACAGCATCGTGCTGGAGAACTGTCGCATCATTGACATCCCGGTTCGCATCGAAGACAGCCTGATCGGTCGCAACGTAACGATCACGCGTTCCCCCATCAAGCCCAAGGCGCACAAACTCGTCCTGGGCGACAACAGCCAGGTAGGGATTTTGTAGCAAATTGCAGATTGCAGATTGCAAATTGCATACTGCCATTTGCCTCGAAAGGAACGTGAGTTTCCATGAGGAATCTGATGGTGACGGGCGGCGCGGGGTTCATCGGCTCGAACTTCGTGCGCTACATGCTGGACAAATACCCTGACTACCGCATCCTGGTCTACGATAAGCTGACCTACGCCGGCAACCTGGACAATCTGCTGGATGTGGATGACGCCCCACGCTACAGCTTCGTGAAGGGCGACATCTGCGACGCCGACGCCGCGGCCCAGGCGATCAAGACGCATCAGATTGACACAATCGTGAACTTCGCGGCGGAATCGCATGTCGATCGTTCGATTATGGACCCAGATGCGTTCATCAAGACGGATGTGTACGGCACGTATGTCTTGCTCGAGGCCGCGCGGCAGTTCAAGCTGGAACGCGTGCATCAGGTCGGGACCGACGAGGTGTATGGCCACATAGAAGGAACTCATCGCTCCGTAGAAACGGACCCGGTGGCCCCGCGCAGCCCCTATGCCGCCAGCAAGACCAGCGCCGACCTGATGACAATCGCCTATCACGTCACCTACGGTCTGCCTGTGACGATCACCCGCGGGGCCAACAACATCGGACCTTACCAGTATCCCGAGAAGGTCGTCCCGCTTTTCGTCACCAACGCCATTGACGACCAATCGTTGCCGGTCTACGGCGACGGCAGGCAGCGCCGCGATTATCAGTTCGTGTTGGATCACTGCGAAGGCATTGACGTCGTACTGCACCGGGGCAAGCTGGGGGAGATCTACAACGTGGGCACCGGGTCGGAGATGGAAAACCTGGCGATGGTCGAAATCCTGCTGGATGAGCTGGGGAAGCCGACCAGCCTGATCCGGCACGTGGAGGACCGCCCCGGCCACGACCGGCGCTATTGTCTGAACGTGGACAAGCTCAAGGCGCTCGGCTGGCAACCTCGCTATACCCATGAAGAAGCCATCCGCCAGACGGTGCGCTGGTACGTCGCCAACGAATGGTGGTGGCGCAAGATCAAGTCCGGCGAGTTCAAAGAGTACTATCGCCGGCTGTACGGCGATCGTCAGGCGCTCGACACATCCACGACGAATAGATCGGGCTGGCAATAGACCCGAAACGGTGGAAACGCCGCGCCGACGCCGGCCGTCACGAACAGATGCGCGCCGTTCACCACGAAATGACCGTGGTCAAATCGGCGGCCGTAGGCCGAAGGCACGACCAACGCGCCCAAGCCAGGCAGCCTGACCTGTCCCGCATGATAGTGGCCGGCAAAGACCGCCGCGAATCCGAGCTGACTCAGCCGGTAGATGTTGTCTGGCGTGTGCGTCAGCGCGATGGCGAGTTGGCCGGGCAGAATCTCCGGCCGATGCCAGCCATTGGCCCCATCAGGCGCCTCGTAGCCGCACAGCAACACCTCGGCGCCGCTTCCGGCGTGCACGACCTGATGGCGATCGCGCAAGAGCGTCACCCCGGCCGCCTGCACGGCCGCGGCCGTTGCGGTCTCGCCGGCCCAGAAATCGTGGTTGCCGAGGACGGCAAACACGCCCCAGCGCGACCGGACGCCGGCCAGGAGGGGCGTCAGGCCGGGAGCAAACTCGACCCTGGTCACAAAGTCGCCGGTGAAGAAGACGAGGTCAGGCTGCGCCTGCGTGACTTGCGCGATCACCGAGCGATAGTAGGTTGCGGGCAGCCGGCTGTTGAGGTGTAGATCGCTGATGTGTGCGATGCGCAGAGCGGGGCCGCGCCAGTGTGGCAGGCGCAGCTCATAGCGCGCCACGGCCAGATCGGTCGTGGTGATCGGCCGATGCAGCGAGATCGCCGCACTTTCCCGCGCCGCCGGCGGCTCGCCGCGGCAGCGCCAGCGGATCCAGGCCCGCCGCGCCTCACCCAGGCCAGTCGCGGCCAGAATGGTGAGCGGCGCGATCGCCCATGCGCTGGGAGCGGCCGCTCCCAACCCGACCGCGGCGCCTGTCAAGGCCAGAAAGCTGAAGACAATAGCGATCGGTTTGGCCGGCCCATCTTTCATCCCGATCAGCACGCGATTTAGAAGCAGCAGAAACAGGCAACCGGCCGCCGCGAGATAGAGCATAATCGTCGCCATGCGAAGACCTGCGCTCTCAGGGCGCCTGTTCGCCGCGAAAGACCGGCGCCAGCATCTGGTCAATCGGCGCGTAGCGGTCGGTCAGCGCGACGACGCGCTTCTCCTCCAGGATCGCGGCCACCTCTGACTCATCGAGCACTTGGTCGGCGAAGAATGTCTCGCCGTCGCCGGCGTCAATCGTCGCGAACTCCGCCAGGTCCAACGCCGCATTGCTCGCGATGAGCACGAACGTCACTCGCGGCGAAGAACGCCACGAGCGCACAGCCGGCGCCAGATAGACGTGTGCAAAGGTCTGCCGCAAGGTGTAGATGTAGGCGCGCAGGAAGTCGCGGCGCGGGCCGTCAATCATGTTGACCATGTACAATCCATCGGGCGTCAGCCAGGCGCGCACGCGTTCGTTGAACTCGTGTGTGGTCAGATGGTACGGCACTGAGTAGTCGTTGAACGCGTCGCCCATGATGAGATCGTAGCTTCTGGTCGGCGGCCGCTTGAAGAACATGCGCGCATCTTCGTTGAAGCTGAGCACGCCGGAATCGGGGCTGAGGCCGAGAAGCTCATGCGCGGTCTGGGTGACGCCAGGGTCTATCTCGATCACGTCCAGCCGGCTGCCAGGGAAAACCGCCTCCATGTAGCGCGGAAAGGTGTAGCCGCCCCCGCCGATGAAGAGCGCGGCGAGCGGCTGGCGGCGTCGCGCTTGATACTCGGTCGCCTCAGCATAGACCTGTTCGTAGCCGTAGACGAGCTTTTTGGGATTGGTGAGCGACGTGTAGCTGTGCACCAGCCGGTCCAGAATCAGCACCCGCACGGTCTCGCCCCCCTGGTCTTCCTCGCGGACTTTGATGCAGAAGTAGTTGGTCTCCATGTGGCAGGGCGACTTGAGCCAGCCGCGGCCAGAGATGAAGAAAACGCCGGCCGCCAGCATCAGGGCCGCCAGCGCCAGCAGCGATGCCTGCACCGGCCGCCTGGCCCCGCTCAGCAGAAACACCACAGCCATGCCCAACAGTACGATGCTGACGCTGAGGACGATGATGTGGGTGCCGAACTGCGAGATGAGCCAGAACCCGGTCGCGAACGTGCCGACGATGCTGCCGACCGTGCCGGCCGCGGAGATGCCGCCCACGGTGCTGCCCGTGCGCGCCAGGTCGCTCACGGCCAACTTCACCACCATCGGCGAAACCGCGCCGAGGATCACGCTGGGCACGAAGAAGAGCGCAGCCGTGAACGCCAGAATGCGACCGACCACCGGCCAGGCATCCGGCAGTCTGAGGCTCAACGCATCGGCCGCAAGGATGCCCAGGCTGAACAGGCCGCCCAGCAAGAAGACGCCCCCCAGCAGGCGCAACGATGCCCAGCGATCGGCCAGGCGACCGCCCAGGTAGTTGCCCAGGCTCAGACCTGCCAGCACCACGCCGATGACGCTGGTCCAGGTATAAAGCGACACGCCGACATACGGCGCAATGATGCGGCCGGCGACCAATTCCAATACCATCACACAGACGTTGGAGACGAAAACGATCAGCGTTGGCCGCCACAGAGGAGAGACGATGTGAGATGATGACGATTGCGATGTGGATTCCATGAAACCTCGTTGTGTGTTCTCGAGAGACGAGTGATCCGGGCATCCATGCGACCGGCGCATAGCGCGACCCCTGCCGCAACCAAAGGGTTGTCATTGCGAGCGCAGCGGAGCAATCTCCTGGTCAACGCGCAAGGCGACGCTAGAGTGGCGCCGCCAGCACTTTGTCAATCCGCCGATCATCCATATCTACAACCTCGAAACGCCAACCGCCCCACTCGAAGTAGTCGCCAGCGACCGGCACGCGTCCCAACTGCATCATGATGAACCCGCCGAGCGTGTGATAGGTCCCGCGCTCCGCGCCGGGTAACGCTCCCAACTTGAGATGCTCGCGCACCTTCTCGGAATCCATCATACCGTCTAGCAGCCACGACCCATCCTCGCGGCGTGTGATCTCGGCCTCGGCCGGCTCATCGAACGCCGGCATATCCCCGACGATCCCCTCCAGCACATCGTTGAGCGTCACCAATCCCTGCACGCTGCCGTATTCATCCACGACGAGCGCAGTGTGTACCCGCGTCTCTCGAAACATCTCCAGCAGCTTGAAGGCCGACAGGGTCTCGGAGACAAAGAGGGGTGGATGCAAGTGAGCGGTCAGATCGAGCGGACACTCGTGAAGACAGGGCCTGAGCAGATCCTTCGTCTGTACAATGCCCAAGACATTATCCAGGCTGCCGCGCACAACGGGAAAACGCGTATAGACGCCGGCCGTGAGCTTGCTCAGGTTTTCTTCCAGCGGGTCATCCAGATCCAAACAGACGATCTCCGGCCGCGGGGTCATAAGCGTGCGGGCCACGCGATCGCCTAGACGGAACAACCGTTTGACGATACGCTCCTCGGTCTTCTCGAAGACCCCGGCCTGGGCGCCCTGGGCCATCAACACACCGATCTCTTCCGGGGTGACGGGCGGCTCGGTTGTTGGCCGCGCGCCGACGATGCGCAACACCAGCTCCGTAGAGACACTCAGCAGCCGCACAATAGGAGACGCCAGGTTCGACAACAATCGCATGGGCTGAGCAGAAAACGCAGCCATGCGTTCGGGAGCATACAGCGCCAACTGCTTCGGGGCCAGTTCACCGATCACCAGCGAAAGATAAGTGATGACTACCACCACCAGGCCCAGGCTGATCGCCTCGCTGTGCGGCGCAAGCAACGGCACGCGGCCGATCCAGGGCGTCAGCCGCGCCGCGACAGAGGCTCCGCCGAACGCGCCGGCCAGAACTCCCACGAGCGTGATACCGATTTGCACGGTGGAAAGAAAACGCGTGGGATGCTTTGCCAGTTCCAACGCGGCACGGGCTCGCGTGTCGCCGGCCTCGGCGCTCTGCTGCAGCCGCGCCTTGCGCGCCGACACCACGGCGATCTCCGACATCGCCAACGCGCCGTTGACAACGATGAGCAAGAGGATGATCAAAAGGTCCACAACATCTCACTTCTGGCTCGCGCGTGCGTCGCGCGTTGCAGGGGGATTATACGAGGTGGGCGTTTTCCGGTCAAGTTGGATGATCCTCAGGGCAGTTGCCCATGCCGGGCGCGGCGCCAGTGCGAAGCATCCCTGTGGGACGGCGGATGAAAAACAGATGGGCCGGATTCGTTCCGTATTTTCACGACAACGGCTGACATCGGCCGCAGAAGTGTGTGCTGCGTTGGGTCACGCGGATGCGCTGGATCGCCGCGCCGCAACGCGGGCACGGCTCATCGGTGTGCTGATAGACCTGCAGCCGATCGCGATACGCGCCCCCCGCGCCATAGGGCGGCCGATAGTCGCGCAGCAGCGTGCCGCGTTGGCTGATCGAGTCGTGCAATACCCGCCGGATGGCGCCATGCAGCCGGCCAATCTCCTCTTCACTGAGACGCGCGCCAGGACGCAGAGGATGAATGCCCGCCAGGAAGAGCGCCTCGTCGGCATAGATGTTGCCCACGCCCGCGATGACAGCCTGGTCGAGCAGGAGCGCCTTGATCGCGGCGCGGCGGCCACCGATGCGTTCGGCCAGGATTTCCGGCGTGAATGTCCAATCCAGCGGCTCAGGTCCGAGCGCGCCGACCACCCGCTCGATGCGGTCCACCAGCCAGATGCGGCCGAACTTGCGCGCGTCGGTGAAGACCAGACGCCCGCCGCCTTCCAGATCGAACCAGGCCCGCACATGCGGACCGTCCGGCGTCGGACCGGCGACGGTCATCACCGTCAATTGGCCCGTCATGCGCAGATGGATGATGAGGGTCGCGCCGGAATCCAGCGCGATCAGCAGGTATTTGCCGCGGCGGCCGACATGGACGATCTCGCGGCCGACGACCCCTGCGACCAGCGCGGGCAGATCCGGCTCGGCCAGCGTGCGCGGCCAGAGAAGATGCGCAGCGACCAGCCGCCGGCCGATCAGCAGCGGGCGCAGGTCGGCAGCCACGGTCTCGACTTCGGGGAGTTCGGGCATGTCCGCGCTTATCTGTGCATCACATCGTACATCGCATCCTGCGGCAACGGCCACAGACTGACCGCCTTGCCGTCGAGATCGCGCGCGATCAGCATCCAGCCAGCGCCGGCCGAACTGCTCGTCGGCTCCCCTTGATCGAGCAGGTGAACGATCTGATCGGCTGCGATCCAGCGCGGATCGAAGACGCTGGTAATGTTGCCCAGTCGCCGTGGGGGCTGGGCGGCAGCGGCCAGATAGACCTGACCTGCATCCTGGTACAGGAAGTGCGCCGCATCGGGCGCCCAGTTGATGAATATGCCGTGGCGCAGAGTGGCATAGTGCTGCGGCCGAGAGCCGTCGGCGTTGGCGACGAACAGTTCACGGATTTCCAGCGAGTCGCTTATCGCCCGTGTGAAGGCCAGACGCCTGCCATCCGGCGACCAGAACGCGTCGAATGCGCCGGGCCGGCCGAAAGCCTGGAGCTCGCCCCGGATCGGGATGCGATAGAGCGCCAGGTCGTTGAGCCGCTCGGCCGCGGCAGGTGCACGCTCAGGAATCGCGGCCCACAAGGCGCTGCCATCCGGCAGCCAGCTCAATGCGGCTTGCTCGCTGCGCTCTTCAGCGCCGGCGCCGAACGGGATGGCCGGCCGCAGCACGCTTCCGTCGGGATTCAGCAGCGTCAGGCTCAGCCTGAGCTGCGGCGGCGGCCCAGCGTGCAGCCAGGCGATGGCGGACCCGTTTGGCGCATAAAGCACCCGGTCGGCCGCGGCCAGCGGCGTGATCAGACGGTGAACGCCTGTCTCGCTGTCCAGGCTCCACAATTCGTGCATAGGCTGCGCCTGGAGGCTGACGGGAACCGCGATGACTCTCAGCGCCAGCACGCGGCTGTTTCCCGCCCATTGCACATCCTGGATGCGACGTTCGCTGTAGCCCTTCGGCAGGTCCGCTTTCGGCAACTCGCGTTCGGCCAGCAGCCGGCGGGCGTCCCTGCCGTTCCACCGCACAACCCAAATCGCGGAGTAGTCCTGTTGCAGCACGCGATAGGCGATGGAGGCCCGATCGGGCGAGATGATGGCCGCGTGAAGCCCTTCGCTCTGCATCAGTTGGCGTGCTCCCGCCTCCCGATCGAGCGTCCAAAGGCCGCGCCAGTCGGCATAGACGACGCCCGCGCCAGCAGGCAGAGTGTCGGTGATCCCCGCGCGCGGGGGCGCCGGCTCTGGCGGGCCGATCTCGCCGACGGCGACGCCGGTCCCGCCGCGCCCCACGGCTGCGGCCCCCATGAACGGAGTCGGTTCAGGCGCGCGCGTGGTCAATGCGAACAGTTTCGGCTCGGTCGTCGGAACGGCGGTGGCGGCTGGCGCCGGCTTCGGCGTGGGCGGCGCGGTGGCCGATGCCGCGGGCAGAGCTGCTGCCGGCGCGGGCGCGCGCGGCGCAGCGTCCAGTCGCTTCTCGACCGGCTTCTCCGGTACAACAGTCGGCGTCGCGACCGCCGGCGGCCTGGTGGGAAGGGGCGCCGCGGCCGCAGCGTCCAGTCGCTTCTCGACCGGCTTCTCCGGTACAACAGTCGGCGTCGCGACCGCCGGCGGCCTGGTGGGAAGGGGCGCCGCGGCTCTTTCCACGACTTTTTCGGTCTCAGCCGCCGGTCGAGGCTCCGCAGCCGGGGGCGGCGCGGCGGTCAGAACGGGTTCGGATGGCGCCTGGGCCAGTTGCATGTCCCCGTCCGGACTCGCCGGCGCCGCGACGCGGGCAACCTGGGCCGGCCCCGCGACTGGCTGGCGCCACAGGATCGCGGCCGCGGCTACGAGCAGGATGATGGCTGCGGCGCCCGCCAGACCGCGCAGCAGCTCCATGCCCCACGGCATTCCGGCGGCCCGCCGGCGCCGGCCGACCTGGGCTTCGGACAGGGTGAAGGCGCGCGGCACAGGCACGCGCGAGAGGGCCCGCAGCAACATGACGGTCTGGCGCAGGCTGTCCAGCTCCTCTCGGCACACCGCGCAATCACGCAGGTGCGCTTCGAGGCGCGCGCGTTCAGCGGCCGTCGCCTGGTGATCCAGGAACGCCGAGAGCAACTTCGTGTCAGCGTGCGCCCGCTGTGGGCTTCCGAATAGCAGTTTCATCCGACTTGACCTACCAGCATACCAGTCTACCGCCTACCAATCCATCTTCTCCGCTCTACTGCTCATCTGTCAGACGATACCGGGCAGGCAAGAGTTCCCCCTGCGCCTGCAACAGGTCGCGCACACGGGCGCGCGCCCGGCTGAGGCGCGATTTCACTGTGCCGAGCGCCGCGCCGGTCGCCTCAGCGATCTCCGCGTAATCCAGTCCCTCGATGTCGGAAAGCACCAGGGTGGTGCGCTGATCGGCCGGCAGCTTTTCGATGGCTGCGTGCAGCAAGTTTGCCAGCTCCTTGCGTAACACGTAGGCATCCGGTCGCTCGGCCGGATCGGTCAGCCGGCCATCGTGTTCCGCGCCGGGGTCATCCTCATCCTCCTTCTCCAGCGAGGTAGTAGGGCGCCGTTTGCGCGCGCGCAGCAGGTCGTAGCAGGTATTGGTGATGATGCGCAGAATCCAGGCCCGGAAGGAGCCGCCCCGGTATTGGTGAATGCGCTGGAACGCCTTGATGAAGCCATCCTGCGCGGCATCGGCGGCCGAATCCCCGTCGTCCAGGAGCCGAAACGCGACATTGTAGGCCAAACCCTGGTAGTGCAGGATAAGCTGGTTGAACGCGGGCAGGTCGCCGCGCTGCGCGGCCGCGATCAGGGTCGGCTCGTCGAACTCGGGACGCCGCGGCGGCGTGGGCCGGGTCTGGCGGCCGCGCCATTCATCGCGCGGCGAGACGGCGCGCAAGATCATTCGCCGCCAGTCAGCCCACACGCGCAACGTGACGAAAGGCAGGATAATCCCGAACGGATTTGACGGGCCGTTCATCTTACGGTATACTCGGTTCCTGGTCGCGCCGAAGTGGCGGAAAGGTAGACGCGATGGTCTCAAAAACCATTGGGAGGTTGCTCCCATGTGGGTTCGATTCCCACCTTCGGCATCGGTCGGCTGCGGTTATTTATGCGCAACCTCCGACCCACCCACTCATGCAGCGGCATTATAGCAGTGATCCTTTCCTACGGCCAAAGCGCAAGCTGATTGCGCATGAGTGACTTACCGACTGGATGCCTGAGATAGACCCATCTGCCGGTGACTCGCGTCCTATGCTGGACCGGTCGCGTCCCCTAAAAATCGTTCTGGCGAGCCTGCTGTTTCTGGTTGGCGTGTTCGGTGCGAGCTGCATCCAACCGACGCCAGGGAAAAGCGGCCCGCTGTCCGCGGTCGAACGCGAGGCGGCCCTGCGCCGGATCGCGGCCGAATACGCGGCGACCGGCAATCTGCCGCAAGCCAGGAGCGAGCTGGACAAGTTGGCGCTGGCCAACCCGGCCCAACTGCTGGTCAGCCTGGCCGAGCAAGACGTCAACGCCGGCCGGCCCCCCAGCGAGGTGGCCCCGTTGGCGCGGCTGGCCGAGGCGCTGGGCAGCCGCAGCCCTAAGCTGATCGCCTATCTCACGCCGACGAGCGCGGCGTCGTCCATTCCCCCTTCACTGGCGCCGGCAACGCCCACAGCCGTCGCCACAGCCACGCGACCCGCGGCCAGCGCGACGCCCGCGCCTACCGCAACCTTCACGGCTCAGCCGACCGCCAGCCCAACGGCCACGCCGCAGCGTCCTCGCGTGCAGGCTGACAACGTGGCTAACCTGCGCGCTGGCCCCGGCACGAATTATCCTGTCATCGGCCAGTTGCGGGCCGGCGCCGAGTATTTCATCAGCGCACGCAACGCCAATGGCGATTGGTGGCAGTTAGCCTGGGAAGGCGGCGCTCAGGCCTGGGTGTCTGGCATGGTGGTGCGGGTGTTGGGGCCGATTGACGCGGTTCCGGTGGCCAAAGAGATTCCCACCCCTCCGCCGTCGCCGACCCCTGCGCCGCCCACCGCCACGCCGCAGCCGGCCGGCCCCGATTTCCGGTTGGTCAACGTTCGACTTTGGAGCGTGACGGAAAACGGGGGCCGCTACGATGGGGCGTCGGTTCACTGCGGGGAAAAGCACGAGCTCTATGTGCGCGTGACCGACGCGGCGGGCGCGGCCCTGAACGGCGTGACCGTCAAAGGGGTCTACAGCGGCGAAGAGCGCGTCACCGGCAGCAAGGGCCCTGGCGTCGCCGAGATCGTGCTGTGGACCGGCGAGGATGTTTTTGTCGTGCGCGATGTGGATGGCCGGTCTGTCACGAGCGATGTTGCGCGCGGCCTGACGACGCAGACCCACGCGATCTCGGATGCGGCGCTCATCGCCGCAGGCTACTGCAAACCTGAGACCTGCGCGCATTTCCGATCCCAGAACGGCTGCACCGGCCACTATTCTTGGGACGCCGTCTTCCAGCGTTCCCGCTGATGGGAGAACTCCCAGTGAAAGAAACCTTACTCGAGAATACACCGTTGTTCGCTGGCCTGTCGGACGCGCAATGCGCTGTGATCGCCGATCGCATGGTCGAGGTGAATTACCGGCCGGGCGATCTGATCTGCCAGCATTGTCAGCCCTCCACTGCGCTCTATGTGATCAAGAGCGGCTGGGTGCGGTTGATGACCGAGCAATTCGCCGTGCTCGCCAACGTCGGACCAGGCAGTCTGTTGGGCGAGGCCGACGTCATCCTGGGCCGCGACTACACCATCACGGCCGAGGCATCCGGCGCCGTGACCCTGCTGGCGCTGCGCTCAGCCGAGCTGGCAGACATCATCGCGCAGGATCCGCAGATCGGCCGCCAGTTGCGCGTGTTGGTGGGCGCCAGCGAAGATCAAGAGCGCGTGCGGCATCTGCGCAAACTGGGCCTCTTTGCGGGCCTCAACTCCGAGCAATTGCGCGAGGTCGCCGGCTACCTGCGGCCCGAACGCTTCGCCGCGGGCCAGACGATCCACCGCCGCGGCACGCCGGGCACGGCGCTCTATCTGATTGACAGCGGACAGGTATCGGTTCAGGCGTTGGGACAGCCTGTGGCGGCCTTGGGCCCAGGCGAGTTCTTCGGCGAGACCGCGATGCTGACAGCCGAGCCGCACACAGCCGACATCGTGGCGCTGACCGACGTGATCGCCTGGTCGCTGGCGCGGACCGATTTCGAGGCGCTGGTGTTGCGCTTCCCCAGCCTGGCGTTGAACCTGAGCCGCGCGCTCGGCCAACGGCTGCGCCAGAGCATCGAGCGCAGCGTGACGGCTGCGGCGGCCGCGCCGGTTCGCGCGGGCCGCATGGCGCCAACCATCCAGCCGCGCCAGGAACCTGCGCCTGCCCCGATCAGCGGCGCGGTGACCGGTCTGAACCGGGCTGCCAACGCAGTGACCACGTGGTTTGGCGCAGCCAGCACCGGCGCCAAGCTGCGCCTGGTCGCTCTGATTCTGCTCCTGATCTGGTTCCTGGGCGTCGTCGCGCCGTCGGTCATCATCTCCTTGCTGTCCAGCAGCGGCGCTCGCAACAACGCCATGAACTCGGTAGTGGGCGGCGGATTCCGAGAGCGCGCGGTGCTGATCGCCATGGCGGCCGATCTGCCGATCCAGACCACTCCCACCTGGACCCCCTGGCCAACCGAGACGCCGATCCCGACGCCGACCTTCACGCCGACCGCGACGCCGACCAGGACGCCCACGCCGACGGCTACCTTCACGCCGTCGCCAACCCCGATCCCGCCCACCCCAACGCCGCCGCCGACCCCGACGCCGGTGCGCGTGGTGGTCCAGCCCGCGCCGATGGCGGCCGCGGCCGCTCAACCAACTGCCACGCCCAAGCCCTCGGTGCAGTTCAAGCTGGCAGAGATGCGCCGGCTCGGCCCGTGCGAGAATCGCGGCAAGCACCACATCTTCATCAAGGTCGTGGATGCGGCCGGCAACCCGGTGAATGGCGTGACCCTCATCCAGTCGCCGGCCGGCCAGCCAGGCAACGTGGTGGACAAGATGGTTTCCGGGTCGAAAGGCCCTGGTCTGGCCGAGTTTACCATGTGGAAGGGCGCACAGTACGCGGTCTACGTCTCTGCGGACGGCGCGAACCCTGCCAGCACCGACATCGCCCAGCCCATGCACTCCGGCTTCACTGACGAGCAGATCTGCTCCGATGGCCAGGGCGGGAACACGCTGTTCCATAACTCGTTCAGTGTGATCTTCCAGAAGACGTTCTAGCCGTAGGCAAGCCCCTTGAGCGTGCGTGCCCGCCAAAAGCCCCAAGAATAGCTTGGAGCTTTTCTGTCCTGATTCGCCCGGAGGCGTCTCATGCTTAACTTCTCTCTGTCTCAAGAACAAGAGATGATTCGCGACCTGGCACGCGATTTCGCCCGCAAGGAGATCTTGCCGAGGGCCGAGCACTACGACCGCGCGGACGAATACCCCTGGCCGATCGTGCGCAAGGCGCACAGAGTCGGTCTCATCAGCTCCAATGTGCCGGAAGCATATGGCGGCCCCGGCCTGGGCGTCCTGGAGGAGTGCCTGATCAACGAGGAGCTCGCCTGGGCCTGCTCAGGCATCCAGACCGCGCTGATGCTCAACAACCTGGCGGCCTGGCCGATCCTCCTGGCCGGCGATGCGCGCCAGCAGCAGGAATACCTGCCCCGCCTTACAGAGGGCCAACAGTTAGGCGCGTACGCGCTCACCGAACCGGCGGCCGGGTCCGATGTGGCGGGAATTCAGTGCACGGCCGCGCCCCGCGGAGAGGAATACATCCTCAACGGCGCCAAGACCTGGATCACCAATGCACCGGTCGCATCCTTCTTCATCGTGTTCGCCAAGACCGCGGCCGAGCAGCGCCACCGCGAGCTCAGCGCGTTCATCGTGGAGCGCGACTGGCCCGGAGTGACGGCCGGCAAGCCCTTGCCGAAAATGGGCCAGCACGCGGCATGGACCGGCGAGATCGTCTTCGAGGATGTGCGCGTGCCCCTCGCCAACCGGCTCGGCGCTGAAGGGGAGGGGTTTCTGCTCACCATGCGCGTGTTCGATCGTTCGCGGCCGGCCGTGGCGGCTGCGGCCGTGGGAGTAGCGCGGCGTGCGCTCGAAGAGGCCACGCGCTACGCCAAAGAGCGCCAGGCCTTCGGCAAACCGATCATCGCGCAGCAGGGCGTCGGCTTTATGCTGGCCGATATGGCGATGCAGATCGAGGCGGCCCGGCTGCTCGTGCACAAGGCGGCCTGGCTGGTGGATCACGGCAAGCCGAATGTGCTGGAGGCAGCGTGCGCCAAGGCGTTCGCGGCCGATATGTGCATGAAGGGGACGACCGATGCCGTGCAGGTGTTCGGCGGCTACGGCTACAGCCGCGAGTACCCGGTCGAGAAGCTGATGCGCGACGCCAAGATCTACCAGATCTACGAGGGCACGAGCCAAATCCAGCGGGTGATCATCGCGCGGGAGTTGGCGAGGTGAGGAGAGATAGAGATAGAGATAGAGATAGAGATAGAGATAGAGAGGGACAGGAGCCAGCCGAGCGTTTTCCAGGAGGAAGCAGGTTGAAGCAACGGATTCGATACGCGCTGATGGCGTTGGGTCTTCTATTCGGGGTGTTGACTGCGGCCGGCTGTAGCGCCGGTCGCTATGTGGAGATCGCGCGCACCAAGCTGCAAAGTCCGGCCGCGCGCTATCTTGCCGCGGGCGAGCTGCTGGCCGCCGAAGGGCGGACAACCGAAGCCATCCTGGCCTATCGCCAGTCGCTGGCGCACGACGATCAGAATGTGACCGCGCTGAGCAAGCTGGCGCGCGCCTATGCGGACCAGGGCCGCGCGCGCATGGCGCAGCGTTACCTGGAACGGGCTATCGCGCTGCGGCCAGCCGACGCCGAACTGGCCGCGGAAGCGGCCGCGCTCACGCCTCCCCCATCGCGGTTGAAGCTGCTGTGGCAAACGGCTGTCGGCGAAGACGTTCCAACGGGGATCGTCGTACAGGACGGCGTGATCTACACAGCCCTGGAGAGCGGGCTGGTAGCGGCCCTGGCGGCGGACTCCGGCGCGGTTCGCTGGCGCAGGCAGTTGCCTGCTCCTGCCACCTCGGCCCCAGAGGTGGGCGCCGGCCTCGTGCTGGTCGGCGGGCAGGATGGCGTGCTGCATGCGCTGGCCGCGAGCGATGGCCAGCCCGTCTGGACCTTCCAGACGCCCAAGCCGATCTACGCGGCGGCCGCGGTCACGGCCGAGAGCATCTTTTGTGCTTCCAGCGACGGCGTGCTGTATGCCCTTGACCGCGACGCTGGCGCATTGCGCTGGCAGTTCGCGGCCGAGGCCCCGCTGCATGGCCAACCGACCGTTGCCGATGGAGTCATCTACTTCGGCTCATTCGATGCACGCATCTACGCCCTGGAAGCGGCCACGGGCGCGCCGCGCTGGCCACATGGCGTGCTGACGCAGGGGCCGGCCGAAAGCCAGCCGGTTGTCGTCGGCGGCCGGGTATTTGTCGGCTCTGGCGACAGCCGGGTCTACGCGCTGGCCACAGCCTCCGGCGGCGAGTACTGGCGCTACTCCACACCCGATGCGATCCATGCCCGGCCCGTCGTGGTTCAAGACACCGTTTTCATCGCCTCGGCCGGCCACATCCTGGCCGCGCTGGATCTCCTGAGCGGCGAGCCGCGCTGGGAGTTGACGGCCGGCAGCGCGCTGTCCTCTTCGCCCGCGGTCGCCGGCAAAACCCTCTACTACGTTGCGGCAGGCGATCCTCGCCTCTACGCGGTGGATGCAACCTCTGGTCAGCCGCTCTGGCAGATGGACACAGGAGACTGGTCGGCCGCGGGGCCCGTGATCGCCGATGGCGTGCTCTACCTGGCGGGGAAAGACGGCATGATCGCCGCGTATGAGACCACCGGCGAGTGACGATCGGCGGCCACGGGCCTGATCGCCGGAGCGACATCACTCCCGGACCGCGGCGATGGCCTCAACCTCCACCAGGAACCCGAAGTGCAGCTCCTTCGTGGGCACCACTGCGCGCGCGGGATGGTGGTCGCCGAAGAAACGCGCATAGACCGCATTCACCCGGCTCCACAGCGCGATGTCCGCGATATACACCGTGACCTTGAGGACGTGAGCGAGATCACTGCCCGCGGCTTCCAGAATGGCGCCTACATTGCGCAGCGTCTGTTCTGTCTGTTCCTCGATGGAGCCCAGGCGCTTCTCGCCGGTGCGCGGTTCGATGGCAAGCTGGCCGGCGACGTAGACCAGCCCGTTGTGGACGATGGCTTGCGAGTAGTGCCCGCCCGGCTGCGGGGCATCGGGAGTCGAGATGGCTTTCATGTCGCGGTTCCTCGGCTGGCATTCGCCCAGGGATCGGCGGCCAGGAACGCATCGAGCATGATCTGTTTCTTCTCGATCGGCACGCCAATGGCCTGACCATCGCCGTAGTCCGAGAGGATGAAGCCGCCATAGGGCGTGGCCCAGTGCGACAGCAGCAGCTCCGCCTCGGCGCGGATGGCGTCCGCGTCGCGAAACGGCAGGGTCTGCTGGATGTCGCACAGCGACTCGAAGCAGACACAGCCCGCAAACTGCCGGCCGAACGCCGCCAGGTCGCCGAAGACGGTCGGCTGCTGGAGGTTGAGAACGTCCACGCCGATCTCGATCAGGCTGTCGAGCAGAGCGTCCACTTTGCCGCACGTGTGCATCCAGACGTGCCACCCCGCGGCGTGGATGGCGTCGAAAATCCGCCGGTAGCGCGGCTTGAAGAACCGATCCCACATGGAACGGCTCACGAACGCTGCGCGCTCGGCGCCCCAGTCGTCCGTGAAGCTGAAGCCGTGGATGCGCCGGCCGAAGCGCCGGCTGATATTGGCGATGATCCCCAGGTCGAAATCCACGATCCGATCGGCCAGCGATGCCAGGCGGCCAGGCTCCCAGCAGAGATCGGTCAGCGTATTCTCGAATCCGCGCAACGCGTGCATCCGCTCGAACAACAGCATGAAGATGCCGGTGTTGATGTACTTGCCCTCCGAGCCCGCGAAGCGTTCCTCCATGCCGACATAGAAGGCCGGATCATCGGGGTCGGGCCAGCGGAAACGGGCCAGCGCGTCCCAGTCGGCCAGCGGATGACCCTTGACCTGACCCATGTTCTTGACCTCGGAGCGCCTCCACGTGCAGCCCCATTCATCCAGCGTCTCGGCCAGCGCATGATCGCCGGTGCCGATCTGGTTCCAGCCGACGCTGTGAACATCGCTGAGGCCGAGCGCAGTAAAACGCACCGGCAGCCGGTCGGGGCCGGTAAACTCGATGGCCCGGCGGACCACTTCGTAAGCGGACATCGGCATGTTAATTACCTCCGTTCCGGTTTGAGTATACTCCCAAATCGCGGCGCGGCAAAATGCGGCGGCCGGTGATCCTGCGGACCGAACCGGTCACGATTGGCGAATCCGCGGCGGTTAAGGTAGAATCAGCCCGCGTTTGCGGCCGCCGCGACGAAGACCAGTAGGCCACAGAATATGCGCTTCCAGCCGGTCTGTGACCGGCGGTCGGGGGTCACAGACCCCCTGTGAGCCTGCAACTGTGATCTACCAACATTGGGTTCCGGCCAGGCGTGCAAACGATCCAATACGACGAACGATCACGACTCCATCCCGAACACGGAGGCAAGGATGAATTCGGACAGCCTGCAAGCGGTGCGCAGGGCGCTTGCAGACCCCTCATGGCACACCCTGTCGAGCGCCGATGCGGTTGAGAGGCTTGGCGCTCATTATGCTGAAGGACTCACCACCCAGGAGGCGCAGGCCCGCCTGGGTGCTTTCGGCCCGAATGAGCTCGAAGAGGCCCCCCGGCCGACCTTTTGGTCTCGCCTGTGGGATCAGTTCAAGAACTTCCTGGTGATGATCCTGATCGCCGCCAGCGTCATCTCGGTGCTTCTCGGCGATTTCACCGAGGCCATCGCGATCATGGCCATCGTGCTGCTCAACGCCATCCTGGGCGTGATCCAGGAATCGCGCGCCGAAGAGTCGCTGGCGGCTCTCAAGAAGATGACCGCGCCTGAAGCGCGGGTGATTCGCGATGGCCGGCAGCAGAACGTGCCCGCGCGCGAGCTTGTGCCGGGCGATCTCGTCTTGCTAGAGACCGGCAACTACGTCCCGGCCGACGTGCGCCTGCTCGAAGCAGTCAACCTCAAGATAGACGAGGCGAGTTTGACCGGCGAGTCGGTGCCGGTGCAGAAACGCGCCGATGTGCTGCTGGACAAGGAAATCCCGCTCGGCGACCGCAAGAACACCGCCTACAGCAGCACGGTCGTCACCTACGGCCGCGGCCGTGGGATCGTGGTCAGCACCGGCATGCACACGCAGATCGGCCTGATCGCCGAAATGATCCAGAGCTTCGAGACCGAGCCCACCCCCCTCCAGCGCAAGCTGGAAGGGTTGGGGCGCACCCTGGGCATTGCGGCCCTGGCCGTGTGCGCGCTGGTGTTCCTGGTGGGCATCGTGCGCTTCATGCTCGATCCGATTCCGGGCATGACGCTGCTCGAAGAGGTCTTGGAGATGTTCATCGTGGCGGTCAGCCTGGCGATCGCGGCCGTGCCCGAGGGACTGCCGGCGGTGGTGACGATCTGCCTGGCGCTGGGGATGCAGCGGATGATCAAGCGCCATGCGCTGCTGCGCCGCCTGCCGGCCGTGGAGGCGCTCGGATCGGCCACCGCTATCTGCTCCGACAAGACCGGCACGCTTACCCAGAACGCGATGACCGTGGTCCAGGTGTGGGCCGACAATACGCTCCTGAACATCACCGGCGAGGGCTATCATCCTGAAGGGGAATTCCAGGATCGCGAGCAGATCGTGGACGCGGCCCAGTATCCGGGCATCAGGTTGTTGTTACGGATCGGCCTGCTGTGCAACGATGCCTACATCGAAACCAGTGGGGTGCAGGCCGGCCGGCGCACCTGGCGCATGGTGGGCGATCCGACCGAAGGCGCGCTGGTGGTGGCTGCGGCCAAAGCGGGCTATTGGCGGGCTGAAGTGGGCGACTATCTGCCGCGCGTCGCGGAAATCCCCTTCGACTCGGATCGCAAGCGCATGACCACAGTTCACAACGTGCGAGGCACGCGCTTCTCGAGCGAGAGATTCGACCTGGACGAGCGCATCCGCGATGAGTCGTCCCTGGCCTTCATCAAGGGCGCGCCCGATGTCATGCTCAGCAAATGCAACCGTCTCTATCGGGATGGCCGCGCGGTGCCGATGACGGAGGCCGATCGGCAGCGGATTCTGGAGGTGAATGCCTCGCTGTCATCCAATGCGTTGCGCGTGCTGGCTGCGGCGGTCAAGGTGTTGCCAGAGGTCCCCGACGACGACGGCCTGACGCCGGATCAGATCGAGCGCGATCTGGTCTTCGTGGGCTTGTGGGGGATGATTGACCCGGCCCGGCCCGAGGTGAAGCCGGCCATCGCGGTGGCGCGCGGGGCCGGCATCAAGACGGTGATGATCACCGGCGACTACCCCGACACTGCGGTAGCGATCGCCCGCGAGATCAACCTATTGCGACCGGGCGGCAAGGTGCTGACCGGGCAAGAACTGGATGGCCTGGACGACGGAAAGTTCAGCCAGGTCATCGAAGATGTGGATGTGTATGCGCGCGTATCGCCGCAGCACAAGGTGCGCATCGTGGAGGCGTTGAAGGCCCGCGGGCACATCGCAGCGATGACCGGAGATGGCGTGAACGACGCACCTGCGCTGAAGCGCGCGGACATCGGCGTGGCGATGGGCATCACCGGCACCGACGTCAGCAAAGAGACTGCGGCCATGGTGCTGACCGACGACAACTACGCTTCCATCGTTTCCGCGGTGGAAGAAGGCCGCATCATCTACTCCAACATCCGCAAGTTCGTCTTCTTCCTGCTTTCCTGCAATGTCGGCGAAATCCTGATCATCTTTCTGGCGACGCTGCTGGGTTGGCCGCTGCCGCTCACTGCCATCCAGCTCCTGGTGCTGAACCTGATCACCGATGGCGCGCCGGCGTTGGCGTTGGGACTGGAACGCGGCGATCCCGACATCATGACACGCCCCCCGCGGCGA
>VGOD01000086.1 GCA_016876015.1 Chloroflexota bacterium
GCCGTCTCACTTCCCGGGTATCCTCTCAATAATCCGGGGAAACGGCGGTCACAGACCGCCTACGAGCCTGCTTTCAGGGGGTCTGCGACCCCCGTCGGCCCCCACTTATTGAAAAGATACCTTCCCGGTAGAGTTTGCGAGCGGCATTGTACACCATAGGGGCTGAAGCCGCCAACGCGGGGCAGGCATTCTACCGGCTTACCAACGGCACAAACAGCCGATCGCCAAAATAGGGCGCGCTGGCGATCGGCCCCAGCCACTCGTCGCCTGGCAGCGTCTGGAGCTTGTACCAGTAGACCTCGCGTGGATCCAGCCCGCTCTTGTCCAGGTATTGATAGTCGGCCTGAATCGGCAAGGCGGCGATGGGCGTCGGCGTGAGTTGCTTGTACGGCCCGGCCGCTTTGGCAGCGCGAAAGAGCAGGAAGCCTTCGACATTCGTGGCAGGACCGGCGGTCCAGCGCACCAGCACGCGGCCGGCCGGCTGATTGGCAGCGTCGA
Source organism: Chloroflexota bacterium (assembly GCA_016876015.1). Taxonomy (GTDB): domain Bacteria; phylum Chloroflexota; class Anaerolineae; order CG2-30-64-16; family CG2-30-64-16; genus VGOD01. Next base: position 499 of record VGOD01000086.1, read on the forward strand.
ACGCCAGAAGACTGACCGCGGTGTGGGTCTGGTAGCCGAAGTCCACGGTCAGATCCTCCAGCCCGCCCAGGAGCAGGCTACGCGTCTGTGTCAGCGGCGATGTGGCGCTAGCTCCCGACGCCTGGGCCGGCGCGGTCACGGTGTACACGCCCGGCCGCAAATCCACCGCGTAATGGCCGGTGATCGAAGTCGTCACGGTGATCTCCACCGTGACGCCATTGAGGTCAACGCCCTTGATGCGCAAAGGCACGAAGGGCACGCCCACAGTTTCGGTCAGCGGCTCTTCCACGCCGTCGCCGTCAGCATCCAGCCAGGTGCGGTCGCCCAGCCGAATCGTCAGCAGGTCGGTGTTCCAGGACCCCTGCGCGCTGACCACCGCAGACAGAGGATCCACACCCCATGCGATCGCCGTGTTGATGAGCGGGTCAGGGTCCGTGCTTCGCACCCTGTGCGTGCAAGTGAAGGTCCACGTCTCGGTCACGTCCAGAAGCCCATTGCTATCCGTGTCGCCGGTGACATAGGTCGTGCCGCCGCAGACGATGTCGGCAACCGTTACACTGGCGAGCGGCGTGTCCCCCGCGTTGATGACGGTAAGCACGTAAGTGATGGGGACGCCGGCCCAGGCAGTGGCCGGGCCGGTCTTGGTGATGCTGATGGCCGAGGTTGCGTTGAAGTTCAGCGGCGTCGGGTCATTCTCGCCCAGCCCGCCGGGGTCGCCATTGCCATCAGGATCGGGGGCGAACCCGTTGTCAGACAGATCCCAAACGGTCGTGAAGAGGGGGCTTGTCCCCTGTGCGAGCACCTGGTTGAAGTAGGGGCCGGCATTGACCCCTGGCGTCAGGGTCACAGTCAGCTCGATCGTGCCCCCCAGGCCGACTCCCAGGCTATCCGCGCCGGTCAGCAAGGCGGTGTTGGGGGTGATGCCGGTATAGGCTGGGTTGACGCTGAAATGGGCGCTGCTCAGCCCTGCCAGCGCGAAGCTGTCCGCGGCGGCAAAGGTCACGGCCAGATCATCGGTCGCCTGGACGTTCGCTAACGGCACGTCGCCCAGGTTGTTCACCGTGATCGTGTAGGCGACGGTGTAGGTTCCCAGGCCGCTTGCCGCGATCGAAGCGACCTGCTTGGCCACTCCGATCACCGGCCGCTCGCCGGTTTGCACTGCCGCGTCATCCCGCGCAGGCCCGGCATGTACCCCGTAGATGTCCACGCCGGCGGCGAGCGCGTTGTTGACGCAGACGGCATTCACCTGGTCGGCGCGAAATACGGTCGTGATCCACGCGGTCGCGGCGATGGGCAGCGGGCCGATCTCCCACCTGGCTTCCCCTGGCCCTTGCGCGGAGGGGGCGGGATCGGCTGCAAGCAGCGTCATGCAAGCCGCGTCATAGGTATCGGTGAGGGTCAGGCTGGCAAGAGCCGTCGGCCCGGTGTTGGCGACGGCCAGGGTGAAGGTGACGGCATCGCCGCCGGACGCGTATTGCATGTCCGGCGTCTTGGCGATCGCCAACACAGGCTGAGCCTGGTAGCCGAAGTCCGCCTCCATCATCTGTTGGCCGGCGCCGAGGGTGATGGCGAGCGGCGACGCGAGGCTGGTGGGGACATAGCCGGCGGGCAGCGTGGCCGCGTCCACGGCCACGGTGTAGGCGCCCGGCGGCAACATCGCGAAGGTGTAGAAGCCGGCGACAGTGGTGGTCGTCGTGATGACCGAGCCATCGGGGTGCGTCAGGCGCAATTCGATGCCTGACAGGCCAGGCTCGCCCGCGTCAGGTTGGCCGTCGCCATCGCGATCGTCCCACACCAGGTCGCCGATGCTGGCTGGCGGGACGCAAGTGAAGGCGACTTCGCTGCTGGCTGCCGGCGCGGGTTGATCCGCTTCATCCACCGCGCCGTCGACGATCGCCCGGTTGTAGCCAGCCAGGCTGGGACCGACCACGCTGAACGGCATCGTCACGGTGAAGCTCTCGCCTGGGGCCAGGTAGACGCCCGCGTTGTAGACCAGGTTCACCCAATTGATGGAGCCGGCCGTGGAGCTGTGATAGCTCTCCAGGGGAACGGCGGTCTTCGGCGCATAGGCCAGACAGTCACGATCGAACTGATCTTCCAGGGGCAGATAGACGATCGTGCTGGCGCCGGTGTTCTGCACCGTCGCCTGAAAGCGCACCGTCTCGCCGATCAGGAGCACGGCGCGGTCGGCCGGCGCGAGCAGCGACTTCATAACGGTCAGGGCGGGCGCCGCGGGCGCATTGGGGCCGCCGCGTTCGGCAAGAGCAGCGCCGATCTCGCCCTGGCTGCGGCCGCCAGCGATGGCCAGACCGGGGCTGTCAGCGCGAATCTCGCGCCCCGGCCCGCCGAGGCCAAACAGCAGCGTCGCGACGATGACCAGGGTCAGGCGTCGCCAACGGCTGGATGAAGAACAACTCGATTGCATGCGCCTAGCTCCATGCATCTCAGTAACAGGACTTGCGCAGTCGCACGTCATTGCGAGCGCATCCTTCGACAAGCTCAGGACATGGTTTGCGAAGCCCCGGCCTGAGCCAGGACGAAGGCAATCTCCCTCGCCAAGCAGGAGATTGCTTCGTCCTGAAGGATGCTGGCGCAATCGCACACTACGCTCCTCGCAATGACCGCGCCGAGGAGCCCACTGCGTAACTCCTGTCAGTAAGGCAGTCGGAGACGCCGGTTGCCTGGCAAGCTCTTTCGTAGCCTTGCGAGACGGCCGGCGTCTGCGGTCAGGACGCTTCTCAGAACGTCACCGATTGACCAGCGGCAAGAAGAAGCGCGGCGTGTTCAGGGCCGGCGCGCTGACCTGCCACGGTCCGTAGAGGTTCCCGCGCGTATCCTCCAGGCGATACCAGTACGTCTTGCCGGCTGCGGCCGAGTCATCGGCGAACCCATAGGTCGCCATCTGACTGTCGCTGGATGCGGCCCTGACCGGCTGGGCAGAGAGGCGCTTCCACGCATCGCCACCGGCCGAACGCGCCACATAGAACTCGGGCGCAGCCGATCCCCCGTTGAGCCAGACGCGCCAGGCCAGGTTCACAGCTCGCAGCGCAGGAACCGCCTCGAAGCTGGCCAGTTGCACCGCGGTCGGCGCCTGATACCCGAAGTCCACCGTGGTCGTCTGGCTGCCGCCGGTGGGCAGCGCCGCCACCAGCTCGCCCGCGGAGGTCCGCACGAAGCCCGGCCACGAGGCCGGCGCGGTCACGGTGTACGTTCCCGGCACGAGGGCCGTCGAGTAGTAGCCCGTCACAGAGGTCGTCACCGTGATGTCTACGCTGTTCCCGACCACATCCAGGCCGACGATGTGGATGCTCACGTAGGGGATGCCGAACGTCTCGGTCACTTCCTGCGTGCCGTTGCCGTTGGTATCCAGGTAGGCCATATCGCCGATGCGCACATATAGGAGCACCCGAGCCGTGTCGCTGGCGCTGACATCGGCGCCGGAACGTGGGGTGCCGGTGGCTGTCGCGGTGTTCGTGAAGTCGCTGCTGGCGGTCACGGTGCAGGTGAAACTGGTCGGCTCGCCAGGGGCCAGCGTGCCGAGCGAGCGCACGCAATCCGGCGCCAGCGGATCGGCCACGCTGACGGCGGTCAAAGTCACGTCACCCGTGTTGGTGACCGCGATCGTGAAGGTCACGGTGCTGCCCGCGAAGACCACCTGCAGATCAGGCGTCTTGGCGATGGCGATCGAGGGGTGATCCACCGTCGTGTCGGCCGACGCGAAGTTGTTCGCCGTGTTCGGGTCCGATGTGCTTGCTGTGACGCCCGCGGTGTTGGTCAGCGGACTGGTCGCATCGTCGTTGACCGTGACGACAATCGTGATGTACGCGCTGGCGTTGACGACCAGCGTGCCCAGGCTGCAGGTGATACTGCTCGTGCCAGAGCAGCTTCCCTGGCTGGCCGCGGACGAGACCCACGTCACGCCGGATGGCAGGGTATCGGTCACGGTCACGCTGAGCGCATCCGAAGGCCCGGCGTTGTGAATCGTCAGGGTGTAGGTCAGCGGGTTATTGTCCGAAACCGGATCGGGCGTGTCGCTCTTGGCGATGCTCAGATCGGCCGAGGTGTTGACGTCGGTCGGTTCGGAGTCGCTGTTGTTCCCCGAATTGGCGTCAGGCGTGTCGCTGCCGACCGTGACGTTGTTGGTGATGGCACTCGTGACGTTGCTGTTGACGGTGACGACCACCGTGATGGTGCTGCTCGCGGCGTTCACCAGGGTCGCCCGCGTGCCTGTGACCGTCCCGCTGGCGTGGGCCAGAGTCCAGCCATCGCCCGTCGCGGAGACGAAAGCCACGCCCGATGGCAGCGTGTCGGTGATCCTGACGTTGAGCGCGTCCGAGGGCCCGTTGTTGGCAACCACCAGCGTATAGGTCAGCGTCGTGCCCGCGGTCACCGGATCAGGCGAATCGCTCTTGGTCACAGCGAGATCGGCCGAGGTGTTGACCGTGGTGTCCTCAGAGTCGCTGTTGTTGCCGGGAACCGGGTCCACCACATCGTTGCTCACCGTGACGTTGTTGGTGAGCGTGCTCGTCACATCGCTGTTGACGGTGACGACCACTGTGATGGTGCTGCTCGCGGCGTTCACCAGGGTCGTCCGCGTGCCCGTGACCGTCCCGCTGGCGTGGGCCAGAGTCCAGCCATCGCCCGTCGCGGAGACGAAAGCCACGCCTGATGGCAGCGTGTCGGTGATCCTGATGTTGACGGCGTCGGCCGGCCCGTTGTTGGCAACCACCAGCGTATAGGTCAGCGTCGTGCCCGCGGTCACCGGATCAGGCGAATCGCTCTTGGTCACAGCGAGATCGGCCTGTTCCTGGTAGCCGAAGTCTGCGTTGGCGACCGCGTCGCCGGCGCTCAGGGTGACGTTGAAGGGCAGGTTGCCGGTGGTGAGGACATAGCCCGCCGGGAGGGTTGTGGCATCCACCGTCACCGTGTATGCGCCGGGCGGCAGCATGGTGAAGTTGTAGAAGCCCGTGATCGTCGTGGTCGCGGTGATCACGCTGCTGTCGGGCTTGGTCAGGCGGACGACCACGCCCGAAAGCCCTGGCTCCCCACCATCCTGCACGCCGTCGCCATCCACATCGTCCCACACGCGATCGCCGATACTGGCCGGCGGCGCGCAGGTAAACTCGACTTCGCTGAAGACGGTGGGTACAGTCGCGTTGTTGGCGTCCACTGCGCCCGCGATCACCGCCGCGTTCGAGCCATTCGTGGGTGCGACGACGCTCTTCACCTCGAACGGGATCGTGGTCGTGATCTTCTCGCCGGGCGCCAGATACGCGCCATGGACATAGATCAGATTGACCCAGTCAATGGTGCCGGCGCCGTTGCTGAAATAGCTTTCCGGCGGACTGGCTGTCTTGGACGAATAGCTCAGACACGCGTTGGAAAACTGATCCTGTTGCGGCAGGTAGACGATGTCTGTGTCGCCAGTGTTTTCGATCACCACCTGGAACGTCACCGTCTCGCCCGACAGGAGCACCGTGCGATCGGCCGGCGAGACCAGCGTCTTGGTCACGGCCAGGCTGGCGGCCATCAGGCCGGCCGGCGCAACCGGCGCGGCCAAGGCGTCTGTCGCATTGGCAGGCAGACGAGCCCCACCTCCACGCACATCGCCAGCGGCTTGCTGCGATTGCGGCAGCCCGACATCGGCCGCCGCAACACTGGGGACCAGTGCGCCCCAACCCAGGCCAAGGAGCAGGCTGAACACCAGCAGCAGGACGATGCCAGGCCAGATTGGTCGTAACATGGAATGTGTACTCATAGGTTATGTAGCCTCCTCCCCGCGATTACGGGATGTTACTTCTGCGTCCAGTCTACGGGTAAGACCGAAAGTCACAATAGCCCAAAGGTACTAGTAAACCTTACAATAGCTGACAGGGGTCGTCAGCAGATCTGGTTAACCGACCTGTCAGGTTCTTCCGAAACCTGACAGGTCTCACGCGAGCTACCGACCGATGAGCGGCGCGAAGACCCGCACCTGGTAGAACGACGCGCTGGCGATCGGCCCGAACCAGTCGCCGCCCCTCACCTCTTGGAGTTTGTACCAGTACCGCACGCGCGGGCTCACATCTACGCCGTCTACATGTGCGTAATCGGCCATGCCGACAGTCGCCGGGATCGCCTGCGTCACGATCGGCTTGTAAGGTCCCTCGGCCGCGGCCGCTCGATAGAGCACGAAGCCCTGCGCATGAGCATCCGCCAGCGCAGTCCACTGCACCCACACCGCCGACAAGACCGGATCATAGGCCGCGGCAAACGCCAGCACGCTCACGCCAGTCGGCGCGCGGTATGCGAAGTCCAGCGTCAAATCCTCGGTGCGCGTCACTGTCAACGTCGTCGTCAACGGCGAGAGCGAAGTCAGCACGTGCCCAGGCGCCGACGACGGCGCTGTCACCGTGTAGACGCCGGGAATCAGGCCCTCGACCACGTAGTGGCCGGTGATCGAAGTCGTCACGGTGATGTCGGTCCGCGTCCCGTTGATCGTCAGGCCCTGCACCCGCAGCAGCACATTCGGAACGCCGAACTCGCTGCCCGGATCGTAGACGCCGTCGCCGTTCGAGTCCTGCCACGCCAGATCGCCCAGTCGCGCCACAACCAGGGTTGTGCTGGCGCTGGCGGCGTTGTTGCTGGCGTTCGGGTCATAGGTCGCGCTCCCCACGGTCGCGGTGTTCAGCAGCGTCCCACGCGCCGCCTCGCTGACCGTCACCTGCAGGGTCACGGTCGCCTGGCCGCCTGCGGCCAGCGCGCCCAGGGTGCAGGTAATCGTCGCGGTCCCGGTGCACGCGCCCTGGCTGGCCGCGGCCAGCGCCAGCGTCACGCTCAGCGGCAAGGTATCGGTGACCATGACGCTGCTGGCCGCCGCGGGCCCGGCATTGGCGACCGTCAGTGTGTAGGTCAAGAGCTGGCCCGGCGCCAACGGATCGGGCGCATCCGTCTTAGCGATGCCCAGGTCCGCCTGGTAACCGTAGCCGAAGTCGGCCGCGTCATACGCCTGCCCACTCGCCAGGTTCACCGTCAGTGGGTCGTTGGCGGTGGACAGAGTGTAGCCGGCCAGCGCCGAGGGATCGTCCACGTCTACGCAGTAGACTCCCGCAGCCAGCCCGTAGAAGCTGTAGATGCCGCCAACATCGGTCGTCGTCGTCTGCAGCGGACCGCCAGATGGCGGACAGGCGCCGACGTACAGCTTGACGGTAACGTTGCTCAAACCGGGCTCGCCAGCCTCCGCCACCCCGTTCCGATTCAGATCGTGCCACACGAAGTCGCCGATGCTGCCGAAGACGCCGAAACCAAAATCCGCGGTCAGATAGCTCGTGCCAGGCGCGCTGATCACCACGTGCAGCGGGTTGGCCGTAGTGGGATTGTAGCCAGACGGCAAATCCGGGTCGGTTTCTAATGCTCGCACCAAGTAGGCGCCGGTGAAGACGTAGGTGAAGCTGTAGGTCCCGGTGGCATCGGTGGGGAAGGCGCCCAGGTAGCGATCGCTGCCCGTGTCCAACAAGCCATTGCCGTTGCTGTCGGCCCACAGCTCCACGGTGATGTTCGGGATGCCGGTCTCCGCGCCGCCATCCTGCACCCCATCGCCATCGAGATCGCGCCACACGAAGTCCCCGATGGTCGAACTGCCGCGCAGACCAAAATCCGCGTCCGGGTAGAACTGGCCGGCCGCCAGCCCTGTCACGACGCGCGGATTGGGCGTGGTCAGTTGCCAATCGCCGGGCAGATCAGGATCGCTCGTGTCCAGCTCCACCAGATAGTCGCCGACCGTCAGCTCGCGGAAGAAGTAGAAGCCGTTGGCGTCGGTGGTCGTCGTGTAGATCCTGGTATCGCCGGCGTCAATGCTGCCGTTGGCATTGGCGTCACGCCAGAGCCAGACGGTGGTGTTCGGGATGCCGTACTCGTTGTCTGTGCCCTGGTCACGATGGCCGCTGCCGTTCTCATCGAAGAAAACGGTGTCGCCGATGGCCGCGTATGGCCCGAAGCCGAAGTCGGCCGTCAGAAAACTCTCACCTGGACCCAGATTCACGGGAACCGGCTGGAAGGTGGTCGGCCCCCAACCGGACGGGATGGCCCCATCGCTGGTCAAGACCACGACCGTATAGCGGTCCGGCGGCAGGCCCTGGAAGAGATAGCCGCCGCTGGCGTTGGTCTGGGTCATGGCGACCAACAACTCCAGGTCCTCGTAGCGGCCATTGCCGTTGGCATCGTCGAACAGATAGACCGTCACGCCTGCCAGACCGGTCTCGCCGCCCCCATCCTGGACCCCATCGCCATCCAGGTCGCGCCAGACGAAGTCGCCGATGCTGCCCGTGCCCACGAAGCCGAAGTCGGCCGTCAGGTGGCGGTCGCCGGCCGCCAGCGTCACGGCATACGGCGCGTTGCCGGTCGTCAGCGCATAGCCGGCCGGCGTGGCCAGGGTCACGGTGTAGCTGCCCGGCGACAACCCCGCGAACAGGTATGAGCCGTCGGATCCGCTGGTCGTCGTCCAGGTCTGGCTGCCGTCGGCGAGCGTGAGGGTGATCGCGACCCCGACCAGACCACCTTCCGCAACATCCTGCACGCCATCTGCGTCCTTGTCGTACCAGACATAGTCGCCGATCTGAGCGAAAGGCCCAAAGCCGAAGTCTACATCGGTCACGATCTGGCCAGCCGCCACGCCGACCGCCCGCGGATCGGCTGTGGTGTTGACGTAGCCAGACGGCATATCGGCATCCGCCTCATCGGGGTCTACCAGGTAGACGCCGGGCGCCAGGCCGCTGAACGCGTACTCGCCGCTGGCGTCGGTGGTGGTCGTGAAGAGCCGGGTATCGCTGGGGTCAATGATCCCGTTGTTGTTGACATCCCGATAGAGCCAGACCGTGATGCTGACGATGCCGGTCTCGCCGCCCCCGCCCTGGCTGCCGTCGCCATCCAGGTCGCGCCAGACCAGGCCGTGGACCTCGCCGATGCCCTGGTAGCCGAAGTCGTTGTTGCCAGAGCTTTGGCCGACGCCCAGGTTGGCGCTGATCACGACGCTGCTGGTGGTGAGCTGATAGCCGGCCGGCACCGTGGACGAGATCACCGTCACCGAATAGGCGCCGCTGGGAAGATGGCGGAAGATGTAGGAGCCGTCGTCGTAAGTCGTGGCCGTGAAGACGCCCGTCGGCCCAGTCAAGACCAGGCCAACGTCGCCCCACCCCGGCTCGAGCAGGCCCCGCACGGCATCGCCGTTGCGATCCTCCCACACCACGCCGCTGACGTTGCCGAAGGCCGTGAAGCCGAAATCTGCATCGTTGTAGACCTGGCCGAGGCTCAGCGTCACGGTGAGAGGGTTACTGCTCGAAGACACGTAGTTGATCGGCAGATCGCCGTCGTCCTCATCGGCATAGACAAAGTAGACCCCGGCCGGCAGGCCGGCGAAGCTGTAGTAACCGCCGGAACCGGTGGCGGTGGTCGCTGCGAGCGCATCCCCGTCATCCAGGCTGCCGTTGCCGTTGCTGTCGCCATACAGCTTCACCGTGATGTCGGGCAGACCGGTCTCGCCGCCGTCCTGCACGCCGTTGCCGTTGGGATCGCTGAAGACCGTGTCGCCGATGCTCCCGCGGACGGCCGTCTCCACGTCGTTTGACGCCATGCCATCTGGATAGACCGAATTGTCCCTGAGCGTCGCTCGGTTGGTGATCGGGCTGACGGTCGCCGGGTTCGCGACAGCGACGCGGAAGGTGAGGGGAGGCGCCACGATGACGCTATTAGAGCGGCCGACCGGCCACGTATTGCCCCCACCCGTGGCCTGGGCATTGAAGGTGAGCTGGCCGATATTGGCGCCAGCGGTCGCGGTGTAGACCCAGGTAAAGGCCGTGCCCGCGGCGCCCACGGTCGCGCTGATCGGCGTCGGCCCGCTGATGAGGGTCGCGGAGACGCCGTTGGTCGCCGTGATCGTCATGCTGACCGGCGTCACGTTGGCAATGCTCTCGCTGGCCGTAAGCACCTGGGTGACGGTGATCCGGCTGCCCGCGGTGACCAGCGTCGGGCTGGCGGCCAGCGCGTTGCCTAGCGTGGGGCCGCTGCTGCTCCGCGCATACTCGATCACCAGCCGCGGCTGGTTCGCGCCGTCGGTGCCGGTTTCGCCCGTGTTGTCCCACGACTCCGCCGAGCGAGAGCCGGTGCCCGTGATGATGAAGACCATGCTGTTGCCGCTGGCCCAACCGGAACGGTTCACGATCTCCTGCGCCACCGTCTTCAAGTCGGGTGTGGTGTAATCCGTACCAGTAGTCCACGCCGCGGGCGACCAACTCACCGACGCGGTCGTTGTGATCCGGTTCGTGATGTTGTACGCCGTAGACGTGAAGGTTGTCGGATTATCGGCCGCCTGGCCGCGGATGGTCAGGCTGGTCGCGCCGTTGTTCGTGTTTGGCGAATCCGGCGCTACCGCGCGAAAGGCGATGTAGGCGTTGGTGATCGTCGCGCCTCGCGGCACGGCGACGTTGTTGAAGCGCATACCGACCTTCTGTGTACCCGACGAAGGAGCCTCCAGGTCCTGCACCATCTCCAGGTCGGTGCTGATGAGATACATACCACCCGGCCCCAAATTAACGCCGTCCGGCCCTTCCTCTTCCGCGTCATCGCTGCTCTGGCCCACCTGGCAACCCGTCCACGGGATGTTGTCCCACAGGAAAGCAAACGGCCGGTAGGCCGTCGCGCCGCCGGTGTTGGTCTCCAGGCGGATGGGAGCATCGAATGCTGCGCCGCCCCAGCGTGCATAGTACAGCCCGCCGCTGGCGTTCTGCGCGGCCAGCATGATCTGGTCCGCGTTCGGATCGGACTCCAGGGTCAGGACGTTGGGAACTGCGCTGAGATTCGGCCCGGACGTCACCCCAGACCACAGGCCGCTGCTGCTCCAGGTGCGATACTGCACCACGTTGCCCGCGGCGCTATCGCCAAACGCCACCAGCAACTGGCCCGCTTCGCTCTCCCAGGCGACAGCCATGTTGGGGTAGGTGTAGCCGGTCGGTTGGACCGCCAGGGCCACGCGGCTCGTCCAGGTCGAGCCATCCCACACGCCCGCCCACAGCCGGTTGGAGGAGCTGCAATCCACGGTCTGCACGCCCAGGCCGATGCGATTGCTGGTGGGATCGGCCGCCAGCGCCAGCCAGTTGGGCGTACAGGTCGAGACCACCGGCGAGACGCTGGGATCGAGCGACGCCTCGGCCGTCCAGGACGATCCATCCCAGAAACGATAATAGACCTTGGCGTCGCCCCAGCCCTTGGCGTAGGCCGCCATGGGCCGGCCGCTCTGCTGTTCGTAGACCACCGCGCCGACCGTGTTGCTGTTGGCCCCGCTCCCCAGCAGCGTGCCGTTGCCCCAGCTCGATCCGTTCCAGATGAACCCGAAGGTCGCGCCCAGGTTGTCTGTGACCACCAGAGCGATCTCGTCGGCCCCCGGCTTGGCGGCCAGCGCGACCCGCTTGGGGGTGTTGCTGGTCAGCGTGCTGTAATTACTCACGGCCGCGGCCGTGCTCCACGCGCTGCCGTTCCAGACCGCGTATTTCAGGGCGCTCGCGCCGTCGGCGAAGGCGATCAGCGCGTCGCCGCTCGCCTGCTCGTAGGCTGCATCGTAGGCCCACTGGTGGGTGAAGCCCGGCGAGCCGAGCGCGGCGCTCGGGATCAAGGTCCAACTGTACCCATTCCAGACCTCGCCCTTGAGCGCGGCGGAAGCGTCAATGCCGATGACGACCTTCTCGTTGCGCGTCGGCGCGGACGCGGCCTGCAAGCCCTGGGTGATCGTGCCCAGACTGGCCGTGTTGGACGAGACGGTGAAGGTGATGCCGTTCCACGGGTTGTATTTGGTCGCCGAGCCGGAGCTGGAGTACCAGACCGCCATGCCGGTCGTGGTGATCGGGCTGCCGCCGCCGCCGCTGCCAGTCGTGTAGCCCGGCGCGCCGGCCGCGTTGCTGCCCAGTGTCCACGTCACCACGCCGCCGCTCTGCGTACCGCCCGCATTGGCGCTGCCGTTGACGTAGGTTGCGCCCGCGGGAATCGCGTCGGTGATGACGGCGTTCGTCAGCAGCTCGCCGCCGGTGTAGCTGCTGGTCACAGTATAGTACAACGTCTGTCCGGCGAGCGCGGTCGCGGCGTCCACCGCCTTGCTGAGCGGCGACGGCGGGTCGGTGATCGCGGTCGCCACGACGTTGCTGGGCGTGGAAGGGATCGCGCCGCTGGCGTCGCGCAGATAGCCCAGGTTGCGCACCACGCTCACCGTGGCGGGCGGCCCGGCCACCTTGACCTGCCAGGTCAACACCGGCGAGACGATGACGGAGTTGGACTGCGCCGCGGCCCAACTGATGCCGCTGCCCGACGCGCTGGCCGAGAAGGTGAGCTGCCCCACGCTCGACCCGGGGGACGCGGTGCAGAGCCAGGTGAACTGGGCCACCAGGCCCGCGGTCACCGTCTGCGAGGCTGGGCTGGGGCTGCCGCACGCGGCGGATGCGCCGTTGGTCCCGCTCGCGGTTACCGCCGAGGGGGTCACGTTGTTGATGGTGTAGCTGGTGGTCAGGCTCATCGTCACGGTGATCTGGCCGCCAGTGCTCACCAGGGTAGGCGCGGCCTGCATGGCGTTGCCGGTCGCCACGGGCTGGTACGTCACCCGCAGATAGGGCCGCTGGCCCGCGGTCCCTTCACGGCTGGTGTATCTCACGTCGCCGGTCTGGCTCGTGGTGGTCGCCACCAGGACGAAGCCCTCGTTGGCGTAGGCGCTGCTCAGCCAGTTCTGCACCACCGAGGTCACGCTGAAGGTCTTGAAACCCGTGGATATCGGCGCGAAGGAACCCAGGGAGGTCGCGTCGTACGTGCCGCCCGCAGTGGTCCAGTTGGTCGTCCCGTCCCGCATGTTCCAGGTCGAGCCTGGTTCGGTCCACGACTCCGTCAGCCGGTAGAGCGTGATGGTCTGCGTGTTGTCGCGCGTCGTCTCCTCGTAGATGCCGAAGGTCGCCGAGAGCACGATGGAGTTGCTCGGAATACTGCTCAGGTCAAACCCCACAATCGCGTGGTTATCCGCGTTCGGCGGGTTGGGCCGCGTTCTGATCTGGTTATCCGTGCCGTAGTTTGTGGTGGCGGCGTCCTGTCGCAACCAGTTGTCCGCGGACGCGGTCAGCGTGATCACACCGCTGCTGCCGCCCGCGCCGTAAGTCGGCGCGCCCGCGGCGTTGCTGCCCAGGTTCCAGGTCACCACCCCGCCGCTCTCGCTGCCCCCCGCGTTGGCGCTGCCCGCCACGTAGCTCGTGCCGGTCGGGATCGCGTCGGTGATGGTCGCGCTGCTCAGCAGGCTGCTCCCGGCATAGAACGGGGTCAGGGAATAGGTCAAGGAATCGCCCGCGTACGCAGCATCCTTGTCCACCGTCTTGGTCAGGGCCGCCTGGCCGGCCGGCACAGACCCGGCCACGGTGTCCACGTCCTGCGCGGTGAGGGGCGTGTAGGGATTGCCGCTGGCATCGCTGAAGGTGAGCTGCGCCTGGTTGGTCAGCGTGCTGCCGGGGAGCGTATCGCCGTTGACGCGGGCGTTCAGCGTCACGGTGTAGGCGCTGCCGCCCGGCGCCACTGCGCCCAGGTTCCAGACCACCACCGTCGCGCCGCCGCCGCCAGGGGTCACGCTGGCGGCCGTCGGACTGGCCGAGACATAGGTCGCGCCGGCTGGCAGCGTATCGGTGAGGACGACAGCCGCGGCCGCAGCGCTGCCGACATTGCGATAGGTGATCCGATACGGCAAGGGGTCGCCGGGGTACACGGTAGTCTGGCCGTCATCTTTGGCCAGGGTCATCTGTGGACAGCCCACGTTAGTGCGCGCCTTGACAGCATCTACCGCGCTGGCGCACCCCCCCTCGGGACACATCCACGAACTGGGCGTGACGATCACATCATAGGAACTGGGACAGCTCACGCCCAGACCGGGCGTGACCTTGAGGGTCAACGTGACGAAATCCCCTGGCTCCATGAAGCCGGTCTGGAACGCGCCGCTGACCACCTGGGCCGTGATGTCGCTGGCGCCTTGAAGGTATTGCACAGTCCAATCGGCCGCGCCGCCTGTTCCGCGCAGCAGCAACTTGTCGCGGCGGTCCGCGTCGTTCTCGATGCGGAGCTGGTAGGTGGCCGTTTGGAGGGGCGCGAGCGTCTGCTGCTTCACCTGAACCGATGGCGTGGCTTCGTAGATGTTCTGCCCAACCCAATTGGATGCGTCCGTGTTGCTGATCCAGCTATCGGGCTGCCAACCCAGCATCCGATAAAGCTTCCAGCCGTTGTGTGCGGCCACCTGGATCACGCAGCCCTCCACGCGGATTTCGTTGAAGCCCAGCAGGTTGTCGTACAGATAATCCACCAACACCGGGTTGGCGGGGTCGCGCACGTCCAGCAGATACAGATAGCCCTTGCTATTGCCGCTGGCGGTCATCACGTAGGCATAGTCGTGCCGCACCCAGACATTGCCGCCCGGCATGTTGGTGGCGCCACCATAAGGCGAGTTCCAATAGCTCACGACCGTCGGGCTGGCAGGATTCTGCATGTTCACAATCCACAGGTCGCCGTAGTCATTCACAACGTAGGCGTACCAATCGCCTGCGCTGTTCTGCCCCAGCCAGGGCCGCCGGATCATCCCAGTCATCCCGAAGCCGCGGCTGCTGACGACCGCGTCGTTCTGCGTGTCAACGATGTACAGCTTGTTGTCGGAATAGGAGGTCGCGATCATGTAGCGATGGCCTGGCGCGCCGCGTGAGCCGATGAACGCCAGGTCGGGACGGATGGTGGTCACATAGGTCGGGCTAGTGGGCGTGGTCAAGCTATAGACGAACAGGCCGCTGGTGGTGGCGACGTAGGCCTTCTGGATGCTCGCATCGGCGAAGACGCCGTAGGCGATGCCCGCGCCGGTGGCCACCGAACCCGCGCGCGCGCCGCCCGCAGCCGTGCTGTGCACATTCAGCCGGCCGTCCTTGCCCGCGCTGTAGATGTAGTAGCCGACGTCAGGCGCGGTGGGATAGGCGCCGGTGGAATTATACCACCACAGATCCCACAGTCCACCGGTGGCCGACTCGACGTAGCCGTTGCCAGAACCATCGCAGCGACTCGCGCGCCAGAGACCAACCTTGTGATCTGCGATCCAGACGTATTGGCTATCTACCACCATCCCGCCGCGCGTGTCGGGGTGGGGTGTGCCTGTGATGTAGGACAGGGAAATGACGCCCGCATGCACGGCAGGCATTGCGGGCAGGAGCGGCAAAGAGAGCGGTGCAGGCAGAAAGGCGCTGGCGATGTACGCCACGACCACTGCGATGCGCGCCAGTTGCGCGGGTCTGGGACGCCAGCGCCAGATCAGACAGGCGCCGAGCGAGAGGCAACCCAGGCCGAGGTTCATGGCCGGCGGCAGACGCCAGGCTGCCGCCGCTGCGGCTGTCAGAGCCAACAGCGCCAGGACGAGCCTGGGCGCGAGGTCAAAGCCAGCACGCACCCTTTGCGCGTCTGTCATTCGGACAGCGATGTGCTGTGTATTGGTGGTCATCTTCCCCTCCGCGCGGTGTGAGCCGCATATAGCAAACAGAGTGTATTCGGAATCGCCCCTCCCGAAGTGTAACGTGCAGCCCGTAGACTGCAATGGGTAGAAGGTACCAGGGAAGCTTACGGTTGAGTATCTTTTCAATAAGTGGGGGCCGACGGGGGTCGCAGACCCCCTGAAAGCAGGCTCGTAGGCGGTCTGTGACCGCCGTTTCCCCGGATTATTGAGAGGATACACAGTTGAGTATACCACAAGGCGACAGGCAGGGAGAGAGGCAAAAAACAGCGGGACCAGCCGTCCCGCTGGCCCCGCCATGGGGAGAGCTCGGAACCGGCCGCGGCCTGGCAGGTCTATCATGAACCTGCCAGGCCGCGGCAAGCTATCGGCTGATGAGCGGCACGAAGATCCGCTCCTGGTAGAACGGCGCGCTGGCGACCGGGCCAAGCCATTCGCTGGCCGGCAGAATTTGGAGCTGATACCAATAGGAGACGCGCCCATCCACGCCCGCAGCGTCCAGGTACGAGTAATCCGCGACGCCAGGGGCCGCCAGGACCGGCATGGGCGAGACCTGTTTGTATGGCCCGGCGGCCGCTACCGCCCGAAAGACCAGGAAGCCCTGCACGTCGGCCCGCGCGCGCACGGTCCAACTCACGTGCACAGCACGATCGGCCGGCTCGAAACGCGCGCTGAAGGCCAACAGGCCCGCGGCCGTCGGCGACTGGTAGCCAAAGTCCACTGTCAAGTCCTGGACCCCGCCGGTCGTGAGCGTGCGCGTCAATGTACCAGATGAGGTGAGCTGGTAGCCGCCCCATGTGGCCGGCGCTGTGATCGTATAGACCCCCGGCGGCAGATCCACGCTATAGTGTCCGGTCACCGAGGTTGTGACGGTGATATCCACGCTGCGGCCCACCACATCCACACCGGTGATGCGCAGCGGTACACTGGATAGGCCAAAAGACTCGGTGATCGGTTGGTGGATCCCGTCACCGTTGGTATCGAGCCAGGTACGGTCGCCGATCGTCACGTAGAGCAGCACGCGCGCTGTATCGCTGGCCGCGAGCTGCTGCCCGGTCGGCAGCGTGCCCGTGACGGCGACGGTGTTGGTGAAGTCGGCCGTGGCGCTGACGACCGTGCAGCTATAGCTGGCGCTCGCTCCCGGCCCCAACGTCCCGATGGGCTGGGCGCAGGCCGGAACCACAGCATCCGCGGCGGTCACGCTGGTCAGCGTGACATGGCCGGTGTTCGTGACCGCGATGGTGAAGGTGACAGGCTGGCCGCTGGCGATCACCTGAAGATCGGGGGTCTTGGCGACCTGCAAGGCGGTCTGCGACACATCCTCGAAGTCGCGGCCGGTCACCGTTTGCGACACAGCCAGGCTGACCGAGATGTTGTCTGGGTTGCCGCCATCACGGTCCGCCAGGCTGAGGTAGCCGGGCACATTGGTCTCGACGATCTGGTAGTAGCCGGGCTGCAGGTAGGTGAAGGTGTATTGCCCGGATGCATTTGTCAGCGTGGCGCTGATGACCGCGAAGGGGTCGTTCAGCGTCGCCGCATAGTAGAGCGTGATCGTTACGGCCGAGAGGAGCGGCTCGCCCGTCTCGCACTGACCGTCGCCGTCGCCCACACACACCGCGCCGCTCAGGCTGCTGCGATACTCGCGGTATCCGAAGTCCTGATTGGGCTGGTTCGCAGTAATGTTAGTGATCGTGCGCGTCGTTGCGGTGGTGGCCGTGTAGGCTGCGTTGGGCAGCGTGCTGCTGACCGGCGAGATTGCCACATCGCTGCCCTGTGGGATGCCGGTGACCGTATACTGACCGCTGGCATCCACGGTCGTCAGCACGGTGATGGGTGAGCCGGCCGTCGGCGTGTAGGTAACCGCGACCTGCACCCCCGCGATGCCCGGTTCGCCGCTCCGGATCGCGTCGCCGTTCAGGTCGTTCCACACCGTGCCGCTGACGCTGTAGGTGGCGCCGGCGGCCCGATAGCCGAAGTCCATGGTGAGCACGCTGCCGCCGCCGCTGACGGTGGCCGTGCCGGTGTTATCCAAAGTGGCGTCCGGATCGCCGGTCTGAGTGAAGCCGGCGGGCAGGGGCACGGTAGTAGTGAGCACCTTGACCTTGTACGTGGCATCAGCCAGCCCCTCAAAGAGGTAGCCGCCCGTGGCCGTGGTGACAGTGCTCGCCAGCAGGGTCACGCCGGCCGCGTCGTAGAGCTGCACTGTCACGCCTGGCAGCCCAGACTCATCGGCATCTTGCGCGCCGTCGCCGTCCGCATCGTTCCACACCCGGTCGCCCACCTGACCGCTGTTGTCCACACCGAAGAGCAGTTGGATGTGGGAATCAGGCCCGGCCTCCGCTTCCACCGTATAGCTTTCGGCCGTGGTGCTCTCGATCAGACCAGGGTTGATCGCCTGCACCGATGGCTGGCTGTAGGTAACGGTGTAGGTACCCACAGCGACGATGAAAGAGAAGCTGCCCTCGCTGTTGGTCGTCGTAGTCAGGGAAACCGGCGCGCCGTTGTTGTCAAAGCCAGTCAGAGTGACGGTGACCGGCTGCAGCCGCGTCTCGCTGGCGTCGGGCAGGCCGTTGCGATCGGCATCCCAGAAGACGACGCCCTGCACCAGAGCGCCCTCGTAGTAGCCGAAATCGGCGTCCAGGTAATCCTCCTTGGGTGTCAGGTTCACCGCCAGCACATCGCCGGTTGTCGGAATCAGTTCGCGATACGCGCCGCCAGGGGTGGTCATGCTGTCTTCGTAGACGTCCACCAGATAAGCACCGGGCGGCAGGTTGTCGAACAGATAGGCGCCGCTGCCGTCGGTCATGGCGAAGCCAACCTGGTAGTCGCCCAGCAGCGGATCGAGCACGCCGTTGCCGTTCGAATCGAAGTAGAGCAGCACAATGGCGCCGGCGATGGGCGCTTCACCGCCGTCCTGCACACCATCGGCGTCGTCATCGCGCCAGACATAGTCGCCGATCGAGCCGCCCCAGTTGAAGCCGAAGTCGGCTGTGTCCACAACCGCCGAGTCCGAAGGCACGACCACGGTCAGCGGGTTGTCGAGCGGGCTGGTGGCGCCGGCCACGCTCACCAGGTCCATGGCCGCGGCCAGGGTGGTGACCACGCCGTAGGGGCTGGTGACGATGCTTGCAGTGTCCACCTGCACCCGGTAGGTGCCGGAGTAGACGCCGGTGAAGGTGTAGACGCCGGATGCGTCGGTCGTAGTAGTGGCCAGCAGGGTCGTGCCTGTGCTGTCGTACAGCCGCACGGTGATACCCGGTAGGCCCTCTTCGTCGGCATCCAGCACGCCGTCCTCATTCGCGTCGAGCCAGACCGTGTCGCCGATGCGGGCCTGGCCGGGCGGCCGCAGGCCGAAGTCGGCGTCGTTCACGCCCTCCGTGGTCGCCGTGCGGGTCAGCGTCGTCGGCGTCGTCGCGGTGTAGCCGGCCGGGATGGTGGCCGGGGTCAGGGTGACGCTGTAGCTGGCGCCCGCGCTCAGGCCGACGATGCGATACGCGCCGAGCGCGTCGGTGGTGACACAGACCGCCGCGCCGCCGCCGGTCGGCGTGGCGCACACTTGCACGCCGGCCAGCCCTGTCTCGCCAGGATCCTGCACGCCGTCGCCGTCCAGGTCGGCCCACACATAGTCGCCGAGGTTGCCGCTGACCGCGGTCTGGGTGGTGTTGCTCGGCTTGGGCGTAAGCGCGCCGCTGCCGTCAATCAGCGTGGCGGTGTTGTTCACCACGTTGACGCCGGGCGGGTTGTTGACCGTC
The DNA here is from genome assembly GCA_016876015.1 of Chloroflexota bacterium. Taxonomy (GTDB): domain Bacteria; phylum Chloroflexota; class Anaerolineae; order CG2-30-64-16; family CG2-30-64-16; genus VGOD01. Next base: position 19,774 of record VGOD01000086.1, read on the forward strand.
ACGCGGAAGGTGAGCAGCGGCACCACGATGACGCTCTCCGTACTGGCTGCCGCGAACTGCACGCCGCTGCCGGCCGCGCTGGCGGTGAAGGTGATCATGCCGGTCGCGTTGGCGGTCGTGCTCAGGGTGCAATTCCACCGGAAGTAGGCCACCGTGCCGCTGATGACGTTCTGGCTGGCCGGCGTCGGCCCGGTGCAGACCGCGCTGGCGTTGCTGGCCGTCACGGTCAGGGGATTGGTAGGCGCCACGTTGTTGACATCGCCTGCGTTGGAGAGCAGCCCCATGGTGACGCTGATCGGCGTGCCGGTGCTGACCAGCGTCGGGGTGGCGTCCATGGTCGTCTGGCGATCCACGCTGCCTGTGCCGGGCACGAAGACCAACGCGCCGCCCTGCCCGACAGTGCCCAACGCGTTCGCCATCGCGGCCCAGGTGTTGGCGGTCGGGTTGTAGCGCCAGAAGACGTTGGTCTTGCCCTGGAAGGCATAGATGTACGTGCCATCGTTGACCAGCGCGCCGCCGTCGGCCACGTTGCCGGGGGTGTCGGCCGGCGCGTCGCTCCAGGTTGGCGTCCCGCTCAGGGGCCATAGCGATAGAACTTCTTAGTGTTGTTGCCGGACAGCGCGTAGATATAGTCGTTGAGATAGGTCAGCGAACCGCCCCAGCCGACGCCGGTCGGAATGGGGGCGAGGACCGTCCAGGTGTTGGCGCCGACATTGTAGCGCCAGAAGCCGGTCGCCGTACCGCCCTGTAACGCATAGATGTTGGTGCCGTCGGTGGTCAGCGCGCCGCCCTTCTTGACGTTGGCCGGCGTGGCCGCCATGTTGCTCCAGCTATTTGCACTGATGTTATAGCGCCGGAACCGGGTGCTGTTGCCCAGTAGGGCAAAGATATACTTGGCGCCGCTGACATCGAGGTAGACCAGCGCGCCGCCTTCATCCACGTTGTCGGACGTAGTCGCCAGGGTCGTCCATGAGCCGGGCGTGCCGATGGTATAGCGATAGAAGGTATTCTTCCGGTCCCCGCGCAGGCCGTAGATGTACGTGCCGTCGTAGGCCAGCGCGCCGCCCTTCTTGATGTTGTTCGCCGTCGAAGCCCGGGTGGCCCAGGCGTTGGCGAGCGGGCCGTAGCGCCAGAACGCCGTCGTCCCTCCCTGGAAGGCGTAGATGCCCGGCAGCGCGCCGCCGCTGACCACCTGGCCCACCGTGGCCGGGTTGTTGCTGCCCAGGTTCCAGGTGACGACGTTGGCGCCGCCGCCCAGGCTCGCCAGCAGGCTGTTGGACGTGCCGGTGGCGAACGCGTAGCCGAGCGCGCCCTCCGCGTCGCCGTTGAAGGTGAACTCGCCCACGGTGGTCGGCGTGCAAGTGAAGGTGAAGAGCCGCGGCGTACCGGCGACCACATCCTGCGGCGCGGCGGGCGTCGGGCCGCTGCACGTCGCATCGCCGCCGTTGACAGTCAGCGACGGCGTCACCTGGGTGATCGTCTGCGTGGTGGTCAGCTGCATCGTCACCGTGACCAGGCCGCCCACGGCCACGGTCGTCGGGGCCACCGTCATGCTGATGCCGGTCGAGAAGGTGTCCCCTTCGTCAATGCCCAACACGCGTGGTTGTGAGACGTACGGGGCGTATGTGCCGCCCGCGTTCGGGCTGCTGCCGGTGACGGTCACGAAGGTCGTGCCGGGCGGCAGCGGGTCGGTGATCTTGACGTTGCTGAAGAGCGCGTCCCCCTTGTAGTTGAGGGTCAGCGTGTAGAAGAGGGTGTCGCCCGGGCTGGCCGACGTCCGGTTGACCGCCTTGGTCAGCGCCTGGGTGAAGGGAAAGTCGGCCGTGGTGATGTTCTGGCCGGCTGCCAGGCTGAGCGCGATGCTCTCGACCGAGGCCAGGTAGGAGGGCGGCAGGTCGGGATCGGTCACGTCCACCGTGACCACGTAGGCGCCTGGCCCCAGGTCAGCGAAGGTGTAATAGCCGGTGATGCTGGTGGTGGTCGTGATCGTCGGTTCGTCCGGATCGGCCTGGCCGTTGCCGTTCAGGTCGCGCGCCAACGTCACGGTGACGTTCGGCAGGCCGGTCTCGCCCGCGTCGCACAGGCCGTTGCTGTCCGCG
>VGOD01000087.1 GCA_016876015.1 Chloroflexota bacterium
CAGCACGGTGTGCTGGTCGGCCGCCTTGCGCACTTGGATCTGGGCATTCAGGCTGACGACTTCGGTCAGCGCCGCGGCGGGCGCCGTTGTTAAGGTGCAGTCGGGACTGCCAGCGGGCGTCGGTTGGTCGAGCATGGTTCTCCTCCCTGGGCTGGGGGTGAGATGTTAGCCAACCCATCTTACCGCAAAAACCGGTAGGGCGCACGCGCGGCTGACCCCCGCACGAAAAACTTTGTCACACTTTCGCCACCGAAACATGGTTTCAGTGGTAGTCTGAACATACGCATTCGCCTCCGGTTGGGTGTTGCAGGGAGCTTGCCGCCCCCATTCTATCACCCTACCTGCGAATTCGCACTACTATACATTGTCGAGGTATAGCGGGTGACCACCCCATTGCCGTAAGTGGCTTGCAAGGGCTGGCCCCGGGCGTTATAGTCGTTGTAGGTGATGTAATCCAGGCCGCTGCCGGAAACCCGGTCCAGATTGCCGCCGCTATCGTAGGCGTATCTGACCAGGGAACCATCCGGGTACACTAGTACATCTCGGCGTAAATCCCTCATCAGATCATACCGTGAGGGGCTTGCCGGTATAGGTCCACTTGAAGGGCTTCGCCAGATGCGCGTTGAAGTACTCGATGAAAGCGAGCAATTGCTGGCGCAAGTCCGCAGTGGAGGTGAAGCTGGCCCGCTTGAGCAGGCGGCGCACCAGGATACTGAACCAGATTTCAACAGGGCCAAGAGAATGCTCCCGCAATAGGAGGTGAGCCACAGCAACTCATGCGGATCACGTATCCGCATCACCCGCTCTATGGTCAGGCCGTTAAGGTGCTCAGACGGTATCATCGACAGGCGGGTGAATCCCAACTCGATATCCAATTGCCAGATGGCACGCGGGTCTTCATTCCCGCTTCCTGGGCCGAGCCGCTGACAGTCCTTGGACCGCCAGCGCCCGCCTGCGGAGCGCCACCGCAATCCTGGGTGAATGCGGCGACTTTGCTCTCTTTGGTTAAACTGGTAGCTGCCCTGACGGCACATCCAGACCAAGAGAGGAGTCGCAGCTATGGAGCGCTTTCTGACCCAGGGTGGGACAGTTCCTGACTGGGAATCGTTCTCACTCGCCAGTCGCCAGCAAGTGATTCAGCTTTTGGCCCAAGCAGCGCTACAGTCCATCCAGCCGCTACGCCGCCAGGCCCTGATTGTGGAGGAAGACGATGCATCCCAAGATCACCCTCGACCATCTGGCTCGCCAAGCGATTGTCTACGTGCGCCAATCGAGCCTAAAACAGGTGCTCGAAAACACCGAGAGCACTGAGCGCCAGTACGCCTTGGCGCAAAAAGCCGCTGACTATGGCTGGCCAGCAGCGCAGATCGTCGTCATTGATGAGGATCAAGGGCGGTCTGCGGCCAGTGCGGTGAACCGCAGCGGCTTTCAGCAACTGGTCAGTGCAGTGGGCCTGGGCCAGGTGGGGCTGGTCCTGGCCCTGGAGATTTCGCGCTTTGCCCGCGCGCAGAGCGACTGGTATCGCGTCCTGGAGTTGGCGGCCATCTATCACACTCTGATTGCCGACGAAGATGGACTGTATGACCCGCAGGACCACAATGACCGCCTGCTCCTGGGACTCAAAGGCACGCTCAGTGAGGCCGAACTGTGGACCTTGCGCTCGCGGCTGCAAGGTGGGCGCTGGAACAAGGCCCGCAAAGGGGAACTGGCCTATTCACTGCCGGTTGGTTATGTGCGCGAGCCCGACGGCCGGGTGGAACTCGATCCTGACCAGCAGGTGCAAACCACCATCCGGACGATTTTCGAGCAGTTCCAGCTGCTGGGCAGCACCCCGGCTGTCCTCCGCTACTTCCGGGATCACCAGTTGCCGATGCCGCGCAGCGTGTTGGGAGCGACCGGTCCCGAGCATGTGGTCTGGAAGACAGCGACCTACGAAGCGATCTACTTGATCCTGACCAATCCGACGTATGCCGGGGCTTATGCCTACGGACGGCGCAAGCCTGCGCCTGGCCAACGCAGGCGCAGTGCGGTGGGGGCGACAGGTGGACCAGAGGAGGCCTGGGCGGTCTTGATCCCCGATGTCTATCCGGCCTACCTCACCTGGGCTGCCTATCTGGACAACCAGCGGCGGCTGGCCGCCAATCGTTCCTGTTTCCCCGCGGCATCCGGCGCCCCGCGCCAAGGCGAAGCTCTGTTGACGGGCATCGCGATCTGTGGCCAGTGTGGACGACATCTGGCGGTAACGTACAACCCGAACGCATGGTATACTGGTGGGCGGGCCAAACAACGTTATGCTGAACCGCGCTGCCAGTCGTGCAAGGCCACGCCCGTAGACCAGGCCGTGACAGAGCTGTTCTTGCAAGCGGTGCAACCGGCCCAGCTAGAAACCGCCTTGCAAGCGTTGGAGCAGCTAGATCAGGAGCGCCAACAACTGGAGCATCTCTGGCAGCAGCAGTTGGCGCGGGCACGCTACGAAGCCGAGCGCGCCCAGCGCCAGTATGATCGCGTCGAACCGGAGAACCGTCTGGTGGCCTGCGAACTGGAGCGCCGCTGGAATGTCGCCCTGGCTGAGGTGCAGCGCCAGGAACGGGCGTACGCCCAGGCGCGCCAACAACAGCTCCAGCCTTTGAGTGAGGCGGATCGCAGCCTCATCCGTAGTTTGGCCACCGACTTGCCTGGCTTGTGGCAAGCCGAAACCACGACTCCCGCCGAGCGCAAGCGTCTGGTGCGCTGTTTGATCCGCGACGTGACGTTGGATGGCGTCAGCCAGCCAGGCCAGATCGTCGTGCACGTCGGCTGGCAAACCGGGGCAACGACTACGCTGAGCGTGCGCCGCCCGCGTGCCAGCGATCATTTAGAAACCGATGCGGCCATCCTGGAGCGGATGCGGCAGTTGGCTGTCGACCACGACGACGGTCAGATTGCCGAGCAGCTCAACGCTGAGCAGTACCAGACCCGCTGGGGCAAAGCCTGGAACTATCAGCGGGTGCATGCCGTGCGGCTACGTCACCACATCCCTTCGGCCTGTCCCATTGTGCCGCTGAACGAGGCCGCCCGCGGCGATGGGTTGATCCCGGTGCGGACGGCGGCCCGCCTGCTCAACATCTCACCCTCCGCCATTGCCGCCTGGGCCCGGGCGGGCATCCTGGCCAAGCAACAGCAGCCAGGACATAATCCGGTGTGGGTGCGGGTGGGCGCCGAAGATGTGCAGCGCTTGACGGCCGAATCCCCGCAGCCCGGCTATGAGCGCCTGGGCCAAGCTGCCAAGACTTTGGGCGTGACACAAGCCCAACTTTGGGATGAGGTGAAAAGCGGACAGCGGACCATCCGGCGCATGCGCCAGGGTCAGCACTGGGAATGGCAGGTGGAGGCATCGCCCGCAAATGCCCACACCGCCCGGCACAACTCTGAGGATGCCAGCGCCTGAGCCAAGTTGCTCTCTATGCCATTTGATTGGAGGTGCACTGTGTATACCCGATCTCGTGATCCAGGCAAACTGGTGAAGGTGGGACAAGCCAAAACTTCCGCACCCACTTACAAGGAAGAACTATCCATGCGCCAACTCAGCGTTGACCTCAGCGAACTGGCCTTCGCGTTCGAGTCGGACTTCCTCGAGATGCGGCATTACTTCGACCTGGAGACCGGCAAGGTCGTGCTCATCCAGGATGAGACGCGCCGCGCGGTCGAAACGATCTACGAACAGATGGACGAGGAGGAGACGGAGAATTCCCCCACGTTCGCAGACCTGGTGGAACAGCAAAACCTGCCCGACTGGCAGAAGCAGCAACTGCTCGTCGCCGATCAAGTCGAGGGGGAGTACGGCAGCCGCTTCATCAGCGTGCCCCAGATAGACTCCCACGAAGGCTATCGCGACATGCAGGACTTCATCGTTACCGTGCGCGACCCACACCTCCAGGAGTTGTTGGATGTAGCGATCATGGGCCGCGGCGCGTTCCGCCGCTTCAAGGACGTGCTATTCGACTATCCGCGCGAGTGCGAACGCTGGTTCGCCTTCAAGGACGAGAAGATGTTCGAACGCGTGCGCGACTGGCTGGAGGCGTATGACATCGAGCCGATCTACGAACCGTCGGCCGGTGTGGAGCCGTCGCCGCCGCAGCCGCCGGCCCGCGACCGCCTGATCGCTGAGGCGCTGGCCTTCGTGACCGCGGCCCGTGCGTTGCCGGGCATCTTGCGCATCGCGCTCGTTGGGTCGCTGGCGACCGATAAGCCCGACCCCAAAGACGTTGATCTGCTAGTAACAGTGGCGGACGACGCCGATCTGACGCCGCTGGCGACGCTGGGCCGCAAGCTCAGCGGCCATTTGCAGGGGCGCAACCTCGGCGGCGAGGTGTTCCTGGCTGATCCGGCCGGCAGCTACCTGGGGCGGACCTGTCCGTGGAAGGTGTGTCAACCGGGCATCCGCATGCGCTGCGACGCGCTCCACTGCGGCCGGCGGCCCTACTTACACGACGACCTCAAGGCCGTCACCCTCCCGCAGACGTTGATCGCCGCGCCTCCGGTCGAGCTGTGGCCGCGAGTGATCGCACGCATGGCAGTCCCCGCAGACGTCGAGCAGGGTCTGCTGGCGCCGCTGAGAACGGAATCGTGACCGAGAGAAAAGACAAAGGAGCCGTAAATGACTGACGAAAACCCGATCACACTCGAGGCGGCCGTCCAACAGGTTATCGGCGAACTAGATGGCCCAACGGCCGTGGCCGAAGTCGTCCGCCGCGTGTTGGCGCTCTGGCCTTCGGCCGCCAAGCGGCCGGAACAAACGGTGCGCAACCAGCTTAGCCAACACTGGAACCGAACCTGGGTCTACCCGGATGCCCAGACGGTGACGCCGTTGCGCGTGGTCATGCAGGGTGTACGCTTGCGCATTGTCCTATCTCGCCTGGAGATCAAGCACGGCGCGCTCTTCTTCGAGCCGAACTTCCGCGGCTTTGCCCGGCTCCAGGCCGATCCGGCCAGCTTCACCTTGTTGGATGCAGCCGGTCAGCCATTACCTGCCCGTCCCGTCAAGATCAAGATCGAGCATAAGTCACCATTCGGCGACTACACCTTCGAGGCGGCCGCCTGGGACGTCGCGCCCTGGCTCAAGGGCCTGAAAGCGCGCGATGGCGACAGCTTGCTCGTGACCATCGAAGACTGGGAGACAGGGCGTTATCGCCTGGAGCACGAGCCTGCGGCCAAACGCCGCTTGGATGAGGTTGACCGGGCGAATAGAGAGTTGGCTGATCTGCTCTTTGGCGCGCTGGAGCGAGCGCATTCCGAAAGCATCTCCGGCGTCGAGGCGATCCCAAAGGCCTACGCGCGCATGGCCGATCCCCGCGGCTATCCGGGCGACCCCTGGATGAAAGTCGTCGCGCAAGACAGCCGCATGAAGCTGTTCGGCGACGACATCCGCTACCCGGAGTCCTATGCGCCCATCGAACGCATCCTCGACGGCGCAAGGCCGCGGCCGAAGGCTCTGTCGGTCTCGGCCGGCCAGAGGCAGCAGGTCTACCGCTTCAAGGCCGCGTTCAAGCATCGGCCTGGGCTGTGGCGGTGCATCGAAATCCAGGGCGGCCAGACGCTGAAAGACCTGGATGGCGTCATGCGTGGCGCATTCGGGCACGACTTCTCCGATCACATGAGCGGCTTCTGGCGTAAACTGCGCCGCGGGGACAGCAAACGGTTCCGCGAGGTCGAGATCGGCACCATCGCGCCGTTCGGCGGCGAGGGCGAGGGCGCGAACACGCGCATCGCCAGCATCGGCCTGGCGGTCGGCGACGAGCTGAAATACGTCTACGACTTTGGCGACTGGATCGAGCACACGATCACGCTGGAAGCGATCGGCGAGCCGGAGCAAGGCGTCGAGTATCCGCGTGTTGTGGCCCAGAACAAGCCGAATTATCAGGACTGCGAGCGCTGCAAGGCCCAGGGCCGGCAGACGCGAGCCATCTGGGTCTGCCACCACTGCTCCAGCGAACAAGGCCGCGCCGTGCTGCTCTGCCAAGACTGCCTGTTCGCCGAACACGAAGAGCACTACGCCGATGAGATCGTCTACTGATTACCCTGGAGCGTTGACACGATGAACCTGACCACACCCGAAACCGACCTTTACTACAAGCTGCATGGCTCCCTGCTGGCTTTTGCCAACCGGCAGCTCAGGATCTTGCCCGAAGGCATCCCGCCAGATCAGATCCGCAAGCAGCCCCCCGACCAGGTCATCAAGCTGCGCGATGCCTGCTACGCCAAACTCGCCATCCTGTCGGAGTATCTGGCCGTGAATCCCGACCGGCTCTCCACGGATGAGCTGTTGATCGTCGCCGGTTGGCGGCATTACGCTATGGGTGACTTCTACATCATGAAGCACCTGAAGCCGTATGCCGTTTTTATGACCGCCAGAGACCCGACCCACCTCTACGGTGTGTTCGGGCTATACGATCCGATCGAGATCGTCACCGGAGGCGCGCCGCTGCCGCTGCTGGTGAACGCGGTGCTGCTGCCGTTCCGTGACCGGATCATTTACGACGGTCTGCTGAATGTATACCGCATGAGCTTTGGCCCGGGCATCCGTTCCGGCCTGAACGAGAGCTACAGCCGGGCGAAAGAGCGCGAGGGGATCGTCGAGGCGCTGGTCGGTCCCGATGGACAGGCGAAAACCCAAACGACCCTCAGCCGCAAAGCGCCGGCCAAACCCGCGCCCGATTGGCGGCCCGCGGTGGACGAGATCGTGGCGCAGACCGAGAAGATGCGCCAGACCGACACGAAGCTGCAAGCCGCGGCGTTCGGCCTGCTGCGCGCGGCCGCCAGCCTGGCCCAGGCGTCGCTCCTGGAGCAAGGCGCGGACGACGAGGCAGCCAAACGCCTGAAATCGGCGCGCACGGCAATGACTAAGGTTGAGAAGCTGTTGTACGAGGAGCAATGGTGAGCGCGACCGACCTCATCGCCACCCTCCGCACCCACTTCGGCTTTCAGGAGTTCCGTCCGGGCCAGGAGGAGGCGATCGGCTGTCTGCTGGCCGGACAACACACCCTGGTCGTCATGCCCACCGGCGCGGGCAAATCGCTCATCTACCAGCTCGCAGCGTTGCATCGCCCCGGCCTGACCCTGGTCATCTCGCCCCTCATCGCGCTGATGAAAGACCAGGTGGACGGCCTGGCGCGCCATGGCATCGCCGCCGCCTATGTTAATAGCACGCTGGCCGCCGATGAGCAGGCCCGCCGGCTCGGCGCGCTGGGCCGCGACGCCTACCGGCTGGTCTATGTCTCCCCGGAGCGGCTGCGCAATGCTGCGTTCATCGAGGCGCTGCGTGGCACGACGGTCAGCCTGCCCGCGGGCCGCCTGGCGCTCCTGGCGGTGGACGAGGCGCACTGCATCTCGCAGTGGGGGCACGACTTCCGGCCCGACTATTTGCATATTGCGGCCGCGCGAGAAGCCCTGGGGCGGCCGCTCACCGCCGCGCTGACCGCCACGGCCACGCCCCAGGTGCAGGCCGACATCATCCGTCTGCTGGGGTTGCCGGCCGCCCAGAGCATCGTCACCGGCTTCAACCGGCCCAACCTGGCCCTAGAGGTGCGCTACACCGCGGAGCCGGCCGCCAAGCTCGCCGCGCTGCAGGAGCTGCTGGTCGGGCTGGACGGCGGCGCGGCGATCATCTACGTCGGCACGCGACGAGACGCCGAAGAGGTGGCCGACTTCGTGCGGGAGGTGTGCAAGCTCAGGGTCGAGTTCTATCACGCCGGCCTGCACGCCGAAACGCGGACGCGGGTGCAGAACGCGTTCCTGGCCCATGCGCCAGGCGCTTCGGAAGCGCCTGGCGCATGGGGAACCCCCAGGGGAGGGGGTTTGCAGGTCGTCGTCGCGACCAACGCCTTTGGCATGGGGATTGACCGGCCCGACGTGCGGCTGGTGGCGCACTTCGCCATGCCCGGCACGCTGGAGGCCTATTATCAGGAGGTCGGCCGCGCGGGCCGTGATGGCCTGCCCGCGCGCGCGGTGCTGCTCTACAGCCCGAAAGATCGCGCCCTGCAAGAATGGTTCATCGAGAACGACGCGCCCGCGGCCAACGAGGTGCGTAGCCTGTACGATGCCATCCGGGCGGCAAACCTCACCCCCTACCCCCTCTCCTATCAGGAGAGATGGCACGACCACCCCCTTCCCTCGCAGGGAGGGGGGCAGGGGGGTAGGTTGGCGGGAAGAAGGGATGTGGTCTGGCTCACGGCCGAAGACCTCTCCCTCGCCTCTGGCCTGCCTGAGGTGAAGCTGAAGGTGGGGCTGGCGCAACTGGAAGCCGCGGGCAGCCTGGAGCGGCTGGGAGATGCCGGCCCGCGCATGTTGCTGCGCACCGGCCCCTGGAACGCGGCCGCAGTGCAAGACGCCGCGGTGAACGTCGAAGCGCGACGCCGCCATCGTCGCAGCCAATTGGCCCAGATGGTCGCCTACGCCGAGTCGAACGCCTGTCGCCGGCGCATCCTGCTCGATCACTTCGGCGACCGCGCAGCGGCCGAGGCGTCCATTTGCTGCGACAACTGCCAGCAGCGGGCAGCGCAGCGAGAGAAGACGGCCATCGCCACTGCTCCCTCGCCCCCCGCGCAACACTCCCCTGCCCACACTGCCCTGGTCATCCTCGACGCGGTCCGCCGCCTCAAGTGGGAGATCGGCAAGGAGAAGCTGGCGCAGCTTCTGCGCGGCTCGAGCGCGAAGGAGATGCACCTCTACAGCTACGACCGCAGCCCCTACTACGGCCGGCTGGCGGTTTTCTCCATGCACGAGGTCGGCGGGCTGATTGACCAGCTCCTCCGCGGAGGCTACCTCAAGGTCGGCGGCGGCGAGATGCCGGTGCTCAAGCTGACCCCCAAGGCCGAGGCCGCGATCCGAGATCGGGCCGCCATCCCCCTCCAACTGCCGCGCGCGATTGACCCGGAGGCGGTCGCTATGAAGCAGGCCGAGCGCGAGGCCGGCGGCACGGTCGCGCTGACCGCGCAGCTCGCGGGTCAGGGGTTGACGCCGGCCGAGATCGCGGCCTGCCGCGGTCTGACCGAGAACACCATCCTGGGCCACCTGGCCGAACTGATCGCCGAAAGGAGCACACCCCTGGCGGCTGCCGTGCCCGACGAGATCGTGGCGCAGATCGAAGCCGCCATCGCCCAGGTCGGCTCCACGGCGCAACTCAGCCCCATCAAGCAGTTGCTGCCGGAGACGATCTCGTTCGGGCAAATCCGGTGTGTGGTGGCAGGACAGCGGATGGAAACGGATAAGCGGCGGATGGAAGCGGATAAGCGGATGATCGAGGAGGAGTTGGTAGCGAGGGGTGAGTTGGACGGGAACAGGGAAACGTCAGGGGCGATCCTGGCGTGCGTGCGTTCGCTGCCGGGTCAGTTGCCCAGGAGCGGGGTCGCGAAGCTGCTGGTGGGGTCGGAGTCGGCGCGGGTGGAGGAGTTTCGCGGCCATCCGCTCTTCGGCGCGCTCTCTGGCCGGACGCGCGAGGCGGTGCTGGGCGAGGTGGATAGGCTGATTGAGGCAGGAGTCCTGGCAGTAGATGAGCACGGCAAGGTCATCGCTGGGGCGAAGGCGACCGTCGAGGCGCCGCCTGCACGGCCCGGTGTCTTATCTCCCACCGAGCGCGTACAGCAGGTTGTTGCGTTGGGCGAGGCCCGATCGCCCGCTGGCGTGCCTGAGTTGGTCGCCGCGCTGGCCGACGCCGACGGCAACGTGCGCCGCCTGGCAGCTTCGGCCTTGGGCAAGATCGGCGACCGGCAGGCGGTGGAGCCGTTGATGGATTTACTGGCCCGCGAGACTCGGCCGCAAGTGCGCCAATACGCCGTCAAGGCGCTCGGCAGCATCGGCGACGGTCGCGCCCGAACCCTGCTGGAACAGATCGCGTCAGGTGAGACAGAGCTGGATTACACTCGCAAGTCTGCCCAGGAAGCGATCAGACGGCTCACGACTCAACCAACCGGCCAACCAACAGACCAATCAACCACCCAACTCACCGCCTGGTTGAACCGCTCCCACCCCCGTCCCCTTCGCGGTCCATGGGAGGCCGGCTGGGCGCTCGGGTTCCACAGCCGCTTCGCTGGCGCAGACTGGAGTCGCAGCCCGGTCGGCGAGCTGGCCTATCGCCTGAAATACGGGAATGACGCGACTGCACTGACGCCCCTGGTGGAGCAGGCCAGGGCGCTTTGCATCGAGCACCCTGAGCTGGCCGACGTGGACGCCCTGGTTCCTGTGCCTTCTTCCCAGGAGCATGCGTTCGATTCCGTCGGCAGTCTGGCTGAAGCGCTGGCCGGCTGGTTGGGCGCTCCGGTCTGGAAGGTCGTCGTCAAGACGCGCCGGACCGCGCCGCAGAAAGAGATGCACACCCTGGCGCAGAAGCGCGCCAACGTGGCCGGCGCGTTCGCGGTGCAGGGAAGCGTGCGGGGCAAGCGGCTGCTGGTGCTCGATGATCTCTACGACTCCGGCGCGACGCTGGCGGAAGTGGCGCACGTGTTGCGCATGGCCGGCGCGGCCCGCCTCTGCGTGTTGACGCTAACGAGGACGATCCACGCGGACGCGTGAACAATCGGACGGTCATTACGAGCGGAGCGAAGCAATCTCATGCGCCAGGGAGGAGATTGCTTCGCAAAAGGCGCTCGCAATGACTCTGTAGCTGCAGGAGACCCTCATGTCCAAACTCCACTGGCTGGCGCTCGTCAGCCTGCCTGGCATCGGCGGCGCGACCGGCCGCAAGCTGGTCGAACGGTTCGGCAGCATCGAGGCCGCGTTCGAAGCATCCGAAGCCGCGCTGGCGGCCGTGCCGCGCCTCAACGCTGGCCTGGTGGCGCGCCTACGGATGATCTCGCTGGCGGCCGTCGAGGACGAGCTGGCGTCGCTGGCCGACGAAGGGCTGGGCGTGCTCACCTGGGACGACGCGGACTACCCGGCCAACCTGCGCCCCCTGCCCGATGCGCCGCCGGCGCTCTTCGTCCGCGGCGACCTGCGGTCAGGGGACGCCGACGCTGTAGCGATCATCGGCACGCGCGAGCCGACGGCCGGCGGCGCGGCCGCCGCCGAAGCGCTTGCCCGCGGGCTGGCCGGCGAGGGGCTGACGGTCGTCAGCGGCCTGGCGATCGGGATAGACACGGCGGCGCACCGCGGCGCGCTGGCCGCGGCTGGCGGTCGCACGGTGGCGGCGCCCGGCTCCGGCCTGCGCGCCATCCATCCGCGGCAGAACGCGGCCCTGGCCGAGGCCATCGCCCGTCGCGGCGCGCTCCTTTCGGAGCTGCACCCAAAGACGCCGCCCAGCGGCCCGGTGCTGATGGCGCGCGACCGGATCATCAGCGGACTGGCGCGTGCGGTCATCGTAGTGGAAGCGGGCGAGAAGAGCGGCAGCCTGGATACCGCCGCCAGGGCGCGGCGCCAGGGGCGTCTGCTCCTGGCGCTCCCCGGCAGCCCCGGCACGGACAGGTTGATCGCCGAAGACGCGGAGAGACTGACGCTGAGCGCGCTGAACTTCGATGCCCTGGCCCGCCGCATCCGCGGCCACGCGCTGCCTGGCGATGATGAGCGCGTAAATGCTGGGAGACAGTTGAGCCTGTGGGGGTAGGGACCAGCCGCGCCTGGTTTCCTTTGTGGGCGAGCACAGAGGCATCGTCCCTACCTTGTCTACTTGTTTCTTGTCTACTTGTTTCCTAATCTACTCACACCGGGAGGGAATCATGACCACCGACAAACTCGCCTTCATCTGCGCTGACATGGCCGGCCTGGCCGAAAGCAACCTGCTCATCACCCTGCGCACCATGGGCTCGCCGGCCGATGCGTGGATGGTCGTGGACGGCAAACAGGTGCTGAACTTCTGCACCAACAACTACCTGGGGCTGGCGAACCATCCGAAGATGAAAGCGGCCGCCAAGGCCGCGATTGACCAGTGGGGCGTGGGCCCGGCCGCGGTGCGTTCAATTGCGGGGACGCAGGCGCTGCACATCGAGCTGGAGCGCCGGCTGGCCGCGTTCAAGGGGGTGGAGGACGCACTCTACGTGCAGAGCGGCTTCTGCGCCAACCAGGCCGCGATCCCGCCGCTGGTCGGCAAGGAGGATGTGATCTTCTCCGACCGGCTGAACCATGCCTCGATCATCGACGGCGCGCGGCTCAGCAGCGCCAAGATCGTCGTCTATGAGCACTGCGATCCGGCCGACCTGGAGGCAAAGATCGAAGAGCACCTGTCCAACTACCGTCGCGGGCTGCTGGTCACTGACGGCGTCTTCAGCATGGACGGCGATATCGCGCCGCTGGATAGACTGACGGAGGTTGCGGAACGACACGGCGTGCTGACGATGGTGGACGACGCGCACGGCGAGGGAGTGCTGGGCAAGGGGGGCCGCGGGATCGTGGACCACTTCGGGCTGCACGGCGTCTTCGATGTGGAGATCGGCACGCTCAGCAAGGCGTTCGGCGTGGTGGGCGGCGTGATCGCGGGTAAGCGAGCCATTGTGAACTACCTCCGCCAGCGAGCGCGACCCTTCCTCTTCTCCAGCGCCACCACTCCGGCCGACACGGCCGCCTGTCTGGCCGCGGTAGACCTGCTGGAGGAGTCGGAGGCGCTCGTGACGAAGTTGTGGGCGAACGCCGAACACTTCCGCGGCGAGATGAAGCGCCTGGGCTTCGACACCGGCCGCTCGCAGACCCCCATCGTGCCGGTGATGCTGGGAGACGCGGGGCTGGCGAAGCAGTTCAGCCGCGAGCTGTTCGAGGCGGGTGTCTTCGCCATGTCCATCGGCTTCCCCACCGTGCCGCGGGGGATGGCTCGCATCCGTGTGATGAACACCGCGGCGCACAGCCGGGAGGATTTGGAGCAGGGATTGGCGGCGTTCGCGCGCGTGGGCAGAAGGCTGGGGGTGATCTGACGCCTCATCTCCACTCACCGGCGCTGTTCGCACACCTCGACATAGATCTCGTCCAGCCAGAAACTGGTGTTAAGAATGGCGTGGTGTGCATCGAAGTGAAGCTGGATCGTCTGACCGGCGAATTCACTGATGTCGGCGCCGAAGACCTTCCAGTTCGGGGGAGGACTCCGGTTATCCAACACTTCGATTGTGCGGAGCAGTTGCCCTGCGGTCGAGCGGAGCGTCACCGTGAACGTATCGCGCGGCTCGGCGCCCGGAGCAGCGGTGTTGATTCCCCATTGATAGGTCAGATACACGCTGTCCAACTGCGCGCCTGGCGTCCACGCCGAGAGAGTGACCGTCTGGTGCAGGTGGAAGTTCAGGTTCCAACTGCGCTCCATCCACACACACCAGCGAGTATTGTCGGCGCACGTATTCGCTGGCGTGCTCTCCCACAAGGCGACTTTGCCTGAAGATTCCCACCCCGCCAACGTACCGCTCTCGAAACCGGGATTCACAACCACGTTGCGGCAGGGATTCGCCTGGGGAAAGCCGGGGATCGGGAAGGCAGCGCGGCCATCGGCGACCAGGAATGAGCGGGTGATGCGATTGTTGCCCTCCACCGGATCGGCGACGCCGGCCGGCAGGCTCACTGTGGCCTGCAGCTCGTGCGGGCCGATCGCCGGCGACGCCCAGAAGAAGGGCGCGATGACTCGCGCACGGGGCGCCAACCGGGGCAGAGCCGCCTGATATAGCACCTGCGCGCCGTCCTGCAAGCGCAAGGTCGCGCCCGCCAGGTCGAGATCGCCGAGGTTTTGCACCTCAGCGGTCACCAAGATTGGCCCGTTGGCCGTCGTGGCGCCGATGAGCTGCCCCTGCGCGTTCAGCAGCGTCAGCGAGACCAGGTGCAGGTCGGTCGCGGGAACGGTCGTCCAACGGTTATCGCACTCGTCCGATTCCGAGACGACATCGTCCGCGTCAACCAATACCTCCAATCGCCAACCTGCGCCGGCCGGTTTCTGCCACGGCGTCTGAAGCCGGGCGTCGCCGCCGTACCGGGCAGGCAACCCGTTGATCGTCTCAGAATGGATCGATAGCCCGTGCTCGTCCTGGATTGTCACGCGAAACGGCTCGGCGATGGCCGTGTTCCCGCGGTTTTGGATCGTGACCGACAGTGTGACCTGTTGGGTCGCGTCCAACGAGAGCAGGCTGCCATCCAGGGTTGTCATGCGCACCCGCGCAATGACCAGGTTGACGTAAGGGCGGCGCAAGGGCGTCGTCTGGCCGGCAAAAACGTGGCCCATGTCCCGCATCTGACGCGTGATCGGGTCCATGAGCGCGGCGACGGTGTCGCCGCGGTAGTCGAAGCTGGTGTCGTCCAGGCTATACCACAGCCAACGCTGCACCAGACGATGCTCGTCGGCGGGATAGCCCAACACCGGATCAGCGGCGGTGAGCATCCAGTTGGCGCTATTGATGAAGAAGGCGGACACGCGGGCCAGGTCGAAGCCGTGTTCTGCGGGAAACAGGATGCCGTACTCCGAGTTGATCAACGGCTTGTTTTGCTCGCCGTGCTCGTACATCCATTGGCGCATGGCCCAAATCTGATCCTGGAACAGCGCCAGGTCATCATGCTGATCTATCTGACGTCTCACCCCGCGCGCGCCGGAAAAACCCGGCGGCAGACCACATCCCCAATCGTAGAGCTTCTCCTGTAAGATGAAATTGTGGATGTTCCAGACGTCGGCCGGCAGCGGAACGCCGAATTGCTGAAGATAGGCGTCCCACACGGCCGACAGCCAGCCCAGGCGCAGGGGCGTCGGCTGTGCGATGCCGCCGGCCGCCACCTGGGCGGTGGGGTCGTAGCCCTTGATCAGATGATAGACCTGGCGGTATTGGGTTGCATATTGGCCGGGGGTGACGTTGTCCATCACCACCACGTCTGGCTCGTTGCCGATGATCCAGAGCGCGCCAGGGTCTTCTTCGGTGATCCGCGCGATGTCGGCGGGATTGACGGAGAGGCCCTGGCGATGGACATGGATCTCATGGACGCCGAGGATGCCGCCCGGATGCGGCGCGTTGGGGTTGAGTCCCCAATTCAGATACCAGCCGGCGTTGAGCGGCAGGACATCGTATGTGCTGATGCCGTTTCCCTTGTGCGTCACGCCGAAGCCGAACCGCTCGTTGGCCGACGGGAAAAGGGTCGTCTCACACGTCGGCGGTGGGTCAGCGTGCGCCACCGCGGCCAGCCCTGCCGCAGCGCAGGCGATGAGCAAAGCGACCAACACCTGGCGCATGAGGTCATCCTCCTCACGCGCCAGGCGCTTCGTAAGCGCCTGGCGCGTGACTCCTACTGTCGCAGCACGATCGGCAGATAGAGCTGCTGCCGGAACGCCAGCAGGCCGAAGTTCACCGCCCGGCTGTCATCCGCGGCAAGGGCGATGGTTACCTGCTCCGGCGTCGTCGCCAGGAAACCCCGCGGCGCGATCAGCGCGACCACATAGTTGCCGGCAGGTACCTCCCGAAACTCGAACAGGCCGTTGCCCAGGGCCTTGGTCGTGACGATCACCGCCCCGGCCGGACTGCGCAACTGCACCTCCGCGCCGCCAAAGCCCGGCTCCTGGCTGTCCATCGCGGCGTTCATATCCGGGTCGTGGAATACCCGGCCGCTGATCGTGCGCACCGGCCGATCGGCGAAGGCGGCCGATCCACCGCCGCCCAGCCATACGATGGTCATCAGCGCGTTGCGCTCAGTGGTGAAGCCGGCCGGGACGCTTTGGGTTGCGGTGTAGACGCCAGCGGGCAGGCCAGCAAACTGGAAGCCGCCGCCGCTCGTCGTGGTAGTCGTTTGCACAACGCTGTTCCAGCTCCTGGTGAGCTGCAATTGCACCCCACTCAGGCCGCTCTCTCCATCGTCTAGCCGATCGTTCCCATTACTATCCACGAAGACCACACCGTTGAGTGTACCGATGATCTGCACACCGAAGCTGGCGGCCGCGGCGCGGCCGCCGACCAGGGATACCTGGCGTGTGGGGGACGTTGTGGTGGACAGACCTCTTGGCAGATCCATGGTGACGGTATAGATGCCCGTCGCCACGCCGCTGACCAAGTAGTAACCGTCAGCGCTGGTAGTGGCCTGGCCCACGACCACGTCGCCCGCCGCATACAGCCTAATCAGGATGCCGCCTACACCGCGTTCCCCAGTGCTCCGCAGGCCGTCCCCGTCCCCATCGAAGAAGACAGCGCCTCCGACCGTGTTGGCTGCCAGAAGGCCGAACGGCACACTGCTCAGTTGCCCCCCGGTCACAGCCAGCCTGTCGGGGCAATCCATGCACCAGGTGAAGCCGGCTGGGGCCGCCAGGGTCAGGCGATAGATGCCAGCCGCGACGTCGAAGAGGTAGCTGCCGTCGCCGGCGGTCGTCGTCTGGGCGACAACTGCCCCGTCGGGGTGCAGCAGCCGCATGCCAACGCCAACCAGCGGCGGTTCGGCCGGATTCAGCCGGCCGTCGCCGTCCAGGTCATCGAAGACGCGGCCGGCCACCGCGCCGTGCCCAGGCGTCACGAATCGCTGGCCAAAGTCGGCCGCGGCCGTGCCATCGGGCCCGGTCCAGACGGTGAGGCGCGACGGCGTGGCAGCGACGAAGCCAGGGGCTGGCGCGGCCACGACCTCATAGGCGCCGGATGCCAGGTTGAGGAAGGCATACTCGCCGTTGCCAGTGGTCGTCGCGGTCATCACCTCCGTGCCGTCCAGGGCGCGCAGGCTGATCACGATGCCGCCGAGCAGCCGCTCACCGGCCGCGGCCACGCCGTTGGCGTCCGCGTCATTGTACACCCGACCGGCGATCATAGCTCGGCCGGCCTGTGCAACGAGAGCCTGGGCGCCGGCAAAGCGGTCGCCGAAGTGGATCACGGCCGGCCCCCAACCCCTGACCACGTCGGCCGTGGTGCTGACGTGATTCTCGGCGTTGGCCGCCACGATCTCATACACGCCATCCACCAGAGGGAAGACGTAAGCGCCGCTGACCGTAGTGGTGTAGGTTTGGACAACCTGGCCGTTCTGCTTCAACTGCACCGGCACGCCGCCGATGCCGCCCTCGTCCGGGTCGCGCTGGCCGTCCCCGTCGTCATCGCGGAAGACGCTGCCGCTGATGCCGGCGTCACGCGGGGTGTCCACGAAGATAGCCGCGGCCCCGACGTCCGGCGCAAGATAGACCGTGCGCACATTCGGTGTCAGGCTCACGTAGCCTGGCAGATCGCTGGCGATGACGGTCAACACGCCCGCGGGCAGCGCACTCATTTGATATGAGCCGTCGCCGGTCGTGGTCGCCTGGCCGATCACGTTCCCCTGAGCATCGCGAACGGTGATCGCGACGCCCGAGATGCCCTGGCCGTTGGCTTCGAGCGTCTGACCGCGCAGCGTCCCCGTGGTCGCTGCGTCTCCGGCTGCCAGCGCCGCGGCGACCGCGCCGCTCCCCGCCAGCCCGAAGTTGATCGTCTCACCCTGGTCGGGGTCAACGAGCGCGATGGCAACCGGGTTCTCGGTTACGGCCATCCAGCCGGCCGGCGGCGCGACTTCCACCAGGTAGGAGCCCAGGTCAACGTCCATGAAGTGGTACGTGCCATCGCCGTCCGTATCGGCTTCGCGCAGGACCGCGCCGGCGGTGGTCAGCAGGCGCACGTGAACTCCGGCCAGCGCCGGCTCGTCTTCACTGCGCTCGCCATCCAGGTTCAGGTCGGCGTAGACCTCGCCCAGGACGCACGGGTCCCACCCGTTGACGAAACTGACCGTCGCGCTGGATCCGATGCGCACCGTGGCGCTGCGCCAGGGGGTCCAGATGGGCCAGGGCGCTCCACGGGCCATCACCTCGTGCAGCCAGTAGGTGCCCGGCGCCAGATCGCGGAAGCAGTAGGCGCCGTTGCTGGCCGTCACGGCTGTCGCCAGCCGCGTCGTCTTCGTGCTGTTCCACAGCTCGATGAGCACGCCGCCGACCGGCCGGGCGCCTGGATTCAGCGTCTTGCGGCCGCAGATCGAGCCGAGCTTTGCGTCGCCGAAATCCACGCGGCGGCTGGCGCTCGGGGCCAGGCCCACCGTGACGCGATTCGGGGTCGTGCTCCCATAGCCCGGCGGATCGGTCTCCTCCACGATGTACGTGGCTGCGGCCAGGTCGCAGAAGGTGTAATTGCCGCTGCCGTCGGTGTGCACAGTTTGCAGGATCGCGGCGCTGGCGTTCTTCAGCGTCACCAGCACCCCGGCCAGGCCGCGTTCGCTGGCCTCGCGCACGCGGTTGCCGTTCACGTCGTGGAAGACCGCGCCGTAGATGCAGCCGGCCGCATAGTCGCCGAAGCTGGCCCCCACGCTGCCACCTACGGGTAGGAGTCGCGTGACCTCGTTGGGGGTGGAGCTGATGAACCCGCTGGGATCGATCTCCTTCACAACATATGTTCCTGCGACCAGGCCCGGAAACGCATAGCTGCCATCGCCATTGGTGGTCGTCTGCCGGAGCTGGACCCCGCCCCGGAACAGCGTGACCGTTACGCCGCCGATGCCAGCTTCGCCGCCGCATCCGCAATCATGGCGGCCGTTGCCGTTGAGGTCGTTGAACACCATGCCGACCACCGCGCCGGCCTGGAAATCGCCGAAGTTGGCGCTGGCGCTGCCGCCTCCCTCGACGGCGACCAGCACCGTGTTCGAAGTGCTGCTCGCGAAACCGGCCGGATCGGTCTCGACCACCGTGTAGCGGCCAGTGGTCAACCCGCCGAAACGATACGCGCCGCTGCCAGCCGTGGTGGTCACACCCAGGTCTGCCCCGCGCGCGTTGATCAGCCGGATTTGCACCCCGCCGATGCCCGGCTCGCCCCTGTCTTGGACGCCGTTGCCGTTGAGGTCGTTGAACACCACGCCGCCGATCGTGCCGCCCCATTGGAACCCGAAGTTGGCGTTGGCCCCGCCGCCGTCGGCCACTGAAACCGGCTGGCAATTGAGGGTCGTGTTGACCAGGCCAGCGGGTGGGACAACGCAGACGGTGTAGCTGCCAGGCGCGACCTCGTCGAAGAGGTAGTCGCCCGCGCCGGTCGTGAACGCGCTGCGTGTGGTCTCGCCGATCAACTGCACCTGGATCATGCCGAAGCCAGCCTCGCCAGGATCGTACGCGGCGTCGCCGTCCAGGTCGAAGAAGACCACGCCGCTGACCGTTCCCCCGCGTTGGTCGCCGAAGTTGACGCTCGCGCTGCCGCCAACCGCGATGAACACCCGCCGGCTGTTGGGCGTCGTGCTGACGTAGCCGGCCGGGTCGTTCTCCACCACGGTGTAGACGCCGGTGACGACGCCGTCGAAGCGGTACGCGCCGTCGCCGGTCGTGGTGGTCGTGCGCGGCGCGCCGTTGTTGAGCACGACGGTCACGCCGCCGATGCCGCGTTCGCCGGCATCCTGCACTCGGTTGCCGTTGACGTCGTCGAAGACTACGCCGCTGATGGAGCCGGTCCGCCGGTCGCCGAAGCTCGCGGTCGCGCCGCCCCCTGCCGCCACGAAGACGGTCAGCAGGTTCGGCGTGGTGCTGACGTAGCCGGCCGGGTCCGTCTCGCTCACGGTGTAACCGCCCGGGGTCACGCCGTCGAACCGATAGACGCCTCTGGCATCAGTCGTCCGGGTCTCGCCGTTGCTCAACGCGATGGCCACGCCGCCGATCCCCGGCTCATCAGGGTCCCGCCGGCCATTGCCGTTGCGGTCTTCGAACACCACGCCAGCCACCATGCCGCCGCGCCGGTCGCCGAAGTCGGCCGTCGCGGCGCCGCCCAGGATCATCAGCACGGGCCGCTCGTTCGGCGTCGTGCTGAAGAAGCCAGGCGGGTCGGCCTCGACCACGGTGTAGGCGCCGGGCAAGACGGCCGCCAAGCGGTAGGAGCCATCGCCGGCCGTGACCGTGGTCATCACGGTGCGATCCCCCTGCCGCAGCTCGACCGTCACGCCGGCCAGACCCGCCTCACCGATGTCGCGGACGCCGTCGCCGTCCAGGTCGTCGTAGACCACGCCGGCCACCACACCCACCGCCTGGTCGCCGAAGACCGCGCCGCCCCCGCCGCCAGGGAAGACGAAGATGCCGACGCTGTTGGGGGTCGTGCTGAAGAAGCCGGCCGGGTCGCTTTCATTCACCGTGTAATTGCCAGGGATCACCCCGCCGAAGAGATAGGCGCCGCTGCCAGAGGTTGTGGTCGTGGCCGCCGCGCTGGTCCCGCGCAGCGTGATCGTCACACCTCCGATCCCCGGCTCGCCGAGATCGTGCAGCCCGTTGCCGTTGAGATCATCGTAGACTACGCCGCTGACCACGCCGATGCGCTGGTCGCCGAAGTTGGCCCCCGCGCTCCCCCCGGCGACCAGGCGAATGAACACCCAGTCGGGGCTGGTGCTGACGAAGCCAGCCGGATTCTGTTCGACCACGGCGTAGGCTCCGGCCGTCACGCCTGCAAAGCGATAGCCGCCGTCGCCGCTGGTAAGGGTCGTCACGACGTTGCCAAGATCGTCGTACAACTGCACCGTCACGCCGCCCAGGCCAACCTCGCCGGGGTCCAGCCGGCCGTTGCTGTTGAAGTCGTTGAAGACCACGCCTTGGACGCTGTTCGCCTCACGGAAACCGAAGAAGGCCGACGCGCTGCCGCCAGCCGGCACGCGCACATCACGGCACGGCTGCCCGGTCGCGGAGAAGCCCTCCGGCGCAGCCGCGCAGACCTGGTACTGCCCGGCCGCTACGTTCGCGAATGCGTAGGCACCGTCGCCGGTCGTGGTATCGGTCGCTACGACGGCGCCGCCTCGGCGCAGGGCCACGGTCACGCCGCCGAGACCCGGTTCGCCTGGGTCGCGCCGGCCATTGCCGTTCCGGTCGTTGAACGCCGCGCCAGCCACGGTCCCCGCCAGTTGGAAGCCGAAGCTGGCGGTTGCGCTGCCGGCCGCGGGCACGACGACGTCGCGACAGGTCACAGTCGTCGGCGTGAAGCCGGCCGGAGTGTCCGCGCAGACCTGATAGCGGCCGGGCGCCACGTTTGCGAAGCTGTAGCTCCCACCGCCCGCGGTGGTTGTGCTGACGACCAAGACGCTGTCCTGGCGCAATGACACGATCACGCCAGCCAGCCCTGGCTCGCGCTCATCTTGTGTTCCGTCACCGTCGCGGTCGTCGAAGGCCACGCCCTGGATCATGCCGACCGGCCAGTCGCCGAAATTCGCGGTCGCGCTCCCGCCGGGCGCCACCGACACACTGACCACATCGGGGGTGACGCTGGCCCAGCCGTCCGGGTTGGTCTCGCGGACGGCATACGCGGCCGCCGCCACATCGCTGAAGATGAAAACGCCGTTGCCGGCCGTGGTCGTCGTGCGCGTCGTCGTTGCGCCGATCAGCTCCACGGTCACGCCGCCGAGGCCCGGCTCAGCCGCGTCCTGCGTTCCGTTGCCGTTCAGGTCATGGAACACGACGCCGCTCACTGTGCCGGCTTGCTGGTCGCCGAAACTGGTGGACACGCTGCCCCCTGGCGGGACGTAGATCCCACGACTGTTGGGGATCGTGCTGACGAAGCCGGCCGGATCGGTCTCGATCACGGTATATGACCCTGGCTCGACGCCCACGAAGATGAACATGCCGTTGCCGGCGGTCATCGTCGTCAGCGTCTCGCCGTTGACCAACTGCACGGTCACGCCGCCGATGCCCGCCTCGCCTCTGTCCTGGCGGCCGTTGCCGTTCAGGTCGTTGAAGACCACGCCGCTGACGATGCCCGCAGGCTGATCGCCGAAGCTGGCCGAT
>VGOD01000088.1 GCA_016876015.1 Chloroflexota bacterium
GCAAACGCGCACGGACGGCCTGACCAACTGCGCCTTGTCGGTCAGACCGTCCGTGGTGTTGGAGATCAACCCCCGCCGCTTGCAGACGGTAGGATACTACTGTTGGGGGATCTCCTTCAGATCAAGTTCGCGCCGCTGCGAGCGGTCGGAACTGGATGCTGCGTGGCATACAAGAACCGCACGATCGCGCGGGTCTTGCGTTCAGAACTACGGTCGGGCAGGCTGAGGGGCCAACGACTCGCCTGCAACGGGCTTTACTGCGATCTGATCGCGGCGTCGCGACTCTTGCACCTGGGCTCGCACGATCTCATACACCCCGCCGATCAGCACGGCTGCCACTGCCGCCAACACCAACACCTCGATCACCAGAAACTCGATATGCTTGAGAGTGTACAGGATGGTCTCCATTTCAGCGCCTCCGTTTTGGTCGCAGAGAATTGGTTGCTGTCTATCGTTCGACCATACCTTACCACAACCATGCCTCGTCGTCATCGGGTGAAGCGCTGATCTTGCGATCAGAGGAAAGACCTAGTCGCGGCTGGCCATCCTACGTGTTTCTACGTAGTGCATCACCAGACCAGCACCGGCGTGCGATCGTCAAGCAATTCTGGCGCTCGATAGTCAAGCTCCTGATGTCGGAAGTAGGTGTCATACAACTCAGCATAGCTCCCGCCCTGGGCCATCAGGCCCGCGTGACTGCCTTCCTCGATGATCCGGCCGTGATCCATGACGATGATCCGGTCAGCATGTTTGACCGTGGAGAGCCGGTGGGCGATGATGATGCTCGTCCGATTCTGCATGACGATCGCCAGGCCCTCCTGGATTTGGGCTTCGGTGAATGGGTCCACGCTGGCCGTAGCCTCGTCCAAGATGAGAATGGCGGGGTCTTTGAGCAAGACACGCGCCAGGGCCACCAATTGGCGCTGGCCCATCGAGAGGTTAGCCCCCCGCTCGCCGACATCGGTATCGAGTCCTTGCGGCAGGTCGCCCAACCAGTCGCCGCCGCTGATCCGCTCAGCTGCCACGCACACTTCATCATCGTTCGCTCCGGGCAAGCCGTAGCGAATGTTCTCCAGCACACTGCCCGAGAAGAGGAACGGCTCTTGCGGCACGATGCCCAGATGCCGGCGATACTGACTCAGATCGAGCTGCCGGATATCCCGGCCATCCACCAACAACTGGCCGTCCTGGAACTCGTAGAAGCGGCTGATCAGCCGGGCGATGCTGCTCTTGCCCGCGCCCGTGTGCCCCACCAGCGCCACCGTCTCGCCCGGTCGGATGTCCAGGCTGAAGTCGGGCAGCACATCTTCGCCCCCGCGCGATTCGGTGACGACCGGCGTGTAGGTGAACTTGAGATTCCGAAAGGCGATGCCGCCGGCCAGCTTTTCCACCGGCTCGCTGCCCGTCTGCACGACCTTCGGCTCGGCGTCTATCAGGGCGAACACCCGCTCGGCCGCCGACAGACCGTCCTGAAACTGGCTCCAGAAAGAGGCGATGCTGATCAGCGGCCAGAAGAAAAAGCCGATGGCCTGCATGAAGAGATACCAGTTGCCGGGGCTGATAGCGCCGGCGCCGGCTGCCAGTCCACCCGCGTAGATGAGCACCGCTACGCCCAAGCCCGAAGCGATGTTCAGGACCGGGAAGATCGTGTCGAAGGTCAAGCCGCGACGCAATTGCACATGATACGCCTGCCGGTTGTTGGCTGCGAAAGCCTCATAGATCGCGCGCTCCTGGCGGAAGTTCTTGGCGATCATGATGCCGCTGACCGATTCCTGGATTTGCGCGTTGATCTTGGCCGTCACGCGCTTGGCGTGCTGCGTCACCCGCCGCGCGATGCGCCGGAAGCTGAGCGCGATCGCCACCGAGATCGGCGCCAGGCTCAGCAGCACCAGCGCGAGCAGCGCGTTGATGCTGCTGAGCCAGATGGACATGACTATCACGAGCAGCACCTGACTGAACAGGCTCATCGTCAATGTCACCACTTCCGACAAGTCCTGCGTATCGGAGGTGACGCGGCTGACGACCTTACCCGAGGGGTGCTCGTCGTAGAACGACATGTCGTGGCGGATCGTGGCGGCAAAGACCTCTTCGCGAATCCTGAGCACCACATCGCCCACCACACGCGCCGAGAACCACTGCTGAATGAAGTTGAAGGTCCAGGCGATGGCGCCCAACAACAGGACGCCGCCTGTCAGCAACAGCAGCAGCGCGGTTGAGGCGTCGTCACGCAGGAGATCAATGCCCCTGGAGATCAGGATCGGTCCCCCGGTGCCGGCCAGCGAGTTGAGCGCAATCGCGGCGGCCACAAGGGCCATTCGCGGCCGATGCGGCCCGAAATACGCCGCCAGCCGGCTCAGCAGCTCGCGGTCATTGTAGTTGCGATCGTATGCCTCGGTTTCGAGGCCGTCGAGAATGAAGCCCAACTTCCAACCTCCAACCCCTACCTGGCAAAAATCCGCCGATAGTCCGCGCTGCGGGCCATCAGCTCGTCGTGCGTCCCCTGATCCGCCAGCTCGCCGCGGCGCAGCACCAGGATGCGATCGGCCCAGCGGATTTGGCTGAGGCGATGGGTGATGAGGAAGGTGGTGCGCTGGCTCGAGATGCGGCGCATAGCGCGCTGAATCTGATCTTCGGTGGCGCTGTCAATCGCGCTGGTGCTGTCGTCCAGGATCAGGATGCGTGGGTCGGTGAGGAATGCGCGCGCGATGGCGATGCGCTGCCGCTGCCCGCCGGACAGGGTTACCCCGCGCTCCCCCACCTCGGTATCATAGCCTTCCCGGAACCCGGCAATGAATTCGTGCGCCTGGGCAGCCTCAGCGGCTTCCTCGATCTGCGTCTGCGTGGCATCGCTGCACCCGAAGGCGATGTTCTCTCGGATGGTGCGCGAGAAGAGAAAGGGAGCCTGTTCGATGGTGGAGATTTGCGAGCGCAGCGACTCCAGGCTCCAATCGTACACATCCACGCCATCCACCAACACGCGGCCCTCGTTGGCATCGAAGATGCGATTGATCAGCCTGGTCAAGGTCGTCTTGCCGGAGCCTGTCTGCCCGACGATAGCGATCGTTTCGCCGGGCTGCGCCGTAAAGCTGATATTCTTGAGAACCGGTTGGCTCGACGCCTGCTCGGAGTCATAGGCGAAACTGACGTTCTCGAAGACGACCTCGCCCTGGATCGGCTGAACGATGCCGTGAATGTTCTCGTCGAGATCGGTCTCGGTATTGATCATCTCGAGGATGCGCCGGGCGCTGGCGATGCCGATCTGCACCAGGTTGAAGGTCCAGATTGACATGAAGGTTGGGAAGCGCAGCGTGCCCACCAATCCCATGAAGGCGATGACCTGCCCCAGCGTGATGCCGCCTGATCGCCACATCCATACGCCGTGCAAGAAGCTGGCAGCCCAGGCCAGGCTGAACACCAGCACTGGCAGATAGCGCGCCTGTATCTCACCCTGCTTAACGAAGAGGTCGCGATAGCGCTGCGCGTTCTGCGTGAACTTATCCCACTCGTAACGTTCGCGCACGTTGGCTTTGACCACCTCGATGCCGGAAATCGCCTCGGCCAGACCGGCGTTCAGCGTTCCGAACTGCTCGCGCAGCGCGTTGCTCACCGGGTTCAGACGCCGGTTATAGTCCCAAATCGTGATCGCGAGCAGCGCCAAAAAGATGCCGGGCACAAGCATCAGCTCCAGCTTCAATCGGGCGATCAGGAAGACGGGCAGGACAATGGCCATCGCAGAGTCGAGGATCAGCATCAGCGCAGGCGCGAACATCAGGTTCAACATGCGCATATCGTTGGTCGCCCGCGCCATCACATCGCCGATGCGCTGCCGGCCGTGAAAGGTCTGGCTCTTGCCTAACAGACTCACATACAGCTCGTCGCGCGCATCGCGCTCGACCTTGTGGGCCAGGAACTCGACCGCGTAGTTGCGCGCCAGCCCGGTCAAGCCCTGCCCCAAGGCGATCGCCAGCACAGTCAGCGCCAGGAACAAGAGCCCCGTCCTGGGCGTCGAACCGCCTATCCAGCCGGGCGAGATGATCAGGTCGAACGCGCGGCCGATCGAGAGCTGAATGTTGCCGTAGAGATAGTTGTTGAGGATGGCCGCCAGCAGCGCAAGAGGCGCAAAGATGGGATAGCGCAGTGCATGAGAAATCACCCACCGCACTGGCCCCGAACGATTGTAGAGATACTCGTTGGCGAGCTTGAATTCACGTCTGGTAGCCAAAGCACACTCCTCAGGGGTCGGGCGACTGGGGATGGACGGGAGGCGTCACAGGTCTCCCGCTCGCATCTCGGCGATGAACGGCAGATACTCTTTGACAGAGAAGCCCTGTTCTTTCAAGGTGTAGTAGTCCTGCACGATCTGCGCCTGTTGTTCGCGGTTGAAGTGGCGGAGGTGCTTGCCCGTCATCAGGGCCTCGTGCAGCCCCTCCTCTTCACCGTAGCCATAGCCTTGGGCGGCCTGGGCGTAGATGCACTGCCCCAGGTATGGACTGCCGATCCGTTCATACTGATACACGTGCACTAGCTCGTGCAGCAGGATGGCGAAATTGGCGCGCTGGTGGAAGCCGCGCGCGGGCAGGTTGAGCGTGTAGAAGGTCGTGAACGCACGGTCGCGGTTGAGGGCAAACACCAGCCGCAGCAGACCATCTTCAGCCACGCGCACATCGCCGTAGCGCACCGCCTTCGGGCCCAACACCGCGGCCGCCGCGGCGATCTCCTCGCCGGTCAACGGCGTCACGCGCGCCAGGAGGCGAATCAGAAAGCAGAACACCTCCCCCAGGCCGAACAAGTCCAGCAATTGGGCCACCAGCGTCAGCAGCCAGACGGACGCGCACAGAACGCTGCGCCGCAGCCAGCCGCGTAGCCCTGCCCACCCCTGGTCTCGCCAGGCTTGCACTGCGGTTGGAACGAACAAAACCAGGCCGCGCACGCCGCGCCATGTCGTCGCCCCCAACCGCCCCACACGTGCCGGCAGGCAACGCAGCAGGCTCACGCCCCACAGCGCGGCGTCGAGCAGCCGATCGCCCAGCCAGTCAGCGACAGACACCACAGCCTGGGCCAACGCCCTTCCCACGGCCATGCATCACCTCCGCCAGTTCTTGATCGCTCTTCTGGAAAACTATCACACCCTGGCAGGTCAGCGGAGTATAGCACACTGCTCTGGCAGCGCCAAGATCGCAGCGTCCCCGCCCCGGTGGAAACGCCTGGAGACCGTCGCGCCCGTCTTGACTTCTGGCCTGTCTTCGTGTATCCTGCCAGTAGATCGCCAGCACAGTTGCTGCGCGGTCGAAAGGGATGGCATATGAACGCTTCAGGCATTCGTCGTGTGTGGGCTGCGGCAAGTCTCATCATCCTCCTGGCGCTCGTCATGGTATCTCTGGCCGGCTGTTCAGACTACTACCAGCTTGGCAAAGAGACCGGCAAAATCCTGCGCGTGATCGCGGAACGCACCCGGGAATTCTGGAAGGGATTGGCCGATGGCTTCGGCGCCGGGTTCTGCCAGGCGGCTTTTCTGCCGGTTCTGGCGCTGGGTTTGATCGCGGTTCGCCGTCTGACGCAGAAGCCCTGACGCGCATGCCAGCCGGCAGCCATCGCCCATCGCGATCGCCCGCGCCGCCATCCGTGGTATCCGTGAGCATCCGTGTCTGGCTGCTGCCCGTCGCGGTCGCCCGCGCCGCCATCCGTGAGCATCCGTGTCTGGCTGCCGGCCATCGCGGTCGCCCACGCCGCCATCCGTGGCATCCGTGAGCATCCGTGTCTGGCTGCCGGCCCATCACTGCCAGCCGCCATCCGTGTCGAGCTTCAGCGTTTTGAGTTAAGAGGAGTTTTCTTGTCGATGTCGCAACCGTCTAGTCGTCGTACATTCCTGAAGAGCCTGATCGCCGTGTCCACCGCGGGCGCCGCGCTGAGCGTCAGCGGATGCGGCTCCAAGCCCGCGCCAACCCCGAGCGCTCCAGCATCCCCCACGCAGTCCGCGCCGCCCCCTGCGTCCCCGACTGCGCCGATCCCGTCACCGACGACCGCGCCGCCTTCGCCGACCGCGCTCCCGCCCACCCAGGCGCCGACAGCCACTTCTGTTCCGCCGACCGCGACAGTCGCGCCAACAGCTACCGCGCAGCCTGTGGCCACGGCCACGACCGCGCCCGCCGCAGGCGCAGCCTATCTGGCCGTCGCGCGCGGCGCGAAAGCCGATCCGGCCGAGCTGGTGCGGCGAGCAGTCAAGGCCATCGGCGGCATCGAACGCTTCGTCAAAAAAGGCAACGATGTGATCGTCAAGCCCAATATCTGCAACGCATATCATGGCGCAGAGTATGCCAGCACCACGAATCCACAGGTCGTGGCCGCGATCGTGTCGCTCTGCCTGGGCGCGGGCGCCAAGCGCGTGCGCGTGATGGATTTTCCCTTCGGCGGCACGCCGCAGGCCAGCTACCAGACCAGCGGGATCGCAGACGCTGTGAAGGCCGCCGGCGGCGAGATGGAAGCCATGAGCAGCATGAGATTTCGCGATCTCAACATCCCGCAGGGCAAGCGCATCAGGCAGTGGCGCGTCTACGGCGACATCCTGGACGCCGATGTGGTCATCAACGTCCCTATCGCCAAAGACCACGGCGCGACCCGCCTGACCCTGGGCATGAAGAACCTGATGGGCGTGGTGCAAGACCGCACCGGTATGCACTCACGCGGGTTGGATCAATCCATCGCCGACATCAATACGGTCATCAAGCCGCAATTGACCATCGTGGATGCCGTGCGCATCCTGATGGCCAACGGCCCGACCGGCGGTAACCTGGCTGACGTCAAGAAGATCGACACCGTCATCGCCAGCGCCGACGTCGTCGCAGCCGACGCTTATGCCACCACCCTCTTCAACCTGAAGCCAGACGACATCGACTACATCCGCTACGGCGCGGAAATGGGGTTGGGGCAGATGGATCTCAAGGCGATGAAGATCGAGGAGATTGGGGTGTGAGGCGGGAAGCGTCAAACGTCAAACGTCAACAAGCGTGAACTCAATGACAGGACTTACGCAGTCGCACGTCATCGCGAAGCATCCTTCAGGATTGCGAGCGCCGTTTGCGAAGCAATCTCCCTCGCCAAGCAGGAGATTGCTTCGTCGCACACTACGCTCCTCGCAATGACGCCTTCGAGATGCCCTCTGCGTAACTCCTATCAATGAGCGATGTCTGACGCCTGACGCCTGACCCCTGACCCCTGACCCGCGCCATCCCTATGCCTGCCAAGACACTGCAACGCCTGCGTCCCTGGGTTCAACTCGCCGCGTTCCTGTTGTTCGTCGGCCTGCTGATCGCGGCGGGCAAGACCGGCTGGCTGCCGGCTGATCTGTTCTTCCGGCTCGATCCGCTGACCGGGCTGGCGCAAATGCTCGCGACGCGCCAGATCACGGTTACGCTGCTCATCGGCGCGGCCATCGCGCTCGTCGCGGCGCTCCTCCTCGGCCGCGCCTGGTGCGGCTGGATCTGTCCGCTCGGCACGGCGCTTGACTGGACCCCTGCGCGGCGGGCCCGGCCGAAGGAGAACGACTCGACTGCTGCCTCGGGCGGCGGATTGTCTCCTCGTTGGCGGCAAGTCAAGTACTTTCTGTTGGCGCTGATCGCGGTCGCCGCGCTGCTGGGCAACCTGACCTTTCTGCTGTTCGACCCGATCACGATCATCTACCGCACACTGACGACCGCGGTGTGGCCCGCGCTCAATGCGCTCTTCAGCGCCAGCGAGCCGATCCTGTACAAGCTGCCGCCGCTGCGCGGGCCGATTGATGCGCTGGAGAGCACAGCCCGCGGAACGCTCCTGCCCGCGCAACAACCGCTCTATGGCCTCAACGTGCTCGTGGCGCTCCTCTTCATCGGGATCCTGGCCCTAAACGCGGTGCGCGCTCGCTTTTGGTGCCGGTATCTGTGTCCGCTGGGCGGGCTGCTGGGGCTGATAAGCAAAGTCGCCTGGCTGCGGCGCACCGTCGGCGATGTTTGCATCGAGTGTCAGCGGTGCGCCCGCGCCTGCCCCACGGGCACGATTGACGCCTCCCGCGGTTTCGCCAGCGACCCGGCCGAGTGTATCATGTGCCTGGATTGCGTCCCCACCTGTTCGCGCGCCAGCCAGCACTTCGCCGGCCATCTCAAACCCGCGGCCTGGCGCTCCTACGATCCGTCGCGACGCCAATTCCTCGTCTCCGCGGGCGCCGCGCTGACGGCCGTGGGCCTCTTTGCGGCCGAGCCGGCCGCGCACCGCGATCATGCCCGTCTGATTCGACCCCCAGGCGCCCAGGAGCCAGAATTCCTCTCGCGGTGTATCCGCTGCGGCATCTGTCTGAAGGTTTGTCCCACCTCGGGCCTGCAACCGAGCCTGGCAGAAGCCGGTTGGCAGGGGCTGTGGACGCCGGTGCTCATGCCGCGGCTGGGTCACTGCGACTTCGCGTGTAACGCCTGCGGTCAGGCGTGCCCTACGGCTGCCATCCCGCCCCTCTCTCTGGCGGAAAAACGCACCGCGATCATCGGCCACGCGTATATTGATCGCAGCCGCTGCCTACCCTGGGCCAGCGACCGCAACTGCATCGTCTGCGAGGAGATGTGTCCCCTGCCCAAGAAGGCGATCGTCTTGGAGGAGGCCGAGATGCTGAGCGCCCTGGGCGAGAAGGTTATCCTCAGGCGGCCCCACGTGCTGATTGATCGTTGCATCGGCTGCGGCATCTGCGAGAACCGCTGCCCCCTGAACAGCGAGTCGGCCATTCGCGTCTATGCGCCGACCGATCTGAGCGCCATCGGATGACCTTGCCGCCGGCCGGCTATGCCGGCATCTACGACATCCTCTATGGCGACCGCGCCACGCTGGACGTCCAGGTCGCGTTTCTCCAGCGCGTTCTGGCCAACGCCGAGCCGCCGTTCCTGGACGCCGGCTGCGGCGTCGGCCGGCATCTACTCCCGCTCGGCGCGGCTGGCTGCCCAATGGTGGGGTTGGATATTGATCCTGCCATGCTGACCGTGGCGCGCAGCCGGCTGGCTAAGGCCGGCATCGCGGCCAGGCTTGTACAGGGGGACCTGCGATGGTTGCCGTTCGACGCCGCGTTCGGGGCCATCCTCTGCCTGGATTCGCCGCTGGCGCTGCTCCTGGCTGAAGCGGACCTTGCCGCGGCGTTGGCCGGCTTCCGACGGGCGCTGCGCCCTGGCGGAATGCTGACGGCTGAGGTCTACGATTACGTGGGCACACTGCCCTATGTAGCCTCGGCCGGCCAGACAGGGTTGCGCTTTCCGAGCATCCGCTTCCCGACGGCCTGGGGCGGCGTGGATGTGCGCGAGCGTCACCGTTTCGACCAGACCGCAGAGATTTGGGAGATGACGCAGGATTTCGTCGTGCGGCGGGGCGGCCAACGTGAGGAGTTCAGCGCCAGCCACGCCCTGCGCATCCGGCCGACTGACGTCTACGCTGCGGGGCTGGAAGCGGCTGGGTTCCGCATCCAGGAGTTCTGGCAAGCCTACTCAGGCGTGCAGCCGCAGCAGGGTGATGAACGGCGCATGATCTTCGTGGCGCAGGCGTGACTGCGCACAGCGACTCTCAGCCCTCTTCCGTTTGGCCCACAGACCCGATGCGCCCGCGCAGCCCCCACAGTGCGATCAGGGCCAACGCCAGCCCCGCCGCCTGCCACGCGCGCACTCCGTTCAGGACCGTCGCCGACTCAGCCCGAAACGGCTCCAGCAGCCAGCGACTCAGACCGTAGCCCAACGCCGCCAGCCACGTCGCCGTCCCTGGACCAGCGGGCAGCCGCAACGCGGAGAGCGTCGCCGCCAGCACAGCAACCGCGGCCAACGCCTCGTAGATTTGCACCGGGTGGCGCTTGACCCCCCAGAAGCTCACGGCCCAGGGCGCATTGGCGGCCGCGCCGACGTTCTGCCCGCCGAGAAACTCACCCAGACTGGCCACTGCGATGGCCGCGAGCGCACCCGCCGCGGCTGCATCGAGCATCGCAGCCCAGGGCAGCTTGCGCCGGTGAACATACCAGGCCGCGACGATCAATCCCGCAGCTACCCCCGGCCAGAGAAGCAGCGCGCGCGTGTTCAGCTCCACGATCTCGAGCGGCTGCGTGCGATAGGCCGGCCAGAACGCGATCACGTGACCCAACCGGCTCGCGATCAGGCCGACCAGCAGCGCATACAGCCCGGCGTTGTAGATGTGATCGCCGTCGAGGCCTAGCCTGGCCGCGACGCGGCTGCCGACCTCCAGCCCCACCCAGCCGGCCAGCACCAGGGCGAGCGGATAGGTAGGAATGGCCAGGGAGCCGATTTGCAGGATGGGCAGCATGTTCACCTCTTGGAACCAACGCAGACCTGTCAGGTTGCTTTCTCACGGGAAGATCGTACGCAGCAGTTGCGCCAGCGTCGCACGGTTCACCGGCCCATGTGCGATCCGGCGGACAACGCCGTCGCGGTCAATGAAGAAGGTCGTGGGCAGGCTACGAACCGCATACTTACGACTGACCTCGGCCTGGCTATCGAGCGGCATCGGATAGGTGAGGCCATACTGCGCTGCGAATGCGCGCACGTCCGCGGCCGGCTCCGCCTGATCCACGCCGACGATCACGATCTGTCCTGCGTACTGCCGGTGCGCCTCTTCGAGCTCGGCCACTTCGGCGCGGCAGGGCGGGCACCAGGTGGCCCAAAAGTTGAGCACGACCGGCTTGCCCCGCTGCGCCGACATGACGAACCGTTCACCGCGCGCCGTGGTCAGGGTGAAATCGGGCGCCGGATGCCCAACGGCCGGCGCGGGCGACAGTGAACCGGCGTTAGAGGTTCCAGCGGGCGCCCGGTTAACCCAAATCCAGGCCAGCCCAACGCCGAGCAGCAGTATCATCAAGAGGTTCCAGCGCGTGCGAATCACGATCGCCATTCCGTCGAGTCAGATGGGTGCTTCGAGCGGCCATTGTACTATCCGGGCCACTCGAAGTCAAATGGCGTTCGCGCTGCCCTGCTGCGCAGACCGGCGGTCCGGGTTGACGAAAACGCACTCTCGCAGTACACTGCCTCCCACAATTGGCTATTTGTCAATACCCATCGTGGTTCCACGGAGGCCCGCCATGTCTGTTCCCATTCGACTTGTCACAGCCCCAGGGCCCGACGCCGAGAGCGTTCGCTTTCAACTGGCCTTTGCCGCCCCCGTCTCGCAGGAACCGGAGGCTTCGGCGCCGGCCTGGCTGGAGACCGGCGACGGCCACACGCTGGAGTTGGGCGAGCTATGCGCGCCGACCACGGTCACATGGCGCGACCAACGCCTGACCGATCTGGGCAGCCATCGCTATGCGACGCCTGGGCCGTTCTCGGCCCGGCTGCACTGGGGCGACCGCCTGGCCGAGAAGGTGGTCGAACCCGGCCGCTCTGGGGCAAGCCAGGTGTTCTCGCTTCCCGAGACACACCTGTTCTCCATCAAGCGCACGCGCGACAACCCCCTCCAGCGCATCGCCAGGGTCCATGTGGCGGGTCTCGCACCCGAACAGAGTATACGACTCGACGGCGGCGCAGGGCAAGTCCACGTCCTGGCCGGCAGCGCCGGGGCAGAACAGACAGGTGAATGGCGTCTGAGTTACCCGAAGCTCGGGGGCTACGTGGTCACGCTCGACCTGCTGGATGCCGATGGCTTCTGGCTGGCTGGGTTAGCCCGCAGCGAGTTGGAGATCACCTTGCCGGCCGAGGCGACAGCGCCGGACCTGACCCTGGCCGAGCTACCCCAACCGCCGGCCGCGGCTCAGCCCGCCGTGATGGCGACCGACGTTTCGGCTTCGACGGCCAGCCCGCCGGCCTGGCTGCCATATCGCTATGGCCAGCCAGCCTTGGGCTGGCAGCGCGTCTACACCGCGCCTGGGGGGGGCCAGGTCTCGCGCGTCGTCGGTCCTGGCGTCTATCTCTCCATTCGCGCCGAGTTATCGATAGCCGGCGCTCCTTGGTATCAGACGGCTGGCGGCGACTGGATCGCCGCCAGCGCCGTAAGCCTGTTCACGCCATCCAAATTGCGCGGTGTGGAGCTGAACGAACCTGCGCCGCCGCCGCCACCGCCTCCACCAACCAGCCGTCGCGGCGTCGTCACCGCCGATGTCCTGAATGTGCGCGGCCAGCCCGGCGTGCGGGCTGATAACCCGCCGATTGATCAGTTGCTGAACGGCGCGGAGGTCGGCATCTATGAAGACGCGGTCTACGCGAACGCGACCTGGTATCGCATCGGCGCGGGGCGCTGGGTGCACAGCGGATGGGTGCAACTGCTAGAGGAGACCCCGCCCACTCCTCCGCCTCCGCCAGAGCCGCCGCCCGCCGTCCGCCGCGGGGTAGTGACCGCCGATGCGCTCAACGTGCGGAGCCAACCCGGCGTGCGCGGCGACAACCCGCCTGTGGGGCTGCTCTACTACGGCGCCGAGGTGACGATCTATGAAGAACAGGCCTATGGCGACGCGACCTGGTATCGCATCGGCGACAGGCGATGGGTGCACGGCGGCTGGGTGCGCATCATCGAGGGCGGCGCGCGGTCGCTGGCCGCGGCCGCCAGCTCGTCGGCCGAGCGGCCAGCTTTGCCGATCGGATGGGTGGTCGCCGCAGCCCTCAACGTGCGCGGCCGGCCCGGCGTCTCCAACGACAATCCGCCACTGGACCAGGTGATGCACAATCAGGCGCTCCCGATCCTGGATACGCGCTTCGTGGCGGGCGTTCCCTGGTATCGCATCGGCGACGGCCGGTGGGTAGAGGGTACGCAGATCGGCGTGGCGCGACCGAAGCCGCGCCCTCTGAGCATCGGCCCCGCGGAGCGTTGGGTCGGCGTCTGCCTCGAAGAACAAACACTGGTAGCCTACGAAGGCGATCGTCCGGTGTATGCCGCCCTGATCGCCTCCGGGCTGGCCGGCATGCCCACGGTCCAGGGCATCTTCCGCACGTGGCGCCGGCTGGCCACAGGCGTGATGGCCGGCGGCGATCCTCAGTGGGGCAGCTATTACTACATCGAGGACGTCACCTGGACGTGCTACTTCTACAGCGGCTATGCCTTGCACACAGCCTACTGGCACGACGCGTTCGGCGCGCCGCGCAGCCACGGCTGCGTCAATCTGAGTCCTCACGACGCCTGGTGGGTCTTCCAGTGGAGCGCAGCCGGCGGGCCGAACAGCCCGGCCGTATACGTGTATTGGACCTGAGCGCCAGTCGCATGGCGACGACGCGCCAAGCCGCCCTGCCCAAGAGCGCAATGCACCCGCGAAGCTGCGCTTTTTGACAGACAGCGCCAGGCCGGGTATAATCAAGGCATGGTACGGCCTACGCGGGCCGTGCCGTCGCGTTATCGAACCAGCGAGCCGGCCGGGTTTTCTGCAGTGGGTCGGCTCCACACTTGGCGGGCCGCCAAGACGAAGTCTCATCCGGGGATTTCCCTGCAAGAGAGCTGTAGGGCAGTTCGGTGGTGGGCGCGGCGCGCAGGAGGAATTCAACAGCATGTACGCAGTGGTAGAGACCGGAGGCAAGCAGTATCGCGCGGCTCCGGGCGAGTTCGTGAACGTCGAGCGGTTGCCGGTGGAAGTCGGCGACCAGGTCACATTGGATCGGGTGTTGATGATCGCCGATGGCGAGAGCGTCACCGTGGGTCGGCCTACGGTCGAGGGCGCTTTCGTGATCGCCACGGTGATCGGGCAACGTCGTGCTCGCAAGGTGCTCTTCTTCCACTACGCGCCGAAGAAGCGCGAACGCAAGAAGCGCGGCCATCGCCAGTATTATACCCGTCTGCGGATTGATGAAATCCTGGCTTGAGTTGAGGAGAGAAAAAGATGGCGCACAAAAAAGGGGGCGGCTCGAGCCGCAATGGTCGCGATAGCGTTGGCCAGCGTCTGGGCGTCAAACGATTCGGCGGCGAGCTGGTGGGCGCGGGCAGCATCATCGTACGGCAGCACGGCACGACATTCCATCCCGGCACGAACGTGGGCCTGGGCAGCGATTACACGCTGTTCGCCAAGGCTGAAGGCTATGTCACGTTCGAGTCGAAGCACGGCCGGAAGCTCGTGAGCGTCTATCCGGAAGCGTGAGGCGCAACGCCAATGAAACCAAAAATTCATCCCAAATACTACGCCAGCGCGCGCGTTGCTTGCGCTTGCGGAAATAGCTGGACCACTGGCGCAACGGTGCCAGAGATCAGGGTTGACGTGTGTTCGGCGTGTCATCCATTCTACACAGGCGAGCAGCGCATCGTGGACACCGCCGGCCAGGTAGATCGCTTCATGAAGCGCCTGGAACGCACGGCCGGCACCGTCGAGCAGGTGCGCGTCCAGCAGGAAGCGCAAAAGGTCGCGGAACAGAGCAAGCGTCTGGCCAGACGCCGCGGCGACGCCTGATCTGAAGCTGGCGGCCAATAGCAAGAAGCTGGATACTGGAAGCCTCCATGTATCCAGCTTTTGGTTTCAGGCGTCGGCTGCCATTGGCCTTCACTCTAGCCACGAGGTATCTATGCCCTACCTCCAACCCAACGGAGGATGGATCGAAGTCATCTGCGGCAGCATGTTCAGCGGCAAGACCGAGGAACTGATCCGCCGCGTCCGCCGGGCCAGGATCGCGCGCCAACGGGTGCAAGTCTTCAAGCCCAAACTGGATGATCGCTACTCCTTCAACCACGTGGCTTCGCACGATGGTATGCACTTCGAGGCCGAAATCATCGGCAGCGCGGCTGACATTCTGGACCTGCTGCGACCCGATACCACCGTCGCCGCGATTGACGAAGCGCAGTTCCTCGACTGGTCCGTGGCCGATATCGCGCGCGCGTTGGCCGAGCGCGGCTTGCGAATCATCATCACAGGGTTGGATTTGGACTTCCGCGGTGAGCCATTCGGGCCGATGCCGCTGCTCATGGCCGAGGCGGAGATCGTGGACAAGCTGCACGCCATCTGCGTGGTCTGTGGAGCGCCGGCCAGCCGCACGCAACGCCTGATCAACGGTGATCCCGCCAACTACAGCGATCCAATCATCCTGGTCGGCGCGCGCGAAGTGTATGAGGCGCGGTGCAGGCAATGTCACGTGGTGCCGGGCCGACCGGATAGCCTTGGAGATGCGGGGGCGAGCAAGCCAGGTCGAGGTCAGCTACACGGCCGCCAATGTGGCGAGGACACTCTCTAGATCTTCCGGCAGCTCCGCGACGAACTCCAGCAGCTCCCCAGTCGCTGGCAGGTGAAATCGCAGGCGGTGGGCATGAAGAAACTGGCGCGGACAGGCAAGCAGCGGCCGGCGACGTCCACCGTAAGTATCGTCGCCGACGATGGGATGTCTGACGTGCGCCAGGTGCACCCGGATTTGATGGGTGCGGCCGGTAAGCGGATAGCAGGCCAATAGGGTGAACCGCCGATCGGTTTGTGGCCGACCAGCCGCGACCGCGACGTAATGGCCTCGTGTTTCGTAGCGCGTGACTGCCGGCCGGCCGGCGGCAGCCGATACCACAGCCATCCGATGTCGCTGGCGTGGATCGCGACCGATCGGCGCAGTGATCTCTCCGCGCGACGGCTGCACCTCCCCATACACCAGCGCCAGGTAGGTCTTTTGGATAGCCCGGTCCTTGAACTGCACCTGCAATGCGCGGTGCGCAGCATCGTTCTTGGCTACCAGGATCAAGCCAGAAGTGTCCTTGTCCAGCCGATGGACGATGCCAGGCCGGCGCGCGGCCCCGACCCCTGCCAGCCCCGGGCTATGATGCAACACGGCGTTGACCAGCGTACCATGCCAGTTGCCGGCTCCAGGGTGCACGACCATGCCGGCAGGCTTGTTGACCACCAACAAATCCCCGTCTTCGTAGACCACATCCAGCGGAATCGGCTCCGGCTCGACCGCGTAGTCCTCCGGCTCGGGGATGACGACGGCGATCTCATCGCCGGATGCCAGCCGGTAGCTGGCCTTCAGCGATCGGCCGCACACCGTGACCTGCCCCGCCTCGATCCAGCGTTGGATTTCCGAACGCGAGCGCGCCGGCAGTTGGCTGGCCAGCCACTTGTCCAGCCGCGCGCCGGGCTCAGCCACGGCCAGGGTGATGACGGCTTCGCCGCCGACCTCCTCGTCGCCCAGGTCAGAAGACACAACATCGGAAGTCGAGACGACTTCCGATGCCTGAATGGACACCATACTTAATCTTCGTGAACTATCGTCAGAACATAACTGTATAGTGATTCACGCAACCGAAAGCCGGCGATCCGACGCAAGGCATCAAGATAGGGCCGCACGTGATTCACAAACCCATTTGCTTTTGCCTCTATGAGCACGCCTACAACCCCGATCACATTCAGCCCATGTCGCTCAGCGGCCCGCCGACCTTCCTTCTCATCCATAAGAAGAAGGTCAGCCGCAAGTTCGAGACACAGAGCGATACTTTCTGCCTCCCCCGATTCCAGGTCTCGAAGCAGAGCAGTCACCAATGCCCGGTTCTGAACCGTATGGTGCTTCACCCAGTCAGATCGCGCCACTTCATCCCGACCGGGCCAGCGTTTGCCTCCGGCATTCAGTTCATCCCATACGCCCAATGGCATGTGGATTTCGCCGTACAGCTTGTGGAGAAGATCAAACTGACCGATCGCTGCGAGGTTGGTGAGCGGCGACGTATTGCTCACTACGATCATAGCCGCCCCAGCCTCCGCAATGTGGCAAGGTCCTTGTCCAGTTCGGCCT
Organism: Chloroflexota bacterium; assembly: GCA_016876015.1. Taxonomy (GTDB): domain Bacteria; phylum Chloroflexota; class Anaerolineae; order CG2-30-64-16; family CG2-30-64-16; genus VGOD01. The sequence goes on from VGOD01000088.1 coordinate 16,665, forward strand.
CATCGTAGTGGGGGGCGATTCCTCGCAGACCGAGCAACTGCCGAAACTCCCATAACGACATCCCCGCCAATTCCCGCGCCTTGCCAATGGACAATCGCCCCTGACCGTAGAGATAGACAGCCAACTCAATCTTCAGCTCAGTCACCGTCAGCCGCGCGGAGTCCAGGATGTCTTGCGGGATTTCGATCGCGAGCGTGCTCATCGGACAACCCTCTTTCAGGCCTCTGCCTGTTGGACCTCCGGCTTCTTGTCCTCGGCCCGCAGCATCAAAATGCCCAGCAAGATCGTGCCCACCACGATCGAGCTGTCGGCCACGTTGAACGCGGGCCATTGGTAGATGCGGTCGCCGATGGGCAGGGTGAGGAGCAGGAAGTCGGTCACCGCGCCCTGGTGCTGCAGCCGGTCAATCAGATTGCCGACCGCGCCGCCCAATTGGATGCCCAGGACGATCCGCACTGGCCAGGCGCTGGCCGGGAGTTGGCGCGCATAGAAGAGAACGATGGCAACGACAACCAGAGCGATGATGATGAACATGCCGGCATACCCTTGCAGGAGGCCAAACGCCGCGCCGGTGTTGTTCGTGTGCACCAGGTTGAAATAGGGTTCCAATGCGGGCACAGGCGCGAGGGAACCGCCCAACGGCAAGCTTTTCTCGATCCAACCCTTGGTCCACTGATCGGCCGCCACGATGACGGCCGCGACCAGGGGCAGGCTTGCCCAGCTAAGCAGTGAACGCTTCAATGAAAGGGACTCCTGGTATTTGGCGTCTACCGATCACAACTCGACGAGCTTCTGACAACTCATGCACAATGGCGCGTGCGGCACTGCTTTGAGGCGTGCGAAGTCAATCTCCTCCTGACAACGCTCGCACTGGCCGTAAGCGCCTTGCATCATGCGCGCCAGCGCCTGATCCACCTGCGCCAGGGCCAACTCCTGGCTCCGGCGCAGCGAAACGATCGTCGCCTGGTCGAAGGCCGCCGTGGCATCCTCGGCCATATGATTGCCCGAACCCACGTTGATCTCGGCCGAGCTTGCCGTGAGGTTGGCCAGTTGTCGTCGTAAGTGCGCCTGATTCTCCAACAGATTCCTACGCAGCCGTTCGATTCGTTGCGTTGATAACATACTTCCATCCTCGCCAGCGTCTTCGCGGCCGCACTGGCCGCATCGCCAAAGACGCTGGATCATCCGTCGCCAGTCGTATTGTACTCCAATCAGGGCCGAAAGCCAAGTTCGGCGCGCGGGATGCAGGCATCCTGCGGCGGAGACCCACATCCCGTAGCCCTGCCAGCGGCGCTACGCCTTGCTGATGCCGATGACAACCTCCTCGCCATCCAGCACGAGAGAGGTCGTGAACGCACCCTCGGTCGGAGCGCCCAGCTCAAAGCTCACCGACAACGTATCCGCAGCGATGCTGGCGCCGAAAGCACGCCAGACCGGGGCCAGGCTAGAGCCGGCCTGCACGGTCGTGCGAATGCGGTCGCTAATCTCCAGGCCGGACCTCTTGCGCAAGTCCTGGATGTTGCGGCTCACCTCGCGGCCATAGCCCTCCCAGCGCAACTCGTCGGTCAGCTCAGTGGCCACAGCCACCAAGCAGCCCGCCTCTTCGGCCACGGCCAGGCCCGGCTTGGGGCTCTTGCGCACCTCCAGCTCGTCCGGCTGCACTTCGACTGCCGCGCCATCGGCCACGATCGGCACCGGCCGGCCAGCTTCCACTGCCGCGGCCACAGCCAGCGGATCGAGCGCCATGAGCGCCTGGCGCACAGCCGGGAAGCGCCGGCCGTGCTTGCGGCCGAGCTGCATCGGCAACGGGTGGATGACCACGTTGACCAGGTCGCTGGAAGCCGTGACGCTGCGCAGCGCCTTGACGTTCAATTCTTCCTTGATCTCAGCCGCCACGCGATTCAGCGCCTCAGCATCGCGCGTGGAGGGGAGCCCGACGATCGCCTCTGCCAGCGGTTGGCGCAGCTTCACCCCGGCGCTCTCTCGGGCTGCGCGGCCCAGGCTGACGACTCGCTGGGCGAGCGCCATGTCGGCCACAAGCTGTGCATCTGCACACTCCGGCCGGGCCGAAGGCCACCGGCTCAGGTGAACTGATTGCGGACTGCTTGCATCCCACGCAGCGGGATTGCGGACTGCTTGCGTCCCGCGCAGTGGGATTGCGGATTGCAGAGACGGTGATCCGCAATCCGCAATTCGAAAGCCGAAAGCGACAAGGTTGCGATACATCTCATCGGCGATGAACGGCGTGAACGGCGCGAGCAGATGGCTGAGCGTCACCAGCACCTCGTACATCGTTTGGTGCGCGGCGAGAGAGTCAGTAGACAAGGAAACAAGTAGATGAGTAGACAAGGGGCCGTCATCCCGTCTTGTTTCCTTGTTTCCTTGTTTCCTCGTTTCCTCGTCTGTATTCCAAAACCGCCGCCGGCTCAATCGCACGTACCAATTGCTCAACTCCTCCACGAAATCGGCGATGGGACGGGTGGCGCCGGTGACATCGTAGGTTTCCAGCCCAGCCGTGACGGTCTCCACCAGGCTATGCAGCCGGGCCAACACCCACCGATCAAGCGCCGGGCGTTCGGCCAGCGGCACGGCCGGCGCGGCCGGATCGAAATCGTTCAGGTTGGCGTAGGTCACGAAGAAGCTGTAGCTGTTCCATAGCGTCAGCATGAATTTGCCGACGACCTCTTTGACCAGGTTGACGCCGAAACGCCGTGTGTTGCCGGGCGGGCTGGCCGTGAACATGTACCAGCGAGTGGCGTCGGCGCCATGCGCTTTGAGCACCGCCCACGGATCCACCACATTGCCACGGCTCTTCGACATCTTGCTGCCGTCCTCGGCGACCATGTGCCCCAGCGAGATGACGTTCTGGAAGCAAGGCTGGTCGAACAGCAGCGTGCTGATCGCGTGCAAGGTGTAGAACCAGCCGCGCGTCTGATCCACCGCCTCGCAGATGTAATCGGCGGGGAACTGCTGGCTGAACAGGTCCTGGTTCTCGAACGGATAGTGCCACTGCGCCACAGGCATCGCGCCGGAATCGAACCAGCAATCGGCCACCTCGCGCACGCGGCGCATCACGCCGCCGCACTGCGGGCAGGGCCACGTCAGCTCATCCACAGCCGGCCGGTGCAGATCGAGCGGCTCGGCTCCTGCCTGCGCCGGGTCGGGCCATGCGCCCCGCTGCTGCGCCAGGTAGCGCGGGTTCATGAAGCTGCGGCCCGTCTTGGCGCTCAGCTCGGCCACCGAGCCGATGCACTCCTGCCAATCACAGGCCGGGTTGTCGCAGACCCAGAACGGCAGCGGCGTGCCCCAATACCGTTCGCGAGCCAATCCCCAGTCGATGTTGTTCGCCAGCCATTCGCCAAAGCGGCCGCTCTTGATATGCTCTGGCACCCAGTTGACCAGGTTGTTGTTGGCGACGAGGCGGTCCTTGAATGCGGTTGTCTGGATGTACCACGTGCTGCGCGCGTAGTAGAGCAGGGGCGTGTCGCAGCGCCAGCAGAACGGATAGGTGTGCTCGTAGGTTCCCTGTTTGAGCATCAGCCCGCGGGCGGCCAATTCCTGCTGGATCAGCGGATCGGCGTCTTTGACGAAGAGGCCGCGCCACGGCGTCACCGCGTCTATGAAGCGGCCCTGCGGGTCAACGGTCATCAGCGTCGGCAGGCCGTGTCTCTGGCCGGCCGCCAGATCATCGGCGCCAAAGGCGGGCGCGATGTGCACCAGCCCGGTACCATCCTCGGTGCTGACGAAATCGCCGGGAATGACGTAGCAGTAGTCCTTCTCCATCGGCAAGAAGGTGTAGAGCGGCCGGTAGTGCAGGCCCAACAGATCGTGGCCCTTGGCGCGGCGCAGCACAACGGCATGAGCCGCGTGTTCTCCAAACACCGGCCCCAGGAGCGCCTCGGCCAGCCATAGCTTGTCTCCGTCATGCTCGACCAGCACATAGTCCAGATCCTCGCCGACCGCCACTGCGACATTGCCCGGCAAGGTCCACGGCGTGGTCGTCCACACCAACAGATAGACGCCGGGTTGGTCGCGCAGCGGGAACTTGACGTAGATGCTGGGGTCTATCGTGCCTTCCTGGTAGCCTTGCGCGAGCTCATGGCTGCTGAGGGGCGTGCCGCAGCGAGGGCAATAGGGCACGACCTTATAGCCCTGGTAGATCAGGCCCCGGTCCCAATACTGCTTCAGGATCCACCATAACGACTCGATGTAGTCGTTGGTCAGGGTCCAGTACGCGGTGGGCAAGTCCACCCAATAACCCAGGCGCTCGGTCAGCTTCTCCCAGTCATCCACATACTCGTAGACGCTCTCGCGGCACTTCTGCAGGAAGGCGGCGACGCCGTACTCCTCGATGGCTTTCTTGCCCGAGAAACCCAGCCGCTTTTCGACCTCCAGCTCCACCGGCAGGCCGTGAGTGTCCCAGCCGCCCTTGCGCGAGACAAAGTAGCCGCGCATCGTCTTGTAGCGCGGGAAGATGTCCTTGAACGCGCGCGCCAGCACGTGGTGGATGCCGGGCCGGCCGTTGGCGGTGGGCGGCCCCTCGTAGAAGACAAAACGCGGGCCATCTTTGGTCTGCGCGATGGTCTGACCGAAGACATCCGCTTCCTTCCAGAAGCGCAACACCTCCTGCTCCATCGCGGGCAGATCTACCTGGGGAGTGACAGGATGAAATCTGGACATGGTCATAACCTCGTGAAAACGTGAAAGCGTCAAACGTCAAACGTCAAACGTGAAGCGTGAAACGTCAAACGTCGAACGTCAAACGTCAAACGTCAAACACAATACACAATACGCAATACGCAATACGCAATACGCACTTACAGTGAGTCGGCTCTGATGGTGGTATACTTCCCCCCAAAGGAGCCGAATATGGATTACGAAACTGCCGTGCAACGATTCACAGCTTATCTAG
>VGOD01000089.1 GCA_016876015.1 Chloroflexota bacterium
TATAATCAGAGCCGGCTGGTGGACGCCGCTGGCGTTGGGTTTCGGACTGCTGGCCAAAGTCAGCACGGCTGCGCTATGGCCGATGGTAGCGGCCGCGATTCTGGCGGGCGTGTGGGTGGGTGAGGCGCAGGGAGCTGCGACCGGGCCTGACGGGCGGCGGGAGCAACCGGCTGATCCCCGAGGACTCTTGCGCACAGCCCCGAGCCCCGGAAATGCGCCGAAAGTCTATGGCGCGAGCCGGTTTGTGGGGGGGACGTGGCGCCGCGTCCTTCTGCGTTCGCTGATCGTCGGGCTAGGGGTCTTTCTGCCCGCGCTGCTGCTGGCCGCGCCGTGGTTTGGGCGCAATTGGACGCTGTATGGCGACCCGTTGGGCATGGAGCTGGCCCGGCAGACTGTGGATGTGCGCGCCGGCCCCTGGACCGCAGCCGATACGGCCTGGCTGCTGCGTGGATGGTTCGTCTCGTTCTGGGGCAAATTCGGCGGTGCCGGACACATCCCCATGGCGAACTGGCTCTACCGCGTCCTGGCGGCCCTGACCGCGCTTGCGGTCGCCGGCATGATGCGAGCCGCGCTCAGGTCGCGGGCCAGGGACGAGCGGCAGGCCGCCGGGTTGCTGGGGTTGGCCGCCGTGCTGACGGCCCTGGGCATCTGGCGCTACTCGCTGATCGCGCTCGGCACCGATCAGGGCCGGCTGCTGTACCCGGCGGCGGCCGGCCTGGCTGGCCTGCTGGCGTTGGGGTGGCTGGCCTGGGTTTCCCCGCGGCGGGAAGCCCTCGCCGCGACCGCGCTGACCGCGCTCAGCCTGGTGCTGGGATGCTACGCGCTGCTGGGCGTGATCCGCCCCGCGTTTGCCCCTCCCGCCAGCGCCGGCCGGCCGTCGCCCCAGTTCCCCGCGGCCGCCATCTTGGGCGAGCTCACGCTCCTGGGGGCAGATTTGGATGGGGAGCCCACCCTGTATTGGACGGCCGCCAGCCGCCCCACGCGCGACTGGCGCGTGATCGTGCGGATCGTGGCCGAAGATGGCGCGGCCGCCTGGGAGTGGAAACGATCGCCGGGCGCAGGCCGTTTCAGCGCCGACCGCTGGCCGGCCGGCTATGTCATGCGGGACGTCTATCGAGTGGCGTGGCCCGCGTGGGCCGGCTCCGGCCGCTACCGGTTCGAGGCGACCGTCTATCCCTTTGGGGGCGAGCCCGTCGCGCCGTTTCTCCATATCGGCTGGTTGACGCGTTGAGGAAGGACAGCCCCCTTCCCGCACTTGCCGTGTCAGGCCAGAGACTGCTATAATCGTGCAACGATGACAGCCCTGCTGAACACAACCTTCCAGCGACTCGAAGCGACCCTCTTCAGTCCCGACCAGCGGGTGGCGCGCGCTGCCCAGGCCGGGCTGTTTCTGCTGGCCGCGACGGTCGCGGCGCTGCTGGTGGCGGTCGCCGGCCCCATCTACAGCCTGGCGGCCTTCGGCGGGCTGACCAGCGGTTTGCTGATCCTGCGTGACCTCCGTTGGGGCTACGCTGCGCTGTTCGCCGTGATCGGCCTGGCGCCTTTCGCCGCGCTGCCGTTCAAGATCGGCTTCACGCCGACCTTCCTTGACCTGGCCATCCTGGCGCTCTATCTGGTCTGGATTCTGCGCGTCGCCACGCGACGGCAGCGTGAGTTGGTCGGCTCCTGGTTGGGCGTTCCGGTGTTCGTGTTCCTCTTGCTGGCGGTGTTTGCCTTTGCCAACGGTCTACAGTATCATCGGCCCACTGCCACCACCATCCGCAACTTCGCAGAGCTGGCGCTGGGCATCGGGAGCTTCTTCCTGGTGGTCAACACCCTGCGCCGGCAGGCTGACCTGAATCTGCTGACGCGGCTGATCATCCTGGCGGGCGCGGGCGCGGCGGCCATCGCGGTTCTCTTCTATGTCATCCCGCCAGCCTGGACCGTGCGCATTTTGGATGCGATGGCCCGGCTGAACTACCCTGGCGGCTATGGCGCGTTGCGCTACATCGAGGACGACCCGGCCAACCCGATGCGCGCCATCGGCACGATGGTGGATCCCAATGTGCTCGGCGGCTTCCTGATCCTGGTGGCCGGCCTGACCGCGCCGCAGGTCGTCAGCCGGCGGCCGCTGTTTCATCGCGCCTGGGCCGCGCTGTTCCTGGGCCTCGAACTTCTGGCGCTCTATCTGACCTACAGCCGCGGGTCGCTGGTGGGGCTGGCGGCTGGCCTGTTCATGATCGGCGCGCTGCGCTATCGCAGGTTGCTGTTGATCGGGCTGGCCGGCGCGGCCCTGTTGCTGCTCTTGCCGCCAGCTCAGGCCTACGTCGCCCGTTTCATTGAGGGCATCCAGCTCCAGGATCGGGCGACGCTGATGCGGCTGGGCGAATATCGGGATGCGCTGGCCCTCATCAGTCGCTACCCGTGGTTCGGCGTGGGCTTCAGCGGCTCGCCAGAGGCCGGTCTATACGTCGGCGTCTCCAACGTCTATCTGCTGATCGCCGAGGAGATGGGCGTCATCGGCCTCGCGTGTTTTCTGATCGTCATGGGGGGCTTCCTGGGCAGCCTTTTCGTCGCCTGGCGCAAAGTCGCCCAAAGCCTCCAACTTCCAACCTCCAACCTCCAACTCGAGGCGCTGCTGCTGGGCCTGATGGCGGCGGTCGTCGGCGTCGCGGTCGGCGGCATCTTCGATCACTATCTCTTCAACCTGGTCTATCCGCACATGTCCACGCTCTTCTGGATCTACCTGGGGTTGGGGATGAGCGCAACGCTGATCGTTCGCAGCCCAGGGCCCGCCATACAGACGTAGGGCGAGTTGGCAACTCGCCCCACAGGCCGATTTTCAGAGCAGTTGCTCATGCCGGCCGCTGCGCCCCGGCGGATGAAAAGTCATTGCGAGGAGCGTCTTTTGCGGTTGCGAGGCACGAAGCAAAGCAATCTCCCAGTTAACGAAGGAGATTGCTCCGCAAACCATGTCCTGAGCTTGTCGAAGGATGCGCTCGCAATGACTGGCGGGAACGGTTTTCAGGCCAGTTAGCGCCCAACTGAAATTGCGCGTGCGGCTAAGGGTGTGGTATACTCGGAGCGTAGTTCTGACTCCATATCTGTACTCGCGAAGGAGGCGACTCCCGTGGACCTCATAACCCTCGACATGAAACGTTGCACCCTGGTTCGACTCGGCGGCCGCATAGACGGCAGCGTCGCGCCCGACATGGGCAGCAGGCTGCGCACCGTCACCGATTCCGGCCGCTACAAGATCGTGGTCAACCTCAAAGACGTCACCTACGCCAGCAGCGCGGCTCTGCGCGAGCTGATCAGCTCGTGGAAAACCTGCCGGCGCTGGAATCGCGGCGATCTGCGGCTGGCCGAGATCAACCCCAACATTGACAAGGTCCTCGACCTTACCGGCCTAAGAAGCCAGTTCATGATCTACGAAACCGAAGCCGAGGCGGTCGGTAGTTTCTAGCCTGGAAAGCGTTATTGGTCGGTGGGCGCCAGATGCACTGTTTTTCCTGGCGCCCAACCGTCAGTTTGCGTTGTGCATCGTGACCCCATGACCACTCTCCAGCATGAACTCACGGTGACGGGCGATCACACGGCTCTGCCGCAGATCGCAGACTTCGTCGAAGCAGCCTGCGAGCAGTGCTGTGTTGACCCATGTGCGCGCTTCGACATCCAACTGGCCGTGGAAGAAGCCTGCTGCAACATCATCGAACACGCCTACAGCAGCGCCGGCGGCCGATTGCACCTGCGCTTCGAGGTGAAGGGGCCGGATGTGGAGGTGACGCTGCACGATTCCGGCCAGCCCTTCGATCCAGCAGCAATTCCCACGCCGGACCTGGAACGGCCATTGGAGGAACGACCCATCGGCGGGCTGGGGCTGCACCTGATGCGCCAGTTGATGGATGAGGTTTCGTTCGACTTTGCGGGGGACGCCGGCAACACGCTGGCCATGGTCAAACGAAACGCGGTGCGCCAGCCGGCGCCCGGCCGACCGCCTTGCCCGTCCCGACCTGCGGAGTGCGCAGATGTCTGAGCCCACCGCCGGCGAGTGCGTTGCGCCGGACGAGGTGGCAGCCCTGGCCGAAATCGGCCGCGCGATCCTGGAAGCCCAACTCGATCAGGATCAGCTCTGCGAGCTGATCTGGGAGCTGGCCGGTCGCATCGTGCCCACCGAGAACTTCCAGCTCGGCCTCTTCGAGGGCGATCGCTATCTCGTCAAGGTTTGGATCAAGGAAGGAGTGCGCCAGCCGCCGAACTCCTTTTCAACCCCGCCCGGTCACGGCATCATCGGCTGGCTGCGCAGCAGCCGCCAACCTCTGCTGGTGCGCGATTTCCAGGACGAAACCGAGAACCTGCCGGCCCGCCCCAGCTACATCAGCGACCGGCCTCCCCGCTCCGCTGTCTTTCTACCCTTGCCCGTCGCTGATGCGGTCATCGGCGTCATCGCCATCCAACACTACCAGCCCGCCGCGTTCGGCGAAAACCATCTGCGCCTGTTGACGGTGCTCGCCAACCAATCGGCCTCGGCGCTCAACAACGCCCGCCTCTATCTGCGCGGCCAGCGCCGGCTCAACCAGCTCACAGCCATATCTGAAGTCGGCCGCAAGCTCACCAGCATTCTGGACCTCGACCTGCTGCTGACCCAGGTGGTAGAGCTGATCAGATCGCGCTTCGGCTATTATCACGTGCAGATCTTCTTGACCGAACGCGGCAGCGACCGGGCCTACTTCAAGGCCAGCAGCGGTCATAACCTGAATGAGCAGTGGCGCCGCGAGGGGCGCTCGATGCGCATCGGGCAAGAGGGCATCATCGGCTGGGTAGCGCAGCACGGCGAGTATCTGTTGGCCAACGACGTCTCAGCCGAGCCGCGCTACATCTCGGATGACCCCCGCCTGCTGCCCGATACGCGCGCCGAGCTGGCTGCGCCGCTGATCGCCGAGGGCGAAGTGTTGGGCGTGCTGGATGTGCAGAGCACAGAGGCGGAAGCTTTTGGCCAGGATGACGTCTTCGTGCTCTCCACCCTGGCCGACCAGGTGGCGGTCGCAGTGCGATCGGCTCGCGCCTACGAGGCGCAGCGCGAGGAAGCCTGGGTGACGACCGTCATGCTCCAGGTGGCCGAGGCGACCAGCCAGGCTGAGGGCGTGGCGCAGGTGTTGGACGCGGTCGTGCGCGTAACGACGATGCTGGCCGGCGTGGAGTCGTGCGCCATCTGGTTGTGGGAGGACGAGTACGAAGCGTTTCAATACGCCGCGAGCTTCGGCTTGAACCTGCGCGACGACGCCGACGTGAAGACCGCCCTGCGTTTTCTGTCCGGCGAGTGGCCCGCGCTGGAACAGGTGCGCGCGGTCAAAGCCCCGGTGGCGCTCAGGCCGGACGACGGGCCGCTGCCCGAAACGCTGCGAACAATCTGCCCCGGCGACGCCATCGTGCTGCTGCCGATGCTGAACCAAGGACAGGTATTCGGCGTCATGAGCGTCAGCCTCAGTCAAGAGCGCAGCCCCACCCTTTCCGAGCGACGCCTGGCGATGCTGGGAGGGATCGCACACCAGGCCGCAGCCGCCGTGGACAACAGCCGGTTGGCGGCCGCGCGCGCGGAAGAGGCGTGGATCTCCACCGTGCTGCTCCAGGTGGGAGAGGCGATCCGGCGGCTGCAACCTGTGGATGACATCCTGGCGCAAGTCGCCCGGTTGACTCCGGCGCTCACGGGCGTGGACCGCTGCGCGATCTTGCTGCGGGATGAAAACGACGAGTTCCGGGTGCGCACGGTGCACGCGGTCCGCTCCGAACTGGTTGCCGCCTACCAGGATCTTGTCGTGAGACCTGCAGACCTGCCGCTGCTGGCTGACGCGTGCCGGCTTGGCCAGCCGCTGGTGGTGGACGATGTGCAGGGGAATCCTCAAACGCCGGACGCCTGGCAGGCGCGTTTCGGCTGTCGCACGCTCCTGGTGGTGCCGCTGCTGGTGGCCGATGAGGTCGTCGGCGCGCTGGTGGCCGACGATGTGGGTGCGAGCCATCTGTTCAGCCCGCGGCGCATCCGCATCCTCAGCGGCATCGCCAATCAAACAGCCATTGCGATCGAAAACGCGCGGCTCCAGGCGCAAGAAGCCGAGCGCATTCGCCTGACCCACGAGCTGGAGCTGGGCCACAACATCCAACGCAACCTGTTGCCCCAGGCTGCGCCGCAGGCGGCCGGCTATCAGATTCACTACCTGTGGCGCTCGGCGCGGGAGGTGGGCGGCGACTTCTTCGACTTCATGCCATTGCCCGCAGGCAAGGTGGGCATGGTCATCGCCGATGTTTCCGACAAGGGCATCCCGGCCGCGCTCTACATGATGTTTGCGCGCACGGTGCTGCGCGTCGTCGCCTTCAGCCGGCGAGACCCGGCCGCTACGCTGATGCGCGCCAATGCGATCATCCTGGCAGACAGCGCATCCGATATGTTCATCACTGCGTATTGCAGCGTGCTGGACCCTGCGGGTCACACCCTCACTTATGCCAGCGCCGGACACAACCTGGCGTTCTATCTGCCCGCCAGCGGCGCCGCGGCCGAACCGCTGACCACCACCGGCATCCCGCTGGGCATCGTGCCCGAGGCCAGGATCGAGCAGAAGACCCTGGCCCTGGCGCCCGGCGATGTGGTCCTGTTCTACACCGACGGCGTGACCGAGGCGATGAACGCGGCCGATGAGATGTTCGGCGACGAGCGGCTGGCGACGGTGTTGGCCGCACATCGGGACGAGCCGGCCGAAGCCATCGCCAACGCGATCGGGGCAGCGGTCCAGGATTTCGTTCGCGACGCGCCGCAGTACGACGATGTGACGTTGATTTTGTTGAAACGCACCGCGTTACCGGCATGAACAGGTCAGACCTTATTCGTCTCTGGCTGGCTCGCGGGTTGATTGCGGCCGTGTTGCTCTGGAACGTCCAGGCTGCTGTGGTCTTCCTGGCCGCGCCCGCCGCCAGCGCGGCCGGCTTCGAGCTGCGCGGCGCGACCGCCGCGGCGGTCGCGCGCGGGATCGGCCTGCTGTTTCTGATGTGGAACGTGCCCTACGTCGTCGCGCTGCTCCATCCCATCCGCCATCGCGTCTCGCTCTACGAGGCGGTCGCGATGCAAACGATCGGGCTGATTGGGGAAAGCCTGATCCTCCGGTCGCTGGGGGGCGGGTATCCGGGCGCGGCTGCCAGCGTGAGCCGCTTCATCGCGTTCGATGGAGTGGGGCTGGTCGCGCTGCTCGTGGCCGTCTGGGTCACACGGTCTGCCAAGTGAGCGCTTGTGCAGTAGAGAGAACCTCATGCTCCCGCTCCCGCGGGGACTGCTGAGCGCAGACGCCGGATCAGGCGCAGGGTGCTTGCCGCCGGCCTGGACTTGATGTACAATGCCGTCTATCAAGACGCTTGTCATGCTGAGGCGCGCCATGGAACATGATGCCAGCTACAAGGACCACACATCCCTAAAGTAATTCAGTGGGTGCAGATATAACATACAAGGCGGGTATCTGTTCAATTAAGTGGGGGCCTATGGGGTCACAGACCCCCTGAGAGCAGGCTCGTAGGCGGTCTGTGACCGCCGTTTCCCCGGATTATTGAGAGGATACCAAGGCGGCACCCGCGCCTATTGTGTAGACTTTTCGACTGCGGCGGCCCACTGACTCTCAAGTCCGCACAAATAGTCGGCTTGGTGGTGACGGAAGCGGTGGCGCTTCTGTTCGCGCAGGAGGGCGCTGGCCATCCCTTGCCGGGCGCGGCTGAAGCCTCCAAACCGGAACCTTTTTCCACGGGCCGTCCCATAGGCAGGCTGCGCACCCTGGCCTGCGCTGCGCAGCCAGCCTGTCCTGGCCGACAGGCCAGGGGGCAGGCTGCCGCCGGCCGCGGCATGAGCAACTCACGGGCTGCCGCCGGCCGGCCGCGCATCGGTCGGCGTGGCCGAGGCGGCTGCCGTCGCGGTGGGCGAAGCTCCGATGACGCGCGTCGGAGTGGCTGTGTTGCGCGGCGTCGGCGTTCCTGTGGGCGGCTGCGCGCTCGGGGAAGCTGTCCCCTGCGGGGGGGCCGTCCCCGTCGGGGAGGCTGTCGCACTCGCACTCGCACTTGCGGTCGCGGTCGGGCTAGCGCGCAGCGTAGCCGATGGGCCAGGCGACGCTGTGGCGGTGCGCGTGGGCGTGCTCGTCGGCGTCGGCGATGCGGTCGGCGTGGCAGTGGGCGTGGCCGTCGGGTTGACCGCGGTCACATAGGCCACGTTGGAGACCGCAACCGGATAGTCCAGGTTGGCCGGGTCGTAGGCCGCCAGCCGCACCGAGTAGTCGAGAACGTTGTGGCGCTCCACCGTCTGCACGGTGTCCCAGTCCGCCAGCTTGCCATCCAGGTTGCCCCGGTTCGGCCCTCCCAACACTCCCCAGCCGATGGGCGCAGGCCCCACGCCATACTCCACGCGCCAGATCAGCGGTTCGGGCAGGCGCACCTTGCCCATGATGCGCGCCATGCCCAACACCTGGCCGCCATCCGGCGGGCTGATCAGTTTGAGTTCAGGCGGAAAGGCATAGGCCGGCGCCTCGGCGGCCAATTGCGGGTAGCCGTGCGCCTCAGCCCAGGCGCGATATTTCGGCGGGAAAAGCTTCAGCGCCCGCTCTTCGATCCGATCCGCCGGCGTATACTCAGTGGCTAACCGACCTGTCACCCTGTCCACCCACACGCGCTGGTTCAGATCGTAGCGGGCCGGCAACGGCCCCTGGCCCGCGGCGAACACCTCCTGGCGCTGCGCCGGACAGGCCTCGCTGGGCAGCGCGCCGCTGTCCGCGCAGACGTTCAGGCGTTGGATGCCAGGCGGCTCGGCAAAGGGCCGGCCAGCCGTCCCCTGCAGGCTGCGGCCCAACACGTTGCGCCAGATAGGCGCCGCGCCGCGTGCGCCCGCGATCTTCTGCATCGGCTTGTAGTCGGCGTTGCCCACCCAGGCGCCTACAGCCAGATCGGGCGTGTAGCCGATGGTCCAGGCATCGCGATAGTCATTCGACGTGCCGGTCTTCACCGCGGACGGCCGATCATCCAGTCGCAGATCGGCCGCGGGGCCAAACATCGGCTCGCGCGCCTTTGCATCCGCTAGAATGGATGTGATCAGGTAGACGTGCTGTGGGTTGAGCGCAGCCTGGACCGGCGCGGGCGTTACCAATGGTCGCACAGCTCCACTGGTCTTAGCCGCGGTCGCGCACTCGACCACCGCCTCCGCCATGTTTTCGCGCCAGATCAACCGGCCCTCTGCGTCGGTGACGCAGGCAATCGGGCTGAGCGCCGACCGCAGGCCGCCGTTGGCCAGGGCCGCATAGGCGCCGGTGAGCTCCAGCAGGCTTACCTCGCCGCCGCCCAATGTCAACGACAGCCCGTAGTCGGGCCGATTCAAGGTCGTCACGCCCACCCGCGCCATCAAGCTCTTGAAGCGTTCCAGCCCCACGTGTTGTAACGCCTTGACGGCCGGGATGTTGTAGGAGTTCGCCAGCGCCGATCGCACGCTGACCAGTCCGTGCTCTTTCTCGTCGTAATTTGTCGGCGCATAGGGCGGGTTGGCCCCATCCGGAAACTCGGTGCGAATATCCATGATCGCGGTCGCCGGAGTCCAATAGCCAGGAGGCTCGATGGCGCTGATCTGGCCTTTGCGTGGATCATCCGCCTCTGGCGCTGCGGCCGGCAGCTCGAAGGTCGCCAGAAAGGTGAACGGCTTGAGCGCGGAACCAGGCTGACGCGGGGCCAGCGCCATGTTGATCTGGCCGCTGATGGTCGTGCTGTAGAAGTCCGCACTGCCTACCATCGCCAGCACCTCGCCGGTTTGCGGGCGCACCACCACGACCGCAGCGTTGGTGGCGCCCTGGCCCGCCAACGCGCGCACCTGTTTCTGAACCTCCTCTTCGGCCAGGGCCTGGATGCGCGGGTCGAGGCTGGTGTAGATGCGCAAGCCGCCTTTTGCCATCAGCTCTGGCCCGAAGGCGTTTTCCACCTGGTTCCGGGCGTATTGGGCGAAGTGCGGATGCTTCGAGGTATAGGTTTGGCGCAGCGGCTTGAGGCGCAACGGCTCGTTCCACGCGGCATCCGCCTGGGCGGGCGTGATCAGCCCCTCGCGCACCATCGAGCTGAGCACGATCCCCTGGCGCCGCTTGGCGCGACCCGCCGCGCCATCCGCATTCCACAGATGCGCGTAGGGATCGTAGTAGGCGGGCGCCTGCGGCAGCCCGGCCAGCAAGGTCGCTTCGGCCAGCGTCAGATCCCTGGCGCGCTTGTCGAAGTACATTTCGGCCGCGGCCTCGATGCCATAGGCCAGGTTGCCATAGTGGATCTCGTTCAGGTAGATCTGCAGGATCGTGTCTTTAGAATAGCGCCGCGAGATTTCGGCGGCCAGGATCGCCTCCTTGATCTTGCGGGAAATCGTCTTCTCGGGCGTCAAGAAGGTCAGTTTGACCAGTTGCTGCGTGATGGTGCTGCCGCCCGGCCCCGAGAGATCGCGTTCACGCAGGGCGTAGTAGATCGCCCGCGCGATCCCGATCGGGTCCACCCCGGGATGGCGATAGAAGTTGGGGTCCTCGGTGGCGACCGTCGCCTGCTTGACGTATTCCGAAATCTGATCGAGCGGCACCACGGTGCGCCGGCCATAGTCGGGATCGCCGACCTCGTTGATCAGCCCGCCATGGCGATCGTAGATACGTGTGGAGGCGAAACGGCTGACGCGCTCCTGGAGCTCGTCGGGCATAGGCAGATCGCGCGCGATAGCGGCGTAGCCCACCAGCAGCCCGCCGATGGCCAGCAAGAGCAACGCCGCGCCGAACAGCGCGATCAGCGCGACGGTCGCGCAGCCCGAACGGCCGGCCAGCGGTTGCGCGGGCGTTGGCCGCGCAATCTGGCTCTGTTGTGTTCCCCCGGCGGTCGGCGCGGGCGGAACAGCCGGGGCCGGCGGAGCAGCAGGCGCAACTGCCTTCGTCGGCAATGCCTGTTGGCGCGACGAATAGCCCGGCGGCGCAGAAGACGGCTCTGCGCTGGCCGGCGTCTCCGCGCCAGGTTGGGGCAACGGCGCCGGTCGCGATGGCTGCGGCCAGGACGGCGGCCGATCGCGGCCGGCTGGCGCTGGCAACGCGTTGCGCGACCAGGTGTGCCGTGGCGGCTGCGCAGCCGACGCCCAGTTGTTTGAGTCAGACGTACGATCCGTCATGCGGTGAGATTGCCTCTAGATCAGACCCGTACGCGCCAGGCGCCTGAGAGGATACCTGGCACGTGGTGGGCGATTTTCAGGACAGACGCTTCAGCACAGCATCTGGTTGCATTCGGCTGCGCTCAGTCACCGACCGTCTCGCCGCTGGGCACGTCGGCGGCCGCATAGTCCTTCTCGGTCGTCTTCGGAAAGACCACCACGTTGCGGCCCACCGTCATACCGGCGGGCACAACCGCGCTCTTCCCCACCAGCGTCAGCCCTGTGTTCAGGCGCTCGGGCCAGCGGCGATTGGGGGTGTTGTCGTCGCCCCACCCCAGCTTCGCGGCCTCGCCCACGCGCACCCGCTTGTCGAGGATGGCCCGCTCCACCTCGGCGCCCGGCTCGATCACCGCATCGGTCATGACGATGGCATCGCGGACGACCGCGCCCTCGGCGATGTATGCGCCAGGCGAGACGATCGAACGGATGACCGTACCCTCCACCCGGCAGCCATCGCAGAGCAGGTTGCCCTCGACGCGCGCCCGCGGCCCGATCTGCGCGGCCGGCCGCTCTTCGCTGCGGGTGTGAATCACCCAGTCGGGATCGTAGAGGTCGAGCGCGGGCGTCTCAGCCAGCAGCGCCATGTTCGCCTCGTAGAACGCCTGGACCGTGCCGACGTCAGCCCAATAGCCCTGGAACGGATAGGCATAGACTCCTCTGCTGGCCACCAGGGTCGGAATCACTTCGCCGCCGAGATTGCGGTGCTTCTTGCACTCCCCGACCGTCAAGCACTCCGCCAGCGCCTCACGCCGGAAAACGTAGATGCCCATGCTGGCGAGGGTGCTGCGCGTGCGCCGCGGCTTCTCCTCGAAGCCGATCACGCGGTCATCGGGATTGGCGCTCACCATGCCGAAGCGATACGCCTCGAAGCCAGGCACCGAGCGCACTGCGAGCGTCACATCGGCGCGGCGCTCGCGATGAAAGCGCAGCAGCGGCTGGTAGTCCATCTTGTAGATGTGATCCCCGGCCAGGATCAGCACCTCTTCCACCGACGAACGAATCACATCCAGGTTGAAGCGCAAAGCATCAGCCGTGCCCTCTTGCCATGCCCCGCGCTCGCCCTTGCTGCTCTGGTATGGCTGAAGCAGCCGCACGCCGCCGGTCGTCCGGTCCAGGTCCCACGGCCGGCCGACGCCGATGTGATCGTTCAACGACCGGGGCCGATATTGGGTCAGCACCGCGACATCGAAGATGCCCGAGTTCACGCAATTGGACAGGCTGAAGTCAATGATCCGATACTTGCCGCCGAACGGCACGGCCGCTTCGGAGCGCGCCGCGGTAAGCACGCTCAGCGCCGGGCCTTCGCCGCCCGCGAGAATCATGGCCATCGCAGACATGGTTGCCCCCTGTATGAATCGCCTGTGCTCAACCGACCGTCGAGCCGCTGGGCACGGTATCGCCGAACGCGGCGAACGCCTCCTCATCCACCGCCGCCTTGATCACCACGTTGCGGCCGATGTGGAGGCTGGATGGCACGTGCGCGCCTCTGCCGACGATGGTCGGGCCGGTGAAGAACAGAGCGGGCGCGTTGGCATTGGGCGTGTCGAGGTCATCGCCCCAGCCCAGGTGCGTGCCCGCGCCGACGATGACATTCTTATCCAGGATGCAGCGATCCACCACCGCGCCCGGCCCGATCCAGGTATCGTTCATGATGACGCTCTCGTGCACGGTCGCGCCGGGCGAGACGTAGACCCCCGGTGAGAGCACCGACCGCCTTACCTGGCCGCGCACGATAGATCCATTGCAGATCAGGCTCTCGTGAACCATGGCCTGCGGTCCCAGCTTCGCGGGCGCGCGCTCCTCGCTGCGCGTGTGGATGGTCCATTGGTGATCGTACAGGTTCAGCCTGGTTTGTCCGGAGATCAACTCCATGCTGGTCTGCCAATAGGCGTCCACCGTGCCCACATCCACCCAGTAGCCGTCGAAGGGAAAGGTGTAGACGATGTGCGTCTCCACCATGCCTGGAATGACGTGGCTGCCGAAGTCCAGATCGGGGTGCGCGGGCGCCAGCGCCTCCAGTCGTTCGGCCAGCACGCCCGCGCTGAAAACATAAACGCCCATGTTCGCCAGCGTGCTCGGCGGCTCTTTCGGCTTCTCCAGGAACCGGGTCACACGGCCTTCGTCGTCGGTCAACATGATGCCGAAGCGAGAAGTCTCAGCCGGCGCGACATTCATCACCGCGATCGTCAGATCCGCGCGACGTTCTTCGTGCAGTCGCAGCATTGGCCGATAGTCCATCTTGTAGATGTGGTCGCCTGACAGGACCAACACAGTATCGGCCCGGCTCTCGCGCAGGTAATCCAGATTCTGCAGCACCGCATTGGCCGTGCCGCCGTACCACTCCTGGCGGCCTCGTCCCTGGTATGGCTGCAGCAAGCGCACGCCCCCGCGACTGCGATCCAAATCCCACGGCCGGCCGATGCCGATATGGTCGTTCAGAGAGCGCGGTAGATACTGCGTCAAGACCCCGATATCGTAGATGCCGGAGTTGACGCAGTTGGAAAGGGTGAAGTCAATAATGCGGTACCTGCCCGCGAATGGCACAGCCGGCTTGGCGCGTTGTTCCGAGAGAACGCCGAGCCGGGTGCCAGCCCCGCCGGCTAGAATCATGGCCACGACACGCATGTCAGACTCCTTTGTTGAGGATCAGTAGATCACAATCGCCCAGGCCGGATCCGTGATCCGGCGGGTCATGGACCCGCTCGGAGCATGACTTTACGACCTACTGACGATAAGCGGGTGCATACCTGACTACCGGCATGTTGTATCACGAAAGGGACAGGCGGTCAAGCGCCGCCGGGCAGACCCAGAGATCTGCTGAGTAATTCAACTGCGCAAATGTGATGCAAGTCATATGCAGTTCGATCATGAGGCGATATGCTTATTGCGAATAGTTTGCAACAACCCGCCCGAGATCGGAGCCGAGATGAACCTGACCAACGCGCGACCGAATTCCGACGCCGCATTTCTCCTGGACACAGCCGCCGAGCCCGGCGAAGCGCCGCGCCAGGCCGATACCGTCGCCCTTCACCATGCGCAAGGCGCATGGATGGCCACGCACACTGATGGCGCGGCCGCAACAGCGCAGACCCTGAGCAGCCTGCCGGCCGGTCGCAGCGGACTTGTCGTCTCGCTCGCCGGCGGACACGGCTTCGGCAGCCGGGTCGCCAGCCTGGGTTTCACCATCGGCGCCGAGATCAAGGTGATGCAGAACCACGGCCGCGGCCCGATGATCGTCTCGGTGCGGGGCACGTTGGTCGCGTTGGGACGCGGGGAAGCCGAAAAGGTGCATGTAGTGAGCGAGGCGTAGACGCAACGGGCAAGGCAAACGGAATGACTAAGCAGGATATACGATGACTCATTGCCATGATGCAAGGGGACCAGGCGCCCACGATCCGGCCGCGCTCACCGTGGCGCTGATCGGCCAGCCGAACGTGGGCAAGTCCACAGTGTTCAACATGCTCACCGGGCTGAACCAGCACGTGGGCAACTGGCCCGGCAAGACGGTGGAGCAAAGGACCGGCGTCTATCGCCGCAAAGGCCTGACGCTGAACCTGGTAGATTTGCCGGGCGCGTATAGTCTGACGGCGAACTCCGAGGAGGAGCGCATTGCGCGCGACTACTTGATTCGCAGCCGGCCAGACGTGGCGATTATCGTGGTCAACGCGGCCGCCCTGGAGCGGAACCTCTACCTGGTCGCCGAATTGTTGGCGTTGCCGTTGCGGCTGGTAGTGGCGCTGAACATGACCGATGTGGCCGAACAACAGGGGATCCAGGTCGAAGCTCATGTGTTGGCCGCGGCCCTGGCCGCGCCAGTGGTCCCGATCGTGGCCACCAGGAACCAGGGCGTGCAAGAACTGGTAGACCAGGCCGTCAGGCTGGCAGGCGGCGCTGATTGGAAACCCAGCCGGCCCGCCATTCGGCCAGAACACGAGCCGCAACTGACCGCGCTCCGGGAGCTGATCGCGGGCCACATTTCCCATCCGTATCCCGCCGACTGGGTCGCGCTCAAACTGTTGGAGGGCGATCGCGAGATCATCGAGCTGGCGCGGCAAGCGCTTCCGGCCGACGCCTGGCAACGCGTTCAGGCGCTGCTCGTCAAGCATGAGGACGCCTACCTGGATATCGCCGGCGGCCGCTATGAGTGGATTGGCCGGATGGTGCGCGCAGCGGTCGCACGTCCAAAGGCTGGCGCCATCACGTTCACCGATCGGCTCGACAGGGTCGCGACGCACCCGGTGGCCGGGCTGGCCGTGCTGCTGGCGATGTTCGGGCTGGTGTTCTGGCTCACCTACACGGTCGCGACGCCGGCCGCTGGCTGGCTTTCGGAGCAGGCGCTTGGATGGCTGACCGGCCTGGCCCAGGCGATCCTGGCCGGCGCGCCGGTCTGGCTCAACAGCCTGGCGGCCGATGGGCTGATCAACGGCGTGGGTACGGTCTTCACCTTCCTGCCGATCCTGATCGTCTTCTTCACCATGCTGGGCATCCTGGAAGACATGGGCTACCTGGCGCGCGCGGCCTACGTGATGGATCGTTTCATGCACCTGATGGGGCTGCATGGGAGGTCGTTCCTGCCGCTTTTCCTCGGCTTCGGCTGCAATGTGCCGGCTGTGATGGGTTCACGCATCATCGAGGAGCGCCGCGCCCGCCTGCTGACGATCCTGCTCGCGCCGCTCGTGCCCTGCACCGCGCGGCTGGCGGTGATCGCGTTCTTGGCGCCGGCCTTTTTCGGCGGCTACGCGACGCTGGTCTCCTGGGGCCTGGTAACCGTCAACCTGTTCGTGCTGGCGCTGGCGGGGATCGCGATCAACAAGCTGGCGTATCGCGGGGAACATACGGCCTTCATCATGGAGCTGCCGCTCTATCACATCCCCAACCCGCGCACCGTGGCGCTCTATGTCTGGCACAACACGGTCGGTTTTGTCGTCAAAGCCGGCACACTGATCCTGATCGCTTCGATGGCCGTCTGGGCGCTCTCGACACTGCCCGGCCGGGGCGTCGAAGAGAGCGTGCTGGCTGCCTTTGGCCGCTGGCTGGAGCCGGCCGGTCGGCTCCTGGGGTTGAGCGACTGGCGCATGATCGTGGCGCTGCTAACCAGCTTCTTCGCCAAGGAGAACACCATCGCCACGTTGGGCGTACTGTACGGCTCCAGCGATGTCACGGGTGCGCTGGCCGGCCAGGTGGCTGCCGCGCTCACACCCGCGGCCCGGCTGGCCTTCCTGGTGGTGGTCATGCTCTTCATTCCGTGCCTGGCCACGACCGCGACGATTCGCCAGGAGACTCGCTCGTGGCGTTGGGCGTTGGCGAGCATCGGCCTGCTGCTGGTTCTGTCATTGGCTGCCGGGATAGGGGTGTATCAGGTTGGCAGGTTGGTAGGTTGGTAGACGGTAAATTGGTAGTTGGTGAGGAGGGGGGCGAGATGGGCCGTGGAGGTTTGCTGCACGAGTTGTTGGCGCTCCTGAACGATGGCGGGCTGCGCTCGACTGCGGAGCTGGCGCGGCAGTTGGGCGTAAGCGAGGGATTGGTGGTCGCGATGGCTGATGACTTGACGCGTCGCGGCTACCTGGCGACCCTCGACCTGGGCTGTTCGACCGCGTGCCACGGCTGCGCGCAGCACTCGAAGACCTGCCAGATGTCCCTCATTTCCCCAACAAGGGCAACGGATCAACCAGCATCCCAAAATCCCGCAGCTCGAAGTGCAGATGCGGCCCGGTGACGTTGCCGTTTGCGCCGCTGGCGCCGATGACCTGTCCCTTGCCCACGATCTGTCCACGCTCCACGTAGATGTCCCTCAAGTGCGCATAGAGAGTGATGTAGTCGTTGCCGTGGTCAATGATCACGCGGAAACCATAGCCCACCGGACTCCATCCCGCCGCCACGACCGCGCCGCGATCGGCTGCCTTGACCAGGGTCCCTTCTGGCACGGCGATATCCAGAGCCCAATGTCCATCGTGCGCGTACTGCGAGATCGGCCCGGTCACGGGCCAGATGAAGCGACCATCCCCAAACGGCCACTCGGTCAGCCCCAGCCTGGCCCATTCGTCCGCGGCATAGCTGAGCAGGCGCATGTCGTGACGATCGGGCCGGGGAGTCGCCGCGGACCGGACCCCTGGCAAGAGCACGCGCTGCCGGGCCGCCACGAAGTAGGGCAGAGTTGTGAAGCCGTTCCACGGCACAGCGACGATCGTATCTGCTGCCAGACCGAAGCGCGCCGCGATGCTGTGCAGCGTGTCGCCTGGGGTGACGGTATAACACAGATCGCGTAAGGCCGGCACGGTGATCGTCTGACCGGGGATCAATGCCTCGGCATCCGTGCCTGATGGCGTCGTGGTGCATGACATCGTGTCCAAGTCGCGGCCGAAGTCGAGCGCCAGCGACCAGAGGGTGTCGCCAGGCCGGACGGTGTATGAGAAGCTCTCCGGGTTGACATCCATGGCCGCGAGGCTGGCATTGCGGCCAACGTGCGGCAAAAACGTCACACCCCCGCGACGAGCAGCCTCGGGAGTCAACGCCAGCAGTTGGCGCGCCGTCAGGAAAGGCGGCGTTGCCGTGGGCCGCGGGGTGGGCGTGCTGATGATCGGCCTGGCGGCCTGGCCGTGGGACGCGGCCGGCCAGCTCAGACCCACCGTCAGAGCCAGGAAAAGCACGAGGGCCAGGAAGCCGAACAGCCGGCCCACACCGCAGCGACAAGACAACATGAGATAGGATCTCCCACGGTAGACGCGATCAGCCGCTATCATATCCGAAAGCCCCGCGCGATGCAATACCCCAAGAAGGCTATTCTTCTCGGTCGCCCGGTCGAGTTGACACACGGTCCGCGGTGCGCTATAGTCGCAGGGCAGTGATCAGCACGGGCCTGTCAGGTTGATGAACCTGACGGGTCTTCTCACCATTCGGACTATCCTATGCAGGAGCAACATACACATGCACGATGACGTAACCGGCCGGCTGCTGGCGGCCTTGCGACAGATCTACGACCGGCCTCAGCCCCCCGTGCCGTGGCGCGATGGCGTCAACCTGCCGTGGGACGACCCGACGTTCAGCAAGCGGATGCTGGCCGAACACCTGGATCAGAGCCACGGCGCGGCCAGCCGACGGCAGCCCGAAATTCGCAACCAGGTGCAGCAGATGCTGCCTTGGCTACACCTATCGGCTGGCGATCACCTGTTCGACGTGACGTGCGGACCGGGCCTCTACGCCGCGGAGTTCGCACAGCGCGGCATCGCGGTGTCGGGGATTGACTTCGGGCCGGCCGCCATCGCCTATGCGCGCGAGATGTGCGCTGCCTGGCCGTGTGAGTTCACGCTGGGCGATGTGCGCGAGATGGACTTCGCGGGCCGCTGCTTCGACGCCGCGATCTATCTCTACGGCCAGTTCACCGTGTTGAAGCCGGCCGAATCAGCCGACGTGCTGAGGCGCATCCATGCCGCGCTGCGGCCCGGCGGCCGCCTGCTGCTGGAAATCCTGGACGAGGCGCACTTCGACAAGCGGAACAGCAGTTGGTGGTACACGGACCAGGGAGGTCTCTGGGGCGACTTCCCGTACCTGCACCTGGGGGAGCGCGCGTGGGATGAGGAACAACGCGCCGCGGTCGAGCGTTTTCACCTCATCAACCTGACGACCGGCGAGATGCAGCTCTACGGGCTGGCGGATCAGGCCTACACCGTCGAGCAAGTCACCGCGATGCTGAACGAAGCTGGCTTCGGCAACCCAGAAGTGCATCCGGCGTGGGACGGCCTCGCGCTGAGAGACGCGCCCGAGTGGACGGTCTATGTGGCGGAAAAACGGTGATCCGCCCGCACATCAGCCCAGACGACTGCTCGCGTCGCCTCGTCATCGAAGACCAGATAGACAAGCTCGCTGATGGGCTGTACGGGTTTGCGGCGCTTCTTGGGGGCCGTCGGCGTGGCGAGATAGCGGACGCGCAACGCAGGTCGCACGGTCGAGCCGAACGACAACCGGCCGGCCGTGACAGCTTCGATGTCTTCGGGCCGAAAGAAGAGATACCACATGCCGATCTCTTCCTCGGGCCGATGGCCAAGCAGCAGCCAGCGCGTGTTGTGCACGATCGCCATCACGGCATGTTCGCGCGTGGCAAAGGTGCGCCAGTAGGCCAGCAGATGCGCGAAGAAGCCCGACTTGCCCTCCACCTCGAAGCGGCCGGTGGCATGAAGGAGGATCTTGGCCGCGGGATCGAGCGCCTGACCGTCCGGCGCGGGCAGATCGGGCTGCCCCTCGAAGACCAGATACGCGCGGCCGGCCGCCCATCGGCGCAGCCAGAGCACAGCGCCCCCCGCGATGATCAGCAGGGCCAGCGCCGCCCACTGCCAGGCGGCCAGCGCAGAGCGTGCCCCCAGATACCAGCGCGCCAGGACGATCACCGCGGCAAGCAACGGCAGCGTCGCCAGCCAGCGATCCAGCGTCCAGCCGCCACAGCGGTGAGCGCGTAATTGATAGGCCCAATACAAGACTCTGGGAAGCATCCGAGCCTTCCTAACCTCTCCCCCGCCGCGTCAGCAAGATGCCTGCCAACACCACCACCGCGCCCAGAATCTGCAGGGGCGTCATGCGGTCGCCGAGCGCGATCCACGCCACCAGGACCGCGACGACCGGCGTCAGGCTGGAGTAGATGGCGGTCCGCGCGCTGCCGACGCGTTGGACGCTGGTGTACCAGACCACATAGGCCACCGCGACCGCCATCGAGGTCGAGTAGAACAGCCCACCCCACGCGGTTGCTGATATCGCAGACCAGTTCTGGTGAACGAGAGCCGGCGCGCTGACCAACACCAGGACCGAAGTGCCGACCACCATGGTCAACGCGGTCAACTTCAGCGGCGAATAGCGCGCCAGCAGAGGCTTGCTGAAGGTCGTGTAGGCGCCCCACATCATCGCGGCGCCGAGGACCAGCAGGTCGCCGACGATGGTGGCGACAGCCGCACTGAGCCCCTTGTCGCCTCCCAGAACCAGCAGCCCCACCCCCAGAAACGACAGGAGGATGCCGACCCAGACCAGCCGGTTGGCGCGCTCGATGCGCAGCAACGAACCGTAGATAGCAACGAAGATCGGCGAGGTGGCCATCAAGAGCGAGGAGTTGGCCGCGGTTGTCCGGGCGATGCCGTTGATGAACAAGATCTGGTAGAGGGTATGGCCGCTCAGGCCGAGCAAAAAAACGGGCAAGAGGTCGCGTCGCGCGAGCGCCAGCGATTCTCCGCGCAGTCGCAGCACCCCAAGGATGATCAGGGTGGCGAAGCCGAAGCGCAGCGCATTGAACGCTAACGGCGCGAAGTCATGCAGCGACGTCTTGACTGCCGAGAAATTGATGCCCCAAATGAAGACGACGCCGAGCATGAACAGATCGGTGCTGAGGCGTGCATTTTGACGAGAAGACGAGCGCGTCTGAACCACAGTGAGGCTCCGCTTGAGAATCGAGCGCCGCGGGGAGCGTGCGGACGCGCTCGCACGATTCGTCAGGCGATCATCGCCTGGAACTCGGCGGCGTCCAGGGTCTCGCGCTCGATCAGACGCCTGGCGACCTCGTCCAGTTTGGCGCGGTAGGAACGAATGATCTCGCGCGCCCGACCGTAGGCTTCTTCCACCAGTCGTCGCACTTCGCGGTCAATGGCCTCGGCGACCTCTTCGCTGTAGTTGCGCTGCTCGCCGATCTCGCGACCCAAGAAGACCAGCTCTTCTTTCTCACCAAAGGTCTGCGGGCCAAGCGCATCGCTCATGCCGAACTGCGTGACCATCTTGCGCGCCAGCGCCGTCACCCGTTCCAGGTCATTGCTTGCACCGGTGGTTACGTCGCCAAACACCTCTTCTTCCGCTACCCGGCCCCCCATCAACCCGGCCAGGTCGTCGCGGAACTTGCTCCGCTCATAGAGAAGGCGATCCTCTTCGGGCAGCGGCATGGTGAAGCCCAACGCCATCCCGCGGCTGATGATGCTGATCTTGTGGACCGGATCGGCGTTGGGCAACAACTGCATCACCAGCGCGTGGCCGGCCTCGTGATAGGCGATGATCTCCTTTTCCTGATCCGAGATCAGCCGGCTGCGGCGTTCGGGGCCGGCGACGACCCGCTCGACCGCCTCCTCGAACTCCGCCATGCCGATGCTCTTCTTGCCCCGCCGCGCGGCCAGGATCGCCGCCTCGTT
>VGOD01000090.1 GCA_016876015.1 Chloroflexota bacterium
CGGGGCAAGTGTCCGCTGCAGTTGACCGGGTATGATGTCAGCCGCTTGCCCATGACCACCATCTGTGCCGGTCTGAGCATCGTCTGGCCTATCCCGCAAGAGCATGTCCCAAACTCGTGACGGTCTCCATTTTGGTTGCGGCAGGTGGCCGCGGCTATGATATAATCGGCGACGAGGAGCTGGCAAACATGATTCACGTCCTGTTGGCCGATGATCACGAGGTCGTGCGTGAAGGGACGCGGCGGCTGTTGGAGCGCGCCGAGGATCTCACCGTCGTCGGCGAGGCCGAGGACGGCGACGAGGCGGTGCGCCTGGCCACGCGCCTGCTGCCCGACATCGTCGTGATGGATGTGCGGATGCCGGGTTTGAGCGGCCTGGATGCTACCCGGCGCATCAAAGCGCACCATCCCAACATGCGCATCCTGGTGCTGACAGCCTATGAAGACGATCAGTATGTCTTCCCGTTGCTCGAAGCTGGGGCCGATGGCTACTTGCTCAAGACGACGAGCGGCAAGGATTTGATCCGCGCGATTCGGACGATCTGCGCTGGCCAATCGGTGCTCGATCCGGGGATCACCGGTCGGGTGGTGAGCCAGCTTACGGGACGGCAGAGCGGCTACCGCAGCGCGGAGATGGTGGAGGCGCTGACAGAGCGTGAATTGGAGGTCCTCCAGGCCGTCGCCGCGGGCATGAGCAACAAGGAGATCGCCGACGCGCTCACCATCAGCGCCTACACCGTGCAGGTACACCTGCGCAACATCTTCGGTAAGCTCGGCGTGGGCAGCCGCACCGAGGCCGTGACCTATGCCCTGGCGCAGGGCTGGATCAAGCTGGACAGCCGACGCTAACGTGAATCGCCTTCGCCTGCAGTATCAGATCGCACTCGCCACCTTTCTGCCGCTGATTGTTTTCGCCCTCCTCGGCGGCGCGATCAGCGCGTACGCGCTGCGCACGATTCCCCAGAGCCTTGTCCTGCAGCGCCAATTGGCCCTCACCCAGGTGGCCGCGGCCGGGGTTGCCGGAACGCTCAAGGGCTACGTCCGGCTGCTGGAGAGCACAGCCGTCGAACTGGGCGAGATGAACGGCGATCCGGGCCAGTTGCAGGGGGTTCTCCAGGCGCGCGCGGCAGTGCTCAGCCCCTTCACGGCCGGGGTCGGCCTGCTGGATACGGCCGGCACGGCCATCGCCGCGACTGGGCTCGCGGAACCATCGTTGGGTCTGAACTTCGCCTTCCGACCATACTTCCAGGAAGCCCAGCGAGCCCAGGGGCCAGTCTTCTCGACCGTCTTCCAGGATCAGCCGGCGGGCTTCGATGCGGTCATCATCGCCGTGCCGGTGCGGAGGCAAGGGGCCTTCGCCGGCCTGCTGGTGGGCGAGCTGGCGCTCAGCCGGCGTGAGTGGGCGCGCGATCTGAATTTGCTGCACACTGCCGAAGGCGGTCAGGCCTATCTGATTGACAGCGCCAGCGTCATCATCTATCACCCTGATCCCGATCGCATCGGGCAGAGCGTCCAGTCTGATCCCGACGTATGGCGCCTGGTGATCGGCGGCGAGGCTAGAAGCGTGCTCCATCGGCCGGCCGATGCGCGAGAGCATCTGGTCGTCGCCTATGCTCCGCTGCCCGGCATCGCCTGGGGTCTGATCACCGAAGAGCCGTGGGAAGCGATCGTCGCGCCGATCCTCCCCTACCAGTGGGCCGCCGCAGGGTTGTTGACCGTGGGTGTGGCATTGGCCCTGATCGCGCTGGTGCTCAGCGTCCGCCGGGTCACGCGGCCGGTGAACGCACTCATCGCGGCCGGCCAGGAGGTGGCCGGCGGACGCCCCTTCCGGCCGTTGGCGGTGGAAGGGCCGCCAGACATGCGCACGCTGCTGGCGGTCATCAACCAGATGGTGGCGCGGCTGGGTGAGCAGCGGGCCGCGCTCCGCAGCTATGCCCAGCGAGTGTTGGTCAGGGAGGAGGAGGAGCGGCTGCGCCTCTCGCGCGATCTCCACGACGAGACGGTTCAGGACCTGATCGCGCTGACGCAGCGGCTCGAGCTCTGCTCTGACTTGTGGGAGGAAAACCCCACGGCTGCCAGGAGCGAGCTGCAGGCGGCGCGCGAGCTGGCGCGCTTCGCGGCGGCCGAGGTACGGCGCATGAGCAACAACCTGCGGCCTTCCATCCTGGAAGATTTGGGATTGGCGGCTGGCCTGCACGCGTTGGCGCGTGAGCTGGGCCGGTCGCTGCCAGGAGTGCGCGTGAGCTGCGAAGTCGTGGGCGATGAGCAGCGGCTCTCGCCAGAGCTGGAGTTGACCGCGTTTCGCATCGCGCAAGAGGCGCTGACCAACGTCCGCAAGCACGCCGCGACAGCCTCGCAGGTCAATATCGCGCTGTTCTACGAGGCGTGGGGCATCCAACTGATGATCGAGGACGACGGTCCTGGGTTCGAGCCGGCCGCTGCGCAGACCCTTCTGCACGCTGGCCACCTGGGACTGACCGGCATGGCCGAGCGCGCGCAGCTCTTCGGGGGCAGGCTCCAGGTGAACTCGACGCCGGGCGAGGGCACGACGGTCAGCTTGCGGCTGCCGCGCCAACTCGACGCCGGGTGAAAGATCAGCGCTCCACAACGCGTCTTTTGGCGCGAGGCTGCGATAGCTACTGCGCCTCGACCATCAGCGGCCCCAGCAGCAACCGATCGGCCCCTTCGGCGCCGGTCGCAACCACCAGCAACAGACGCCGGAAGTCGGGCCGGGTGTACATCCCGATCTCGACCTGGTAGAGGCCAGGCGGCGCGTCTGGGGCGACAGTGAAGTCGTGGCGATCCACGATGATTTCATTCGTGCGCCATTCGGCCGTGGGAGGCGCTGGCTCGCCATCGTGACCGCCGCGGGTCTGGTAGTGACGATCGAGCAGGTGGGCAAAGGTGGTGTAGCGCCCGCCGATCGGTCCGCGCGGCTGCCAGTAGAGGGTGACGTTGAACGGCTGGCCCGGCCGCAGGCGTCTGGCGCTGAAGCTGTAGCCGGCGAGGGTGACGTTGTCGGCAAACGCCACGTTGACCGGGTTCGGATAGACGCCGGGCTGGGCCGCGATCTCCACCGCGCCGAAGACGAGCGCATCCCCCTCGGACCGCGGCGCGCGGCCGCCCGCGCCGGCCGCAATCTGCGTGGAGGAGCCCAGCCGCAGCGGCAGTCGCTGGCCGGTGCGATGGTCATACAGGCCGACCACCCACTCTCCGCGGTCGGGAGCATACGCAGTGGATGGCGTGGCGACGCGGTAACGCTCAGCCCGCGAGTGGCCCGGCGGCCATTGGCTGGTGGGGAACAGACCGCCGCCTGGCATCGTGTCGGCCTGGGCGATGATCAACCCGATCTCGTTGCGCAGATGGACGAAGACCGAGTAATCGGTGGGCCCAGGTTGGAGCGCCCGCCAGACCACCGTGACCTTGGCGGTTTCGCCGGGCTGAAGCCGATCTGGCGTTGCGCTAACTCCCAGGAGTGCGAACTGATCACCCAGTTGCGCATCCACAGCGGTCGTCTGGAGCGCGGCCGGCGCAGGCGATGGCGGCGGCCGGTAGGCAGGCGCGATGATCCACGCGGGCGTGATCGCGCTGAGCGCGCAGAACCCGGCGACCGGGAGCCAATACCAGTTCGTGAACGCCCACCGGATGCGCAGCTTGCCTGCCGCCGGGATGAGCGCGCAGCCGCTTCGCAGGCCGTTGATCGCCAGCGCGCACACCAGCGCAAGCGCAGGCGCAGCCGGGAAGAAGTAGCGTCCCTGGGCGGCCGGGGCCACGCGCATGAAACGCACCCACGAGACCGCCAGCAACAGCAGCCAGGCGATCAACAGGCCGCCAGCCAGGCCGCGGCTCCATGATCGGTCTGTCCCGAAAATGGGCCGCCAAGTGCCAGGCACTTCGGAAGTGCCTGGCACTTGGCGGCTTTCAAGGCGGGCTATACGCGTCCCTGCTATCCACCGCGCGGCTGCGATGACCAGCCCCAGGGTCATCAGGATCGCCCACGCCCGCAACACAGCGTAGATCCACGCCGGATAGGGCACGTTCAGCCACCCGAAGAGCCCCCAGAACGAGCGCTCCAGGCTGCCGAGCTCGGCCACGATCGTGCGCCAGCCGGCCGGCGCCACGCGCAACAGGATGTTGGCTTCCCATACGTTCCAGGCCAGCAGATCACGATAGAGCAGCCAGTTGCGGGCATACCACCAGCCAGCGATGAGGATGGCGGGCGCGGCGACGGCCAGAACCCCCTCGATCAACAGCCGCCACGACCGTTGTCGCCAGGCGACGGTCGCCACGGCCAGCCCCGCCAGCCCCACCAGCCCGATGGCGCTCAGCTTGCTCAACAGCGCCAGGCCGAGCAGACAGCCGAGCAGAACGAATCGGCCGCGAAGGAGGGCGATTGTCCTGAAAATCGCCGCCCGCCGCTCCGGTCTCGAGGCTTCAGCCGGTTTCTGCCGCCGACCACCAAACCGGCTAAAGCCTCGAATCCACCCCGCGTGGTTTTCATCCGCCGCGGCGCCGAACGCGGGGTGAGCATGGTCTCCCACAGTCAGCGCCACGATCTGCCACAGCGTCAGGCTGGCCACGGCATTGATGGCGTTGTCGTTGCTCGCCGCGGCGCTGATGAAGACGAACTGCGGGATGAACCCGATCAGCGCGGTCGCCGCGAGCGCCAGGTCGGGCGGCACGAGCAAGGCCAGCGTCCGATAGGTAGCCCAGAGGGTCGCTGTGGCCAGGAGGATCGAGAAAAAGCGGGCGACGTGCAACGCCAGGATCGCGCCGCGCCAGGGCCAGCTCTCATCCTGGTGATGGATCAGGTAGTTGCGATTGGCTGTCGCGTCGGGGCGACCGATGGCCGCGTGCGGATTGGCGCGGCCGTAGAGGGCTGGGAAATCGGCCTGGTCGAGCCACGCGGTCAGGCCGGCGGCCGCCAGGTAGTAGGCGGGCGCCTGACTGCCTTGCTGTCGCCAAAGCTCTTGTGTGTCAGGCTGCGCCACTGGCAGGCCGCGGCCGCTGGCCAGGTGTTGGATGAAGGCATAGTGCCAGATTTCGTCGGGCGTCTCGAATGGCGGGGTTACGATGCTGTAGACGCCGGCCAGGACAACAAAGGCAAGGAGCAGCAGAGATAGCCTGGTATGTTGGGGCATGGGCAGGTCAAGGAAGCACGCGGCCGCCGCTTTGCGATCGCCGGCCGCGTTGATCGAAATCAGAGCGTGCGCCTGGCCGGCCGCCAGATCAGCAAATGGTAGAGCCAGTTGCGCACGTATTTGAGCCAGACACGACTTACCTTGATGCTGGACTCGCCGCTGGCCCGCATATACTCATGGGTCGCGACTTCAGCCAGCCGATAGCCGCTGCGCACGGTCTTGATCACCATCTCCTGTTCGATCGTGGTGGTGTTCGAAGTCAGATGGAGCGCGCGCGCCACGTCGCGACGAATGGCTCGAAATCCGTTCTGACAGTCGGTCAGTCGCACGTTCTGGGTGTAGTTGACGCTCAACGTGATGATCTGGCTGCCGAAGAGCCGGATGAACTGCTGAAAGGTGGCGTGCAACTCGTCGCTGCCGCCCAACATCCGCGAGCCGGAGACGTGGTCGGCGCGGCCCTCGACGATCGGCTGCACCAGCGCGGGGATGTCGGCCGGATCGTGGGAGCCATCCGCGTCAATGAAGACCAGGATGTCCCCGCGCGCTTCTGCGATGCCCAGACGCAGGGCCGCGCCCTTGCCGCGGCCGTTGTCGAGGATGACGCGCGCGCCATATTCCGCGGCGATCTCGGCCGTGCCATCGGTGCTGTGGCCGTCTACCACCAACAGCTCGTCTGCATGGCCCCGCGCCAGTTCCAGCACCGGCCGCACGTTCGCGGCCTCGTTGCGCGTCGGTACGATCACGGTGATGGTGTGCGTCGCGCCATCTGGCCCGATCCGTGTGACCTCGGCCGGCCGCACGCGGCCAGGATACCATTCGGGGTATACAGTGTCCAATGTTCGTCTTTCTGCGAACCGACTGTTACTTGCCCACGCCGATCATCGGCAACTGGGCGAAGTCATCGGGGCTGAGCCGGTCCAGGTTGGCCTCGTTGGATGGCCTGTACGTGCTCAGCAGCTTGAACTGATCCGCGGTCGGCGGCAGCGCCACGTCAATCAATCGGGTGTGGTTGGCGTCAGCCGGCGCGCCGCCGAGCCGCCACTGCTGGGCCGCGCTCAGCACATCACGCACGCGCCAGACGCCGGTCGCGGGATAGCCATCCTGGCTCAGCACGACGGCCAGGTATTTCCAGGTCTCGAGCTTGTCTCCCAGCGCCTTCCGCGGGACCTTGATGGTGATCTTGCGCTGGTCGGGGTCGCTGACGATGGCGAAGCCGATGCTGGTCTTCTCTGGCCCCTGCGGTCCGGCCCGATGGATTTCCGGCGTCCAACCTTCAGCCCAGATGGCGTATTCCCAGGCATCCGCGGCCGACACGGCCGCATTGCGGCCGGGCAGCAGCTTGCGCTGGCCTGAACCTGCCACGCCGTCCTGGTCAATGTAGATGTCCACGGTGTGGATGCCCATGCCGTTCGGCGCGCCCCAGGCATTGTTGAGCGGGCCGTAGAAGGTCAGCTTGAACAGGACGTCTTTCTCGTCATAGGCCACCTCGAACGTCTTGATGTCGTAGGCTTTGGCCCCAAAGACGCCGTCGGTCGGATAGGTGTAGGTCCCTGGGCCACGGTCGTCACCTTCAGGATCCTCGATCACCAGCACGGGCGTGCTCAGACCGAGATCGGGCACGACGACCAGTCCTGGATTAGCCGCCGGGATCGCTGTCTGATCGGTCGCCGGGCCTGAGCCTGTCGCGGGGCCCAGGCTGAGCACCGCGCGCAGGCGGATGCGATCGCCGCTGTCGGGCTTGCCGAGCAGCGTGAAGGGGACGGCCATCTCGAGCGTCTTGCCCGCGGCGGCCGTCTTGGCGAGCAGGAGCGGATCGCCCCAGCCGTTGTTCCCATCGGCCGCGGCCAGGCCAGCGACGACCTTGCCCCTCTCGATCACCGCTTCGGCTAGAGCCTGGGCGCCGAAGCCGAGCAGGGTTTTCTCCACGCCGTAGCGGGTGAACGGATTGGCCGGACCGCCGCCAGGCCGCGTCAGGTAGACGCCGACCGTGACGGCTCTGTCGCCCGCGAGCCTGGCCCATTCTTCCCTGGCGTCCACACGCAGATAGAGGTTCTCGGCGTCGAAGCCGTAGTAGAGCCTGTCCAGCACATCCTTGCTCGACGCCAGCGCGCCGCCCTGAAAATCAAAGCGACCCGCGCCCAGCCATTCGTCGTCCGCGGCCGCCAGGCCGTCAATCGCGGGTAGGATCAGGGCGCTGGCGCCGACGTCAGGCGACAGCGATTGCCTGGCGATGATCGGCACGCTCAGCCAGACCGGCCGCGGCTCGCCCAACACGTCATGGACCTGGCCGAGATAGGCGCGGAACTGTTCGTCGAAAGCCTCATCGTCGCCGGAATTTTGATCCGCGCCGTACCACCAGAACCAGTCGGACCCTTCGGCGGTGTAGATCAGGTCGAGCGCCTGCGCCAGTTTGTCGGCCGCGATCGCGCGGCTGCCGCGCTCGTAGCTGGCCAGCAGATGGCGCGTGCGCGCCAGGTATTCCCAGCCCAGGTTCTCCTCTTCCTCGCCGATCCAGGTCTTGAAATCGGGCGTGATCCATGAACCGGCCCACAGCGTCTCGATCGCCGGCCGCTGGGGGAAACGCGCCAGGTATTCGCTCGGCGTCACCGTGATGATGGTCGAGTCCTCGGATAGGAGCCTGTAGAGGCTGTTCAGGAAGAGCTTGCCGTCGTTGTCATAATGTTCCCAGGCGTTCTCGCCGTCAAGGATCACGCTGACCAGGTGCGGCCCTGGTTTGCCCGCGGTTTTGAGGGCCGCGCGAATATCGTGGATGCGGCGCACGAAGTCCTGGGCGGCCAGCTCGCCGTTCATCCCCGAATAGGTGAAGCCGACCTTGTCGCTGATGAGCTTATCGCGGAACAGGATGGCGACTGCAGGATCGCGGCCGTCCGCGACGTCATATGGCCGGTAGAGGGCATCCGGCTCGGTCACGATCTCTCTGCCATCTCGTTTGAACGCGGGCAGGCCCACTGACTTCGCCAGCACTTCTTCGTCGGAGGCCATCCATTTGATCCCCGCGCGGCCGACCATGCCGACGATCTCCTGAGCTACCGCGCCTTCGGCCGGCCACATCCCGCGCGGCGGCCGACCGAAATGCGCCTGGTAGAACTCGACCCCGCGCTGTACCTGGCCGATCGCGTCCTGGGAGTAAGCGAACGGCTCTGCGGGCAGCGCGATATCGGGCGCGGCGGCTTTGGCCAGGATGGTGCTCACCAGCAACGGCAAGATCGGATGGGCATAAGGAGTCATGGTGACTTCGATCTGGCCTGCATCCTGGAGCTGTTTGTGTATGGGAATGACCTGTTTGACGAGTTCCAGGTGCCGATCGAGGACCACTTTCTTGTCCGCCGCGGTGTAGCCTCGCCCCTTCTCGACGAGGGCCTTGAGCGGCGCTTGCGCCAGCCAATCGGGGTCGGTCCAGGCCAGGTTGAAGAGCAGTTGCAGATCGCACCAGTCGGTCTCGGTCCACGACGCTCGGTTCTGGCGGTTGTCGGCCAGCTCGCGGTAGCGCGGGAAGCGGCTGATGACCTTGGGATGCGCGTCGAAGAAGCGCGCCTCGATGAACAGCTTGTCTTCGGCGGTCAACTGGTCGGCTGGCTTCTCGGCCAGCACCTGGTACAGGTCTTTGGCGCCTGCGACCAGATCATCGAGCTGGCGGATCAGGCTGGGGGTGATGTTGAACGTGACTCTGACTTTGGGATAGCGCGCGACGGTGGTCGCCATGTCCACGTAGTCTTTGGTCGCATGCACGCGCACCCACGGTTTGGCATAGACGCCGGTGGACGGCTCCCGGAAGTAGACGGGTTGGTGTTGGTGCCAGATGATGGCCAGGTAGATCGGCTGCTCGGCCGGCGGGGCGGTGGGCGCGGGCAGAGCAGTCGGCAGCGGTGTGGCAGTTGGCGCGGGCGGCGTCGGCCCCGAGGTGCAGGAGCTCAGCAGCAAGGCGAGGAGGATGAGTATGAGGAGGGCGGGCGCGCGATAGAGCATGATGATCTCCTTGTGCTGAATCAACCCAGCGACAGGATCACGACCGCGATGCCGGCTTTCTCGCATAGCTCGCGGAAGCGCGCCACATCCGCCTCGCCGCCGACGATCTCGCCGTAGTGCATGGGAACCGCAACGGCCGGCTTGATCGCCTGGGCGGCTTGCGCGGCTTCCTCCGCGGTCATGACATAGGTGCCTGATACCGGCAGGAGCGCGACATCGCACCGAAAGCCGGCCATCTCGGGAATGTGGTCGGTATCCCCTGCGTGGTAGAGCCGCTCGCCGGCCACTGTGATGATGTAGCCGTTGTGTTCGGCTTTGGGCGGATGAAACGGTACGCCTGGGCTGCGGAACTTGTTGGTATTGTACGCCGGCACGGCCTCCACCTTGACCGCGCCGACCGTCGTGGTCTCGCCGGGCCGCAAGGCGCGCGCCCCGGGCAGCTTGCCCGCGGCCGATGGGTTGGCGACCACCACGGTGGCCGGGCCGCTGACCTTCTTGACATCGTCCGGCGAGCAGTGGTCGAAATGGTCATGGCTGACCAGGATCAGGTCAGCAGTGGGGCTGCCGGCCGGCAGCTTCCAGGGGTCGAAGTAGATGACCGGCGGGCCATCCAGCCGGAAAACGTCGTGGCCAAGCCGGTGCAGGCCTCTCAAGAGTTTGGGTGTAGACATAAGAGCCTCCAACTGACCTGAGAATCTCCCACTCCTTGCTCTGGGCAGGTCTGTGACCCGCCGCCGGTTCACGGACCCGGCGAGAGCAGCGCCTTTGCGTGTGCTTTTCACTGGCCGTCCCACAGGGAGGCTTCGCACCCTGGCCTGCGTTGCGCAGCCAGGGCAGGCTGGCGTCGCGGCCGGCATGAACAACTGTCCTGAGAATCGCGGCCGCCGGGGGGCTCGGTCGGGAGACCTCGCCGAACCGCGCCGGGTGGGTCTCAGTATAACCGTTACGGCCAGTCTGTCAAGCGTACCACTGGGACGGCCAGTGAAAACGGGACGCGGACGAGCGCTGATAGTTTTTCTTCTCCGCGTTTCTCCGCGTCCGGTTTTCAGGACAGTCGCTCATGCCGTGTGCGGCGCCAGCCTGCCCTGGCTGCGCAACGCAGGCCAGGGTGCGAAGCCTCCCCGTGGGACGGCGGATGAAAACGTTCGTAGTAACGACTTCAGTCGTTCGGCGCGGGCCACGGCGACTAAAGTCGCTACTACGAACCCGCCCATTTTCAGGATAGCTCATCGCGCGGCTTGCGAAAAGGTTCTTTCCGTAGCTGGACAAAAGCCCTGCGGCCGTGTAAACTCAACCTGCACCCAATTCCCACTCGGAGTACTCTCATGACCTATCCGTTTTTCGACCGCAGCAGGCTGCGCCTCAAACCGCTGACTGAGCGCATCCACGACATGACGCTGGCAGATGTGCTGCCGCTGAACCATCCCGGCGAGCCGATAGACGACCCCGCGCTGCCGCAGATCGTGGAGCGAATCGTGTGCGCCCGGCGTAACGCCGCGCCGGTGATCTTGATGATGGGCGCGCACGTCATCAAGAGCGGGCTTTCGCGCTTTGTCATTGACCTGATGGAGCGGGGTTACATCACGCATGTCGGCATGAACGGCGCCGGGCCGATTCACGATTTCGAGCTGGCCCTGGTCGGCGCGACGACTGAGAGTGTGGCGCGCTACATCCAGGAAGGGCAGTTCGGCCTGTGGCGCGAGACGGGAGAGATCAACCGCATCGTGGCCGAAGGCGCACGCGAAGGGTTGGGCTACGGCGAGGCGCTGGGACAAGCGATTCAGGAGGCAAATGGCAAATGCCAAATAGCAGATGACAATCTGCAATCTGCAATTTGCCATTTGCAGCCTTTCCCCCACGCCGACATCAGCATCCTGGCCGCGGGCTATCGGCTGCGCGTGCCAGTGACGGTTCACATCGGCCTGGGCTACGACATCATCCACGAGCACCCCAACTGCGATCCCGCGGCGCTGGGCCAGGCATCCTATCACGACTTCCTGATCTTCGCCGAGGCGATCACGCGGCTGCAGGGCGGCGTGCTGCTCAACTTCGGCACGGCCGTCATGGGGCCAGAGGTGTATCTCAAGGCGCTCGCGATGGCGCGCAACGTCGCCCATCAGGAAGGCCGGCGCATCAACCAGTTCACC
This sequence comes from Chloroflexota bacterium, assembly GCA_016876015.1. GTDB lineage: Bacteria > Chloroflexota > Anaerolineae > CG2-30-64-16 > CG2-30-64-16 > VGOD01. The sequence continues at coordinate 11,275 of VGOD01000090.1, forward strand.
ACCGCGGTCTTCGACCTTCTCGATCTTGGCCCGGACCTGCAGCACGAGGCGCCCAAGACGGACGCGCGCTACTACTATCGGCCCTACAAGACGATCCTGGTGCGGACCGTGCAAGATGGCGGGGAGAGTTTCTACGTGCGCGGATCGCATCGCGCGACGCTCCCGGCGTTGTGGCGGTTGGTGGCCGCAGGAGGCGTGAAGCGTGGGGCGTGAGAAGTGCGGACGCCTTATGTAGACCTGTCAGGTTCCCAACCCGCAACCTGACAGGTCTCGTCCTATTGTCCGCCGGTCTGCCCGCCGCCGCCCTGGTTGTCCCGCTGGCTGCCGGGCGTGAAGAGCGCGATCAACCGGTCGAACTGCTCGTAGATGAAATTCTGGCGGAAGCCGGCTAACACCGCCAGGAGATAGGGCAGCAGCCGCGTAGCCGTGTTGGTGTTGGTGGTGGACAGGGGGTCAACTTGCAGCACCAGCAGCCCGCCCGCCAACAGCAGGAAGACAATCCCGCCCAACACCAGCCCCATGATCGGCTGAACCATATACCACATCGTGTACTGCGCGTCGAAGTCTTGCCGGTCAGAGATGTGCCACCACAAGTGGTACAGCGCGCCGATCACCCCGCCGATCCCGCCCCACATCATGGTATTCCAGATCGGCAGGAAGTCCTTGACGGTCGCCCCGCCAAGGCCGCTGAGGTAGGCGATCAGCGTCGCCAGCGGCCCGGCGAAAGCAAACCCCACCACCAGCAGCAACAGCCAGCCGATCTGATAGCCCAGGATGCGCGGGCCATGGTGTCGCGACTGCTTGCGACTCTCGCGCGTGCGGGCCAGCATCGCGCGCACCTGCACCGTGCGATATTCGGCCGCCACGTATTCTTCGGGCGTCTCGATCAGGATCTGGCGCGCCTCGCGCAGCAGGGTCAGCGCCTTCTGGGCGTTGGCCGGCGGGCTGTTGAACTCGACCGCCACCTGTTTGTAGAGGTCGTCAATCTGCTTGTGTAGCTCGCGTTGCCAGTCTTTGTTCAGGACATCGTCCAGGCGCTTGATGATGATCGTCTTCTGATCATCGGTGCGCTCGATGGCCGCGGGCGGCGGTTGCGGCTCTGGCTCGGCGCCGGGGCCAGCGGGCGCCATGGCTTTTGCCGCCTCGCCGCGCAGCACCATCGCGGCAGGCCCCCCTTCGGCCGGCGCGGTCGCGGAGGTGTCCATGATGATGGCGCCGAACCGCTTGGTGACCGGCAGCGGCCCGGTCGGTTCAGTTGGCGGGGGCGCCGGCTCGGCGGCCGGGCTGGTCGGCGCGGCGGCGGGAGGCGCCGCAGGGGTCGCGGGCGGCTGCGCGACCGGGCCAGAAGGCGTCGCGGGGCGGGCCTCGGCCACGGTCGGCGGCACATCTATCCGGCCGGCCGGCTCGCTGGCCGCCGGTCGGGGCGCGGCCGCCAGCGTCTCCGCGTAGAGTCCGCCCGTAGGGACAGCCTCGGCGACGCGCGGGGGGACGTCTATGGTCGGCGCCGGCTCTTCTGGCGGGGGAAGGCTGGCAGCCGGCGCCGCGCTGCGCGCGCGGCCTGTGGTCTGCGCCCCCTGCGCATCGCGCACCTCGACATCCAATAGCGCGGCCAGGTCCGCAGCTACCACCCCATCAGGGCCTGCGGCCGGTTCAGGCGCACGCTCGAACAGCGCATCCAGGCCGCGCCCGCGTGTTGAGGTCGCGCCAGAGCGCGTTTCGGTTCCTCCTTCACGCGGCTCCGGCGATTGCCCGGCGTTACTTCGTCGCGTAGTCATGGATGATCACCTCCGCAAGTGTCCGATAGACGCCCGCGCCTTCGTGATCGGGGGCATGTTCCAGGATGGTGCGGCCAGACGCCGACGCCTCCGCGAAACGGATGCTTTTCTTGACGTAGAATCCGAAGACGCGTTCACTGTACAACGAACGCGCTTGGTTCAGCACCTCTTCGGCGTGTCGCGTTCCGGTCTGATACATCGTGCCGAGAATGCCAGCCACCTGCAGGCCGGGGTTCAGTCGCGCCTGCACGCGCTTGACCGTGCGCAGCAGAGAACCGAGCGAACGCAGCGCCAGGAATTCGCACTGCATGGGAACCAGAAGCGCATGGGCCGCGGTCAAGGCGTTGATCGTCAACAGGCCCAGGTTAGGGCCACAGTCAATCAGGATGAAGTCATAGTGCGGCGCCAGCGGCGCGAGCACATCTTTCAGAATGGCCTCGCGGCTGAAAGCGGTGATCAACTCGATTTCGGCCGCGGCCAGGTCAATGTTGGCTGGCAGGAGATCCATGTTCTTGCGCACCGGCTGCACCAACTCGCTGGCTGGCAGCTCGCTGTCTACCAGGGCGTTGTAGATCGTGCGCGGCAGATCATCGGCCTGCACGCCCAGGCCATAGGACATGGCAGCCTGCGGATCCAGATCCACCAGCAGGATGCGCTGGCCCTGCTCGGCCAGGGCTGCGCCCAGGTTGATCGCGGTGGTGGTTTTCCCGACGCCGCCTTTCTGGTTAGCGATGGCGATGATGCAAGTCATAGTGGCTGTCTGGCCCCCGCTGGCTGTGAGGTTATCCCCGACGCGACGAAAGCCCCGTGGCGTTGGCGCTCAATACCCCGATTATATCACACCCTGTCCAAAAAAGCATCATGCAAAAAGCAAGGGGCTACTTGATTCCCCAGTGGATGGCCACCGTTCCCAACATCGCCAGCCGATAGCGCACGTCGTGCAGCCCGGCCGCCGTCATGATGCGCGCCAGCTCCGCAGGGCGCGGGAAGTGGGCGACAGAATGCGGCAGATAGGTGTAGGCCCGGCGTTGCCCGCTGATCAGCCCGCCGATCAATGGCACCAACCGGAAGAAATAGAGCCGAAACAGCCAGCCGAACAGAGGCGCGACCGGCAGAGTGATCTCCAGGCAGACGACGCGGCCGCCTGGCCTGACCACGCGGCGTTGCTCGGCGAAGGCTGCAGCCACATCTACCACGTTGCGCATCATGAAGCCCGAACAGGCCGCGTCGAAGGCATTGTCATCGAACGGCAGGCGCAGCGCATCCCCTTCGGTGAACGGAAAGGACAGCCCGCCGTGTTTGCCCAGGCCGGCCAGCATCATCTCGCGCGTCAGGTCCAGCCCCACCGCGCGCGTGGTTGGATCGAGGCGCAGCGCCTCGTAGGCGATGTCGCCGGTTCCGGTCGCCACGTCCAGCAGCCGACCGCCGGCCGGCAGCGCGCACAGCCGCGCCACGGTGCGTCGCCAGGAGCGATCGCGGCCCAACGTCATCAGCCGGTTCAGCAGGTCGTAGCGCGGCGCGATCGCAGCGAACATGCGGCGCACGTACGCAGGCTTTTCGGCGGCAGGGGGTAGGATGGTCATGCGTTGACGAACATCCAGGGCGCCAGGCGGCGCTCCAGCCAATCCACCAGAAAGTAGAGCAAAAGCCCTAACACGCTCATGGCGACGACGCCCGCGTACATCTCAGGATAGGCCAGGCGGCCCCAGCTCTCGACGATGATGTAGTAGCCCAGGCCCGATGTTGTGGCGAACGATTCAGCAAAGAAGAGCACCGCGATGGCCGTGCCGATGCTCACCCGCAGCCCGGTCAACGCGGCCGGAATCGTGGCGGGCAGGTAGACGAAACGAAACAGCGCGCGGCGGCCCGCGCCCAACGACCGCACCGAGTAGATCAACTCAGGTCGCAGCGCACTGGCGGCATCGCGCACCACCACCAGCGCCTGGAAGAAGAGGATCAACCAGATGATGAAGATTTTCGACTTGTCGCCGATGCCCAGGAAGAGCAGGATGATGGGCAGGAAGACGATCTTCGGAATGGGATAGACGATGTAGATGATGGGCGAGAAGATGCGGCTGAGGGTGCGGCTTTGGCCGAGGACCAGGCCCGCGGGCACAGCGGTGAGCATCGCCAGCAAGATGCTCGCCACGACGCGCCAGCCACTGACGAGGAAATGTCGCCCCAGGCCAGCCGGCAGGCCGCGGCCGAGCGCCTGCAGCACCAGCCACGGGCCAGGCAGCACTTCGGAGCGCACCAGCCAGGCGGCTAACTGCCAGATCACGAGCAGGGCTGCGACGCCCAGAATCAAGTCACGCTGGCGCACGGCGTTGCCTCGATCAGAGCTGAACGAACCATGACGCAGAACGAACGATCACCCTCTGCTCCACCATCCCCCCAAAGCAAACGTGCGGCGCACCGTCCTGGCGCGTCGCACGTTGACGGGTCGGTTCGCCCCTCGTCAGCGGCTTTCGCCTGCATCCTGATCGCCGCCGCCGGACCCCAACGGCCGCCGGCCGCGTCGACGAGCCACCTTCAGCCGGATTTGCGACCGTCTGAGCGCGTGCTCGGCGCGGACCAGGTCTACCCCCGGCGGTCTCTCTGTCAGGCGTTCCTGGGCCCGCTGGCGCGCCGCTTCAGCCCGCGCTATGTCAATCTCCTCGGCTCGCTCAGCCGAGTCGGCCAGGATCGTCACCCGGTCGGGCCGCACCTCCATGAAGCCGCCTCCGACGACCATGGACAGATCATCCTGGCCAGCTCTGCGGATAATCAGCTCGCCCGGGGCCAGGGCCGTCATCAGGGGCGCATGGTGCGGCAGGATGCCGAGCTGTCCCTCGATCCCCGGCGCCAGCACCATGTCCACGTCGTCGCTGAAGACCGTGCGCTCCACGCTCACCACGTCGCATCGAATCTGAGACATCGTCGCTCCCTACGCAGCCACCAGTTCTTCGACCAGAACCGGTTCGACCGCACGCAAATCCAGCACAGCCTCGATGGCGCGCAGCTCTTTGGCCGCCTCAGGGGCCAGCCAGACGCCGTGTCCTTGCCGGCAATAGAACTCCATCAGGCGGTGCAACGTGACCCGCCCGCCGGCCGCGTCGCGATTCGCGTAGCGGAAGAGCAGCACATCGTCGCAAACGGGGCACCGCCGGCTGAGGTCGCGTGAGTTTTTGATGTTGGGGTGGAATTCCACCTCAACCGGTTCCATGTCATCAAGATAGTCAACCGAGCTATGTGTCTTCCAGAACTCAGCTTCCTCTTCTCTGGTCATCTCTGGGATCTTAGCCATCTCTCACCTCTTCCTCTTGACCCGTCGGTAGTACTTTCGTTCCCCGTCATCCATATCGCGCGCCGTCACCACATAAAAATCATCGTTGACAGTTCTATCCAACACGATAAACAAGTATCGCCCGTCGTTGGTTTGACCATAGACGTGATAGCGTTGCCTGCCGCGTCGGTTCTCGAACCAAGAGTCATCCCAGACCGTTTCCTCAACCTCATACCACTCGACCTGGTGTTCAGCGATGTGATCCAGGTTTTGCTCATCCCAGACCAGGCTGTGTACTCGCATCGAATGTAACCTCGTTTCAGCTCCCAGCCTCAGTATAGCACAAAAACCGCCGTTCGCCTACAGCAATTCCAAACGTACCGAAGCATCCTGAGCGGAGCAGCATGGTTTTCGCTGCGGAGTCGAAGGATGCGGCCCTTGCACGACCGCTCCGGCGTCCTTCGACTACGTTCCGGCCAAAAAACAGCCGGAACTCCGCTCAGGATGCCTACGCTCAGTTTTATATTTGGAACTGCTGGTTCGCCTATTCCTACCGCATCTTCGCGGCGGTTTCCAGCACATCGTCAATTCCGCCCTGCATGTAGAACGCCTGCTCGGGAATGTCGTCGTGCTTGCCGTCCAGGACCTCCCGGAAGCTGCGCACCGTCTCCTTGATCGGCACGTACTTGCCCGGCCGGCCGGTGAATACCTCGGCCACGAACATCGGCTGCGACAGGAACTTCTGGATCTTGCGCGCCCGCGCCACGGTCAGCTTGTCCTCTTCGCTCAGCTCCTCCACGCCCAGGATGGCGATGATGTCGGAAAGGTCCTTGTAGCGCTGAAGCACGCGCTGCACTTCGCGCGCTGTGTTGTAGTGCTCCTCGCCGACCACGCGCGGGTCGAGGATGCGCGAGGTCGAGGCCAGCGGATCCACGGCCGGGTAGATGCCCATCTCGACGATGGAGCGCTCCAGCGCAATGGTGGCGTCCAGGTGCGCGAAGGTGGTCACCGGCGCGGGATCGGTGTAGTCGTCGGCCGGCACGTAGACCGCCTGCATCGAGGTGATGGCGCCCCGCTTGGTGCTGACGATCCGCTCTTGCAGCTCGCCCATGTCGGTGCCGAGCGTCGGCTGGTAGCCGACCGCGCTGGGCATGCGGCCCATCAGCGCCGAGACCTCCATGCCGGCCATCACGAAGCGGTAGATGTTGTCAATGAAGAGCAGCACATCGCGGCCCTGGTCGCGAAAGTACTCGGCCATGGTCAGTCCGGTCAGGCCCACCCGGAAGCGCACCCCGGGCGGCTCGTTCATCTGGCCGAAGACCATGGCCACCTTGTCGATGACCCCCGACTCGTTCATCTCGTGCCAGAGGTCGTTGCCCTCGCGCGAGCGTTCCCCTACGCCGGCGAAGACCGAGAAGCCCTGGTGCACGGTGGCGAAGGTGCGGATCAACTCCTGGATGATGACGGTCTTGCCGACCCCGGCTCCGCCGAAGACGCCCGTCTTGCCGCCGCGGGTGAAGGGCGCGATCAGGTCAATCACCTTGACGCCGGTCTCCAGCAGTTCTGGCTGGGTAACCTGCTCCTCGAAGGGCGGCGCGGGCCGGTGGATAGGGTAGAACTCCCTGGTCACCACCTTGCCCCGCTTGTCCACCGGCTCACCCAGGGCGTTGAACACCCGGCCCAGGGTGGATGGCCCAACCGGCACACTGATCGGCGCGCCGGTGGCGATGGCCGGGACCCCCCGTTGCAGACCGTCGGTGGTATCCATGGCCAGGCAGCGCACGCCGTTGTTGCCGAGCTGCTGCTGCACCTCCAGGATCAGTGGGCTGCCGTCCCGGGGCACCTCGATCGCGTGGTAGATCTCAGGCAACTGCCCGGCCGGGAACTCCACATCCACCACCGGCCCCATGATTTGCGTGATCTTGCCTTCAATTAGCTCAGGCATTCTGCCCTCTCCGAATATCTTCCATCTCATGATCCTCGCGCTTTCGCCAACGCCTCCGCACCTCCCGCGATGTCCAGCAACTCCTTCGTAATCGCCTCCTGCCGCGCCTTGTTGTAGCTCAGTGTCAGCTCGGTGATCAGGTCGGTAGCTGCCTCGCGGGCGTTGCGCATGGCCACCATGCGTGCGCTCTGCTCGCTGGCGATGGACTCCAGCATGGCCTGGTAGATCTCCAGTTCAGTAAAGCGGGGTAGCACCTGCCCCAGAATGGCTTCAGGATTGGGTTCGTAGATATAATCCACACTGCCATGCGTGCCGCTTTCCCACACGGGCTCCAATGGCAGCAGGCGCACGATGGTCGGCCGCTGAACCAGGGTGTTGACGAAGCTGGTATAGGCCAGGTAGACGGCATCCCAGCGCCCATTCAGAAAGTCGTCAATGGCCACGCGGGCGACGGGCGACAGGTCTGGCATGGCGGGCCGGTCGGGGATGCCGGTGAATTCGGCCGCCACAGGGAAGCCGTAACGCATGAAGAAATCGCGGCCTTTCCGTCCCACCGCAATCAAGTTGTAGGGATACTCCTGCGTCTTGGTGAAATCCACCGCCTTGCGGATCATGTTGGCGTTGAAGGCGCCGCACAGGCCGCGGTCGGCCGTATAGACGATCAGGCCAACGGTCTTGACCTCTCGCTGCTCTAGCAGGGGATGGAGGGCGCCGCCGCCGGCGTGCGCCTGGCGGGCCAGGGAGTGCAGCACTGCCAGGGCTTTCTCGGCATAGGGCCGCGAAGCCAACGTCTGCTGCTGCGCCCGGCGCATTTTGGAGGCCGCCACCGTCTCCATCGCCTTGGCGATCTGAGCGGTGTTGCGCACGCCGCGGATGCGTCGGCGGATCTCTCGTGCGGTTGCCATGCTATCCCACCTGTCGCTGCGCCTTGAAAGCGGTGATGGCGTCCCTGAGGTCCTGGGTGGTCTTCTCGCTGAGAGTCCTCTCGTTCATGATCGTCCGGCCGAGGTCCGGTCGCTGCGAGGCCATGAAGCGGCTGAAATCAGCCTCCCATGCCCTGACCTTGTCCACGGGCACGTCGTCCAGGAATCCATTCGTAGCCGCGAAGATGATCATCACCTGCTGATCGAGCGCCATCGGCTCGTACTGCGGTTGTTTCAGGATCTCGGTCAGGCGCTGGCCCAACTCAAGCTGGTTACGCGTTGATTTATCGAGGTCAGAGGCAAACTGGGCAAAGGCCGCCAGCTCGCGGAATTGCGCCAATTGCAGGCGCAGTTGGCCGGCCACCTGGCGCATGGCCCGCACCTGGGCAGCGCCGCCCACCCGGCTCACCGACAGACCGACGTTCACCGCCGGCCGAATGCCCGCGTAGAACAGGTCGCTCTCCAGGTAGATCTGGCCGTCGGTGATCGAAATGACGTTGGTGGGGACGTAGGCCGAGACGTCGCCGGCCTGGGTCTCGATGATCGGCAACGCGGTCAGCGAGCCGCCGCCGTGATCCGGGTGCATCTTGGCCGCCCGCTCCAGCAAGCGCGAGTGCAGATAGAAGACGTCGCCTGGGTAGGCTTCGCGGCCCGGGGGACGGCGCAGCAGCAGGGAAACCTGGCGATAGGCCCAGGCGTGTTTGGTCAGGTCGTCGTAGACGATCAGCGCGTCCTTGCCCTGCTCCATGAACTCCTCGCCCATCGCGCAGCCGGCGTATGGAGCGATGTACTGCATGGCGGCCGGCTCCGATGCCGATGCGACCACCACGATGGTATGCGCCATCGCGCCGTAGCGTTCCAGGGTCGCCACCACCTGCGCTACCTGCGCCAGCTTCTGGCCGATGGCGACGTAAATGCAGATCAGGTTCTTGCCCCGCTGATTGATGATCGTATCAATCGCCAGGGCGGTCTTGCCGGTCTGCCGGTCGCCGATGATCAGCTCGCGCTGGCCGCGGCCGATGGGGGTCATGGTATCAATGGCCTTGATGCCGGTCTGGACAGGGGTATCTACCCCCTTGCGGACGATCACGCCAGGCGCGATGCGCTCCACGAAGCGAGCACGGTCGGTCTTGATCGCGCCTTTGCCATCCACCGGCTGGCCCAGGGCATTCACGACCCGGCCGATCAGCGGGTCGCCCACCGGCACGGAAGCGATCTCGCCGGTAGCTGTCACCTGGTCCCCCTCCTCGATCTCGGTGTAGTCGCCCAGGATGATGATGCCGACGTTGTCCCGTTCGAGGTTGAAGGCCATGCCCATCGTGCCGGTCTTGGGAAACTTCACCAGCTCCATGGCGCGCACACTGGCCAGGCCACTGGCGCGCGCGATCCCGTCGCCAACCTGGAGCACCGAGCCGACGTCCACGACGCGCACGGGCGCCTGGAAGCTGAGAATCTGTTGTTTAAGCTGTGCTACGAGATCTTCAGTGCGTACAGCCATGTATTGTCCCCTTCAGAAATGCGCAAAGCGAAAAACGCAAATGACCCCCCGTCACAAGCTTTCGTAGTCCATGAATTTCTTCAGCCGCACGCGCAGAAGTAGCACACGCTGCGACTCTTCATCCACCTGGTATGCGACGCGCCATTTGGTCGCCAGCCAAATGCGATAGATATTCGACTTCTCGCGTAATTCTTTGGCACGGAGAGGCGTCGGTTCCTGCTGCAACTCTCGGATTAACTGCCTGACCTCAGCTCGCACATAGCCAGGCAAACTCGCGATCTCCTTGCGAACCGGCGTAGGAACGTCAACCTGGTAACTCACCGCGCGCCTCCGCTCGATCCAGTTCGGCTTCGAAGTCCTCCCACGTCATCCAGGTCTCCGGCTTGTCGCCATAGACGTCCAGGACGGTCATCGCCTCGCGTAAGAGTTCATCGTCGCCCGCCGGATCGTCAGGCCCTTCCTGGCTCCAATCATCGAGGATCGAAGGCGTTATAGAACGCGTCGGCGGATAGGGCAAGCGCGCGAATTCCTCGCGCATCACTTCGCGCACGACGCGGCGCATCAGATTTTCGAGATCGGGCAAGCCGAAGCTGACCGTGGTTTCAACTGTGGTCGTACTCATCGTATTTACTCCTCTCGCCTGATCATTCTAACA